>JACCXJ010000180.1 GCA_013697045.1 Gammaproteobacteria bacterium | reverse complement strand
TCGCCAAGCTCCGCGCCGCAAAGTGCTGACATCGAGGCCGCAGGGGCGTCATGCCGGCCAGGGATAACCGGGCAAGTCTCTGCGTTAGTCGTGAACCGAACACTGGATGCATGGTAGTCGCATTTCGGACACGGGACCTTCCTCTGTGCCAATCTAGGTGAGACGCTGCCCCCCGATAAATTAGTGTAGGGCAGTGAGGTGCTCAGCAATGGTAGAACATGTAAACGGCCCGGGATCCATGGGGCCCGGGCTCGATATATTCCAGCTCGACTATATTCGAGCCTGGCCGTTCACAGTAACAGCAGTGAGTCTAGCGGGTTGAAGTCCCGTCCGGAGAGTTGTCCGTACGCCCCGGTAGCATGAGGAAGCGGCGTCGCGGTAACGCGGGGTCGTGAGTTTCCAAACAGCAAGAGAGCGTGCCGTAACGCAAGTGAACCTATGAGTAGCCTCGTAAACGAACCGGAGAAGCCGACCCTGTGGTCAGAAGGGGAAGGCCGTGGAAGGGTGCTGGAATAACGGAAGTGGCACTCATCGACTCCCGGGGTAGCAGGGTCGGCATGCTCTCGAAGATTTACTGCCCTTGGCTTCCGACCCGTCTGCGGGGGTGGGGAGAACCACCGATCGCGGCGTATAAGGAAACGAAAGCGCCGCGACCGCAGGCGGGAGTCGGAGGGGTTCATAGTACCGTTCGAGTTCGCGGGACAACATAACCCCGGACGAGGGAAGGGACCCTACTTTGTTTGCGCAACCGAAAGAGCGGAGGATCAGGGGATTGTGTGAACGGTCGGGGACATAGGTAACAAAAAAGTCCGAGGACATGGGTTACACTTTTATATCGATTCCAGTACCTCCTTGGGGGCTCTTTTGTTGATCTCGATAGATTACAGGGCTGTGGGTATGTGGGCAACAGGGAGGTTGTCCACAAGGCCCTTTAAGGTGCGAGTGGTTTCTCCGGGCGCTCATAGCCTTGAGGGGGCTTTGGATTTCTGCGCTTGAGCTTTCCATTGGCACCTTCGATCCGCATGTGTTCTTCGAGCAAGCGACCGAGTTTGAGAGGGCCAAAGTAGACGTTCCAGACACCGTTATCGATCTCCTCGAGCCCTACGTACTCCCCGGCGCACACGATGCTGACGTTGACCCAATCTCGCTTCCAACGGATGCCCCCGTTGAAGCTCACGTAGCGCACCTCGAAGTGGCCGGGGTAGTCGAGTGGGGGCGGCTTTGAGGGCATGGGTCTTGGCGAGGGCTGGTAGCGAGAAGCGGGGGTGTTCATCCCGAGCGCCTCAGATGTAGCATAATAACACCACTCGATCCCGCAATGCATCTGCTAAGGAGGAAGCAAAGCTATGAGAAAGTATCAACTGAGCCTCCTAATTCTCGCTCTGCTGACAGCAGCCTCACTGGGTCTTGCTCAACCCTGTCAAGAGGGAAAGGATGGCTCCGCCTCTACTGGCACGCCCGCAGCCCATCTGGTCGTCACTCCCGATCAGGTCAAGTGGGGGCCGGCCCCGCCCTCGCTCCCCCCCGGCGCACAGATGGCCGCCTTAGAGGGTGATCGGTCGAAAGCCGGGGCGCCGTTCACCATCCGGGCGAAGTTACCGGACGGCTACAGAGTCCCGCCGCATTGGCATCCGACGGACGAGAGGATCGTCGTCCTCCAGGGTACGTTTGGGATGGGGTTAGGGGAGAGATTCGACACGGCGGCGGGCCGTGAGTTGCCGGTCGGGTCATACGCGGTGACGCCTAAGGCGGTGCGACACTTCGTCTGGGCGAAGGGCGAGACCGTGATTCAGGTATCCGGAATGGGTCCGTTCGAGATCAACTACGTCAACCCGGCGGACGACCCGCGTAAGGCATCGAAGAACTAAGAGTGAAGTGGGTGGCCAGACCCGAAACTGTGAAGTATTCGCGGAATCACCGATCGGCCTTACCGCCGGCGATCGGCGACCGCATACCGACGACATCAACTATGACGTGTTCTCGATCGAGGCAAACCCCCTCGTTTTTTCGCCCGTTTTGTCTCCGGCGTTACTTAGCGGGCTGAAACGCGGCCGTCAGGCGCTTCGGCACCGCCTCGTTCTTCAAGTGCACATAGCGCGGCAGGCCGTTTTCGTAGGGCGGATAGTCCTCGCCCTGGATGAGCGGCGCCAGATACCGCCGGCAGGCGGCTGTGATCCCATAGCCGTCCTCGCCGATGTACTCGCGCGGCATCTTCTTCTCGACATTGGCCACCTCGGAAAGGTGCGCCTCGCCGATCGCCCAGACATAGGGGCTGTCGCTCTTGCGGATGATGATCGGCATGACGGCGTTCTTGCCCGCGATGGCGAGCTCCACCGCGGCGCGCCCGAGCGCATAGGCCTGCTCGACATCGGTCTTGGAGGCGATGTGGCGTGCGGCGCGCTGGAGATAATCGGCCACCGCCCAGTGGTATTTGTAACCCAGGGCCTCTTTGACGATGCGCGCCAGGACCGGGGCCACCCCGCCCAGTTGCGCATGACCGAAGGCGTCGCGGGTGCCGGCCTCGGACAGGAACTCTCCGGCGGCGTTCTTGATGCCCTCGGAGGCCACGATCACGCAGTAACCCTCGCGGTCGACCGCCTCCTTGACGCGCTCGAGGAAACGCGGCTCATCAAAGGGGATTTCCGGGAACAGGATGAGGTGCGGGGCGTCGCCGGGGTGCTCCTGCGCCAGCCCGCCGGCGGCCGCGATCCAGCCCGCATGCCGGCCCATCACCTCCATGATGAAGACCTTGGTCGAGGTCTTGGCCATGGAGGCGACATCGAAGGCCGCCTCGCGCACCGATACCGCCACGTACTTGGCGACCGAGCCGAAGCCCGGACAGGTGTCGGTGATGGGGAGGTCGTTGTCCACGGTCTTCGGGATCCCGATGCAGGTGAGGGGATAAGAGACGGACTGTGCCATCTGGGTGATCTTCCAAGAGGTATCCTGGGAGTCCCCCCCACCGTTGTAAAAGAAATATCCGATGTCGTGCGCCCTGAAGACATCGATGAGGCGCTCGTATTCGGCGCGGTTCTGCTCGAGGCCCTTGAGCTTGTAGCGACAGGAACCGAAAGCGCCGGCCGGGGTATGGCGCAAGGCGGCGATCGCATCGGGCGACTCGCGGCTGGTGTCGATGAGGTCCTCGGTCAGCGCACCGATGATCCCGTGCCGCCCGGCATACACGGCGCCGATTTTGTCCGGGTGGCTGCGGGCCGTCTCGATGAGCCCGCAGGCGGTGGCGTTGATCACCGCCGTCACACCGCCCGATTGTGCATAGAACGCGTTTCTCGCCGTCATCTCGGGATCCTCATGGCCCGGTCCCTGGCGCGGCCTGACTCCTCCTCGCCGGAGTGCGATACTACCCGCTGCACCGGCCGAGGCCAAGCGCCCCCTGAGCAAGAAACCGGAACTTGACATCCGGCCTCAAGTCTACAAGCCTTTGTCGGGCACCCGCGAGGCCATCGTCCATCAGAGCTAGGCCGCGCAGCAGAACGAGACCCTTGACTCTCCACCCCCTTCACCGCCGCCCCTCGCTCCTCTGCGCGGGCTGCCTGGTCATGGACCTCTTTCTGGCCCAGCCTGCCACGGCACAGGACCTACCGGATTTCGGCGATTCCGCGGGCGGGGTCATCTCACCCGAGCAGGAGCGGCGTCTCGGCGAAGACCTGCTGCGCCACCTGCGTGCTCACGCCGACCTTATCGAGGACCCCGAGATCGAGGCCTACGTGGGATCGCTGGGCACGCGCCTCGTGACCCAGAGCGATCACCGCGCACAACACCCGTTCACGTTCTTCCTGGTCGATGACCCGGCCATCAACGCCTTCGCGGCCCCCGGTGGGTTCATCGGGATCCACAGCGGTCTATTCCTGCAAACCCAGGCCGAGGCGGAGCTGGCCGGGGTACTGGCGCACGAGATCGCGCACGTCACCCAGCGCCACATGGCGCGCAGCTTCGAGCGCGCTTCCCAGCTCAGCATCCCGGTGGCGGCGGCCATGCTGGGCGCGATCCTGCTCGGCACGCAGAACCCCGAGGCCGGACAGGCCGCCTTGGCGGCGATCTCCGCCGGGAGCGTCCAGAATCGCATCGACTTCACGCGCGCCAACGAGGAAGAGGCCGACCGCGTCGGGATGCAGACCTTGGTCCGCACCGGCTTCGACCCCATGGGCATCCCGGCCTTCTTCGAGCGCCTGCAGCGCGCCAACCGCCTGAGCGAAAATGCCGAGTTACCGGAATTCCTGCGTACCCATCCGGTGACGGTGTCCCGCATCTCCGACGCCCGCAGCCGCGCCGACCAGCTCCCGCGCGGGAACTACCAGGACAGCATGGGGTTTTATCTCATGCGCGCCAAGCTTCAGGTATCGGCCGTACAACGGCCTCTGGCCGCCGTCGAGTATTTCGCGACCCGGAGCAAGGAGCAGACGACCGGCGCGGCACAGGCGGCCCGTTACGGCTACGCCCTGGCGCTCACCAAGGCCGCCCAGTACGACAAGGCGCGCTCGGAGATCCAGGCGCTCTTGCGGGCCGATGGCGAGCAGCCGGCGTATCTCCTGGCCGCGGCGCGCCTCGACCTCGCCGCGGGCCGCACCCCGGCGGGCCTGGAAGTCTATCGCAACCTGTTGGGCCTTTATCCCGGTTACCGGCCGGCCGTCCTCGGCTATGTCGAGGCACTGGTGGCGGCCGGCAAACCCCGCGATGCGCTCAAGGTGCTGGGCGATTATGCCCGGGATCACGAACGCGATCTCACCTATTACCGCCTGCTGGCGGAGGCCGAAGGCAAGGCCGGCGCGGCGGTCGAGGCCCAGATCGCCATGGCCGAGCTACGTTTCCTCTCGGGGGAGACGGAGCTGGCCTGCGAACAACTGCGCTTCGCCCAGCGTTCCCGAACCACCGACCATTACCAGCGCGAGCGCATCGCGGCGCGGCTCAAGGACCTGGCGCGACAGCTCGCCCGCGAGCGCGAGGAAAGAGACGAGAGCGACTGGATCGTGCGCCGGGGGCCGTGCACGATCGAACCCGGTTGACCTGAGAGCACCCGCCTTCGCAATGCCGCGCTGAGCACGTAACATACCGGGCTTTGAGCGAGGGGGGGAGCGCATGAGCCCGATCCTGAGGGCCCTGAGGGGTGTGTTCGTGTCCGCGGGGGTACGGCTCGTCGAGACCTCGGCGCGCACCGCGCCGCTCCTCCTCCCCGCCATCCTGCTGCTCACCGGCGGCCTTTTCTACTACACCAAGACCCATCTCGCGCTCAACTCAAACACCGCCGAGATGCTGGACCCGAACCTCCCGTTCCGCCAGATGGAGCGCGAGCTGGAGAAGGCCTTTCCGCAGCTCGCCGACAACATCGTGGTGGTGGTCGAGGCCGAAACCCCGGCCGAGGCCGGCGATGTGGCGGATGCCCTGGCGGAACGCATCCGGCTGAACCGGGAGGTGGTCGAGTCCGTCTATCAGCCGGGCGGCGGTCCGTTCTTCGCGCAGCACGGGCTCCTGTACCTGGATCGCGACGCGCTGTGGGACCTGGATGAGCGTTTCGCCGAAGCGGAACCCTTCCTCGGCACGATGGCCGAGGACCCGAGCCTGCGCGGCCTCTTCACCATGCTGGGCCGGGCCTTCGGCGAGGACCTGAGCCGCGACACGCGGGCGATCCTCCAGAAGGTCCTGGACCGCATCAGCCAGGCCATCCAGTCGCCGCCGGAGGCCGCGCGGCCGGTGTCCTGGCGCGAGGCCTGGCTGTCCGAATCACGACCTGCCGGCGTCCCCAGACAGAGCTTCATCCTGGTACGGCCACGCCTCGATTTCACCCGCCTCGAGCCCGCCCGCAGGGCGCTCGACTACCTGCACACCCTCGCGGCCGATCCGGAGGTCGAGCGCCACCGGGCGCGCGTCCGGCTCACCGGCTCGGTGGCCATGCAGAGCGAGGAGCTCGCCAATGTCTCCGAGGACGCCCGGCTCACCACCGGGCTCTCGTTCGGGCTCGTGTGCCTGACGCTGTTCCTCGGCCTGCGCTCACCGCGCATGGTCGTGTGCATCCTGGTGACCCTGGTCGTCGGCCTCGTCTGGACCGCCGCCGCGGCGTGCTTCGTGATCGGCGCGCTCAACCTCATCTCCGTCAACTTCGCCGTGCTCTTCATCGGGATGGGAGTAGATTTCAGCATCCAGTTCGCGATGCGTTATCGCGAGGAGTTCGACCGCGAGGACGAGACCGCGGTCGAGGCCCTGAGGGATGCCAGCGCCGGCGTCGGTGGGGCCCTGGCGGTCGCCGCCGTCGCGGCCGCGGTGAGCTTCGTGGCGTTCGCGCCGACGAGCTACCGCGGCCTCGCCGAGCTCGGGATCATCGCCGCCATGGGCATGGGGATCGCGCTGTTCTCGTCGCTCACCGTGCTGCCGGCGCTCATCGCGGTGTTGCCCCTGCGTGCGGTATATAAAGGGCACCGCCCGAACCCGCTGGCCGGGCTCGGCAGGCCGCTGGTGGTGCACCGGCGCGCCGTGCTCCTGGGGATCCTGGCGCTCACGCTCGGGGCCTTGAGCCTCGCCCCCAAGGTGGAGTTCGACTTCGATCCCCTGAACCTGCGTGACCCGACCACCGAGGCGGTCGCGACCTTCAAGGACCTCTTGCGCGACCCCGACACCAGCCCCTACACCATTCAGATCCTGGAACCGGACCTGGAGGCGGCGCAGGCGCTCGCCACGCGCCTCGAGGCGCTGCGCGCGGTCGACAAGGCCGTGACCTTGGCGAGCTATATCCCCGAGGACCAGGAGCAGAAGCTCGAGATCATCGCGGACATGAAGCTGGTGCTGGCGCCGCTCGTCGTGGATAGTGGTCCGCACGAGGCGCCCCCGCCGGAAGAGACGATAGCGGTGCTCGAGTCGTTTCAGTCCAAGATCGCGGAGCTCCAGACCAAGACCAAGGCCGAGGATGCGGCCTTTGCCGCGAGCCTGGGCCGGTTGGGCGAAGCACTCTCGGGGCTGCGTGCCGGCGCGGACTGGGACCGCGACCGGCTCCGGGCGATCGAGCCCCTCGTGATCGGGGACTTCCCCGCGGTGTTGAGCCGGCTCCGCCAGCTATTGTCGGCGGGCCCGATCACCCTGGAGGACCTGCCCGCCGAGCTCCGGGAACGCTACCTGGCCGCGGACGGGCGGGCGCGCATCGAGGTCTTTCCCAAGGCCGATCTCAGCGATCGCCAGGCGCTGCGGGACTTCGTCGCGGCCGTGCGCTCCGTGGCCCCCCACGCCACCGGCTCACCGGTCGCGCTCCTCGAAGGCGGGTATGCGGTGATCGAGGCCTGTCTCATCGCCACGAGCCTCGGCCTCATCGCCACCGGGGTCCTGATGCTCGTGGTCCTGCGCAGCCTGGTGTTCGCCTTTATGGCCTTCGTGCCCCTGGTCCTCGCCCTCATCCTGACCGTGGGCAGCTCGGTGGCCTTCTCGCTCCCCTTCAATCTCGCCAACATCATCGCCCTCCCCCTCCTCATCGGGCTCGCCAACGCCTACGGGATCTATCTCGTCATGCGCAAACGCACCGGCGGCGACGTCGTGCAACTGTTCCGCGGCAGCACACCGGTGGCGGTCCTGTTCAGCGCGCTCGCGGCCATCGTGTCCTTCGGCACGCTTGCGATCGCGCGCCACCCGGGCATGGCCCACATGGGGATCTTGATCACCCTGTCCCTGAGCTACGCCGTCGTGTCCTCGATCATCCTCCTGCCGGCCTTGATGGCGGTATGGGATCACAGGCGGCGCGGGGCCGGGTGAGGAACCCCTACCGGAAAATCCCTAGCCCCGCCAGCGTTGCAATGACCTTAATGACCTGTGCATTGCTCCCACCAAGTGTTCACGGCGTCTCGGCCTTGACCGCAATCAAGTCTCGGATCTCACGCAGCTTTTCTTTAACCGCCGCCGCGTTCGCCGGTCCCATACGGATCAGCGCCTTCTGGCCCCACGAGCGCTTTTCGAGCTCGGGATCCGCAAACTGGTAGAGCACCTTGGGCTGGACCAGCTCTATGGGGCCTTCGATCTCGGGCGCCGCCAGCAGATAGTCCATGACGTCGATCAGGCGGTCGTTGAAGTAGCGCTCCGGATAACCAAGGTCTTCGTAGGCCTTCTGAAAGAGCGGGTAGTAGCGCAGGTACAGATCCGCGAACGGTTTGGCGCCCGCTGCCCGCAGCGCCGAGATGAACGGCGCATAGCGTTTCGCGTTATCCGGACTCAGCGAGATCCTGTCGCCCTCGGTCTTGACCACTGAGAGCCCGGGGACATGCTTAATCGGGCGGAAGTGCAGCGGCACGGGGTCACGGTCCAGGCTGTCTATCGTCGCGACGAAATGCCGAATGATCTGGGTCGGGATCAGGAAGGCCTCGACATGCGTCTCGCCGAAGCTCTGCGCCAGCGAGTCCCGTATGGCCCCGTCGCTCTCCTCGAGCGCGGGCAGCGGCGGCGGCGGCTCCGTTACCTCGGGCGCCGGGATGGGATAGCGGATGTCCGGCTCAGCGGCTGGCGGTTCAGCGGCTGGTGGTGCGGGCGCTGACGGCTGAGGCGCCGCAGTGCCTTCCGTTTCCGGCAACGGAGGTATGCGCCCGTAAAGGAAGACGAGCGTAGCCACGGCGATGAGCGTGGCGATCGCCACGACTATCCATATCGCCTTATTCATTGTGGCGTATCACCGCTCCGACCTGGGTACTTCACCGACCAATGCGATCCTCGTCCAGGCCCAGGCACATCCCCGATCCTTGCGGCAGTTAGATCAGCTCAGTGAAGTTCCAGGTGATCGCGCCTGAGGCGCGCCCGAGCGACCGCTTGTTTCCATTCCGCGTAGAGCGCATCGCGCCGGTCCTGAGGGATCACGGGCTCGAAGCGCCGCTCGGGGCGCCAGCCCACCGCGATCGCCTCTGTGGTCTCGAACAACCCCGTGGCGAGCCCGGCGAGATAGGCCGTCCCGAGCGCCGTGGTCTCGGTGATGGCGGTGCGCGCCACCGGGATCCCGAGGAGATCGGCCTGAAGCTGTAGGAAGAAGTCGTTGCGCGCCATGCCCCCGTCGACGCGCAGCTCGGAGAAGGGCGTGCCGGCATCCGCTTGCATGGCCTCGACGACGTCGCGGGTCTGATAGCACGCCGCCTCCAGCACCGCGCGGGCGAGGTGGGCCCGTCCCGCCCCGCGCGTGAGGCCCGTGAGGGTCCCACGTGCCTCGGAGTCCCAGTAGGGTGCCCCCAATCCCACGAAGGCCGGGACCAGATACACCCCGCCGTTGTCCGGGAGCGCGCGGGCCAGGGCCTCGGTTTCGGCCGCATCGCGGATGAGCCCGAGACCGTCACGCAGCCACTGCACGGCCGCCCCGGTCACGAAGATGCTGCCTTCGAGGGCATAGGTGGGCCGCGCCTCGGCCGCCAATTGCCAGGCGACGGTGGTCAAGAGCCGGTGGCGCGATGCGACCGGTGTGTGGCCCGTGTTCATGAGGAGGAAGGCACCGGTGCCGTAGGTGTTCTTGACCATGCCGGGGTCGAAACAGGCCTGGCCGAAGGTCGCGGCCTGCTGATCGCCTGCGATCGCGGCGATCGGGTGGGTGCGCCGAAGAGCCCCGCCTCGGTCGCGCCGAAGACATGGCTGCTCGGCCGCAGCTCAGGGAGCAGCGAGCGCGGGATCCCGAAGAGGCGCAGCAACTCCTCGTCCCAGGCGAGGGTGTGGATGTTGAAGAGCAGCGTCCGGGCGGCGTTCGAGCAATCGGTGGCGTGCACCGCGCCGCCCGTGAGGCGAAACAACAAGAAGCTGTCGACCGTCCCGAAGCAGAGCTCCCCGCTCTCGGCGCGGCCGCGCGCGCCCGGTACGTGGTCGAGCAACCAGGCGAGCTTCGTGGCACTGAAATAGGGGTCGAGGAAAAGCCCGGTCTTGTCCCGGATCATGGGCTCGAGCCCCGCCGCCCGGAGGCGCTCGCAGTGCGCGGCCGTTCGGCGGTCCTGCCAGACGATGGCGTTAGCGAGCGGCTGGCCGCTCGCCCGCTCCCAGAGCAGGGTCGTCTCGCGCTGGTTTGTGATCCCGATCGCGGCGACCTCGCGCGCGCTCACCCGGGCCTCGGCCAGTACCTGGCGGGCCGTACGCAGCTGGGTCTGCCAGAGCAGCTCCGGGTCGTGCTCGACCCAGCCTGGCTCCGGATAGCCCTGGGGGTGCTCCTCCCGGGCCATCCCCAGTAGCGTCACGCGCTCGTCGAAGAGCAAGGCCCGCGAGCTGGTCGTGCCTTCGTCGAGGGCGAGGAGGTATCGCATGGACGCTATGGTACAGTGTCTGCGCGTATGGCAGACAATCGGGATCAGTGGCGAGCGGCTTCGCGGTATCGAGCAGCGCGTAGTTCCCGGCGTCGTGGTCATCGCTCACGGCAGGCACCTGCTACCGGGAGGGGCATTGAGCGAGCAACTCGAAGACCAGTGGCTCTCTCTGCAACGGGATCTCGCTTCGCGCTTCAAACACCATCGCTTCATCGTGGCA
>JACCXJ010000147.1 GCA_013697045.1 Gammaproteobacteria bacterium | reverse complement strand
ACTCGATGTGTACGGCCCCGGGGCGCTCGGCCTCCGCCTTCTTGAAGGCCTCGCGGACGATGGACGGGATCCGATCGGCCTCGACGACCTGCTTGGTGAACTTGGTGAGGGGCTGCATCATCGCCACTGCGTCGATGATCTGGAAATGCCCCTGCTTGCTGGTGTAGATGGGCTTCTGCCCGGTGATCATGCACATCGGCATGGCGCCGAGCTGCGCGTAGGCGGCCGCGGTCACGAGGTTGGTGGCGCCCGGGCCCAGGGTCGATAGACACACCCCCGGGATGCCGGTGAGGCGGCCCACCGTGGCCGCCATGAAGCCGGCCGGCTGCTCGTGGCGGGTGACGATGAGGCGGATGCGAGGTGCGCAGGGACTCGACGAAGTCCAGGTTTTCTTCGCCCGGCACACCGAAGATGTACCCCACCCCCTCGTCCTCGAGGCACCTGACGAAGAGATCACTCGCTTTCATAGCCTCCTCCCCAAAAACGGCTGTTGCTTCAATTCTACGCCATGGGCGGCGATGATGCTCGCCGCCGCGCTCCCAATGGAGGCTTACGCCGCGCTCTTACCCCAAGCTGTCTCAGGAGGAACGACGCCTCATCCGCGGCCAGCAGGAGTGTATCGCCGCTACGTGGAACGGACCGCCGGATAGAGGCCCGCCGGGGCCGGCGCGCCGACGGGATCACGGCGCGCCGACGGTTCAAGTCTTGCCCTCCGACACAAGCGCCGACATCGCGCGGTGGGGCATTTGTTCCAAGGCCGATACCGAGACAAGCTATCGATAAAAATACGAATCGCTGTTTTCGATCTGTTGGTCGAAATCCATGAGGATCTCTTCTTCGGTCATCTTTCTCGATAGATTCTTAAACTTCTGTTGCTCGATAGCGTCGGTCACATGCCAGGGATTGCCCTTGTTATCCAAGTAAAGCTCCTGCATTTCCCGTAAATTGAACGGCCGGGAACCGATCCGACCGAAGACGGCCATCTGGTGGCCGGTCTCGTCCACGGCGCGGTCCCGGTCGAGGCCCTTGGACAGGGCCAGCGCGGGGCTCGAGGTCGGATACGTGGCGATGAGCTCGGGATGGGGCTCGGGGCTGAAACCGTAGAAACGCGGCTGGCTGTCCGGCGAGGTGAGTTGCAGGACCTTGAGGCCATTCTTGCCATCGGCGACATAGGCGAAGAGGCTCGCGTTGGTGCTCGCGACCACGACATCGCGTGCGTCGTCGAGCGCGCCGCCGGCGTTATACATCGCATAGACCTTAGGCGCCTCGGGGCGCTCCACGTCGATGATCGCGAGTCCTTCTCCGCCGGCAGCCACATAGGCATAAGTCCGGGCGACATAGATCCGATGGGCGTCCCGCAAGGGTACGCGCGCCGCCACCACCACGCTCGGCTTCCTGGGATCGGTCACGTCCACGACGCGCAGGCCCGTGCCATCGAGGACGAACAGGTAGCGGAACTGCAGGGCGCTGGCGCGCATGTCGGCGATCTTCACCGTCGCCGCCACCTTGGGTTGCAAGGGGGTGTCGAGGTCGAGTATCACCAGCCCTGCGTCGGCCGCGATGTAGGCGTAGTGGCCGCCGATGGTGATGTGCCGTGCGCCATTCAGTATCCCGTTCTCGTTCCAGGTCAGCGCGCGCTCCAGGACGTTATTGCGCGGCTCGAGATCGGACAGCGTGTTGACGTCGGAGAGGATCAAACCCTCTTTGGAATCGGTGATGAGCGCGTAGTTGTAAATCGGATGGAAGGGTTGCTCCATGTTGGTTTCTTCCATGAGCTTCTTCATCTCCTCGCCGCTCATCTCGAAGCCCGGTAGGTTGCGCCGATCCGGGTGGATGGGCTGGGTGGTAGGGAGCGCCACGCAGGTGGCGTCCTCGGTGTCGATCTGGGTGTCGTGCCCGAGCGGGGAGAAGGGCGCGGTGATAAAACGCTCCGAGAAACCCTTGTTGGCGATGTTCGCGACATCGTAGGCCTCGAAGCCCTCGTCCCCCTGGGCCACGTACAGGTACTCGCCGCGTAGTTGCAGGCAACCGACCCGCCCGCCAGTGCGTTTGTCATAGGCCTCCTGCAACACGCGGCCCTTCGCCTCGTGCTTGCGATACCAATCGGGGTAGGCGTACTTGTGGAGATAACTCCCGACCACCGCCTGCGGCTCGTCCCACTCCGTCACGCGCACCGCCTCGATCCTGTCCTCGGTCCCGGTCCAGGCGTTGTAGCCGACGAAGTTCACGAAGTTGGTCCCGAGCAGGAGCAACTGAGCCATGATGGCATTGTTGTCGTTGTCCTTGGAGATATGACAATCGGTGCAGGTCTTGGTCTCCGTCTTACGCTCGGTATGCGGGAAATGGGGCGCAAAGGCCTGGGAGCTGAAGCCGCTGGCCGAGACCGGCGGCTGCTGGATGTAAATGAGCTCGCGGTTGACGTTACGCGAGGACAAGATGAGCGCCGAGGAGGAGCGCACCGGGGCGATACGCCCGCCCTTGACCGGGCCATGTTTCCCGAGCTGGTACATGTCGTCGCGGGCGACCTGCGGGTTGTAGGTCGCGTAGTTGCGCGCCTCGTCATGGTCGAAATGCAGGCGCCTAGTCTTCCAGTTGGCCTGGATCGGCAGGTGACAGCCGCCACAGCTCGTGGCCCAGGAGCTGTGGCAGGTGAAGCACGTCATGTCCTCGTTCTTGTGGGCGCGGTCCGCGGGTTTCACACCCGGCCCCCAGGCCATGGACGTCCCCAAGGAAACCGTCTTCGCACGGGCGGCCTTCGCGTTGTAATCTGGGTGCACTGGATCGAGCGTGTCCTTGACGAGCGAGAGCCGCCATTCCTTGGACGGATCCAGCGCCGATCGCTGGTACAGGCTCCCCCCCCGCCACTCGAAGCGCGGGCGCCCGTCCTGGTTGCGGATCAGGCTCAGATCGTTCCCGCCCTGGGGCGCCGCGGGACCGCTGGTGCGCAGGTTGGGGTATTGATCGGCCGTGCCGTGACAGTCCTGGCAGTCGATCTCGATGGCCTGGGCGACCTCCCCATAGAGGTGCCCGTTGCCGTGCGAGTCCTGAGAGAAGTGGCAGTCCATGCAGTGCATGCCGACATCGACGTGCACGGAGGACAGGTGGACGGCCTTTCGAAACTTCGCGGGGTCCCGATCGGAGACCCGCTTGCCGTCCTTGTCGAGGAGATGGCCGTGGCGATCGCGCTTGTAGACGGCGCGGAAATTCCAGCCATGGCCGTGGTAGTCGGCGAATTGGGTGTCCTTCATCGTGGGGTTTTTGTCCCACACCGTCTTGAGGAAATCGACATCGCCCCAGAGGCCGCGCATGGCCGCCTCTTCGGGGTTGCGCGTCGTGATCTCCCAGGCCTTCTGGTGTCCGATGATCTGCTTGGGATCGACGCCGGATAGCAATCCCGCGTCCCAATCGCTCACATAGAGCTGGTCCTTGGGCCACATGCGGGGCGCATCCGACTCGTAATCCCACATCGTGTAGCCCAGATAGCTATTCACGAACATATTGGGCTGGTGCATGTGGCAGATCATGCACTGACTGGACGGGATGGCGCGCGTGAACTCGTGTTTCAAGGGATGCCCGCTCTCGCCCTTGGGGATGGTCTTGTCCACCGTCACCGTGGTGCCGTCATGACCTTGGCGCGCATAGGGTCCGGAATGGCGCGGATCGCGGTCGTTGCTGTAGATCACATGGCACGAGGCGCAGCCCGAGGCGCGGTGATCGCCCGGCTGGTCGTTGGTCCCCATGAGCCCGGCCAGGGGATCGTTCAGGCGCGTCTTGTGGAGGTTGATGACCGGCACCGCGATGCGCGCGCCGGTCCCCGGCCCGCGGTTCGACTGACGGGTGTCGGGCCGTCCCGGCTCCTCCAGGCGCTGCAATTGACCGAGCGCATCGGGGAGGCCGGTCTCCGGGAACAGGTTCCCGATATTGCGCCCGCCGCGCTCGAAGATGCGGAACACATCCGCCGGCGGGAGCACCTCCCACATCGGCAGGGGTGCGAGCTTGGGCAGGACGCCGCGCGCCGCCATGGCCGGGGTCACGTCCGTCGCGGCCTCCATGATCGTGCCGAGCGTCAGCGGATCGCCCCGGGACTCGGCCCTGGCACGGTCTTCCCCTTTGAGGGGCTGGTGCGATTCGCCGATCACGTAGCGCTTGAAGGGCAGGATCCCGTTGTTGTACGCCGCGCCACCCCACAACATGGGCCCGGTCGTCATCATGCTGCGTTCCGCGGCCAGGATCTCGGGCAGGTGACAGGCGCCGCAGGCCTCACGGGCCACCCGGTAATCGCTCGGGTTGATGAAGCGGATGAACTCCGGACTCTCCAGGTTGAGCATCGTATAGGTGCGTGGCGGGGTGGTGCTCTTGGGGTACTGCCAGTAGCGCGGGTAGCGGGGTTGCACATGGGACTGGTCCAGCGCGGCCCGGTAGGCCGCGTCCCCAGGCTTTGAGCCCGCCGGTTTACGCGCGGATGTGTCGCCGCCATGGCAATCCGTGCAGCCGAGGATCACGCCCGGATTCTCGTGCATCGAGATCTGGTCGGTCTCCCCGTGGCAGGTCAGACAGCCTTCGGTCTTCGATTGCGCTGCAGCCTCGGTCTGTTGCGCGGGCGCATTCGGTGTCGGCGGATAGGTGATCGACCGGGGGGTCTCGCCGCCCGTGGCGTATGCCACCGACGTCACGACCGCCAAGGCCAGGGCGAAGAGTGTGCCGTAGAGCGCCTGCCGGTGTGTCCCGATCGTCACGTCCGCCACCCTCGCATTAAAAGGTAAACACAAAGTTACCGAGCACCGAGAACGGGTGATCATCCGGGAACAGATCGCGGAAGCCCTGGCCCGGGACTAGGAGCGCGCCCGAGAGGCGCAACACGATGTTCTGCGTGAAGTACGGCCGGTAGATGATGGCCGCCGACAGGTCCCACCCGATGTCTGAACCGACCCTCCTCTGGTTGCGCAGCTGCTCCAGGACCGAGGTGTCGTCGAAGTAGAGCTTGTTGAAGTTGGTCGAGAGGCGCAGCTCCGGGAGGATGTCGAAGTCTGCGCCCAGCCCGTAGAGCTCGATGCCGGGGTTGGTGAAGTTCGATTGGCCGAGCTCCTTCGACGATCTCAGCGAGGGGAGCACCGAGTTCCGGCCGGTCAACTGGATGCTGTTGGCCCCCCCGATGAGCGGAATGGCCTGGCGGATAAAGTAACTCGTGTCATAGCCCGCGAAGATCGGGTTCTCGAAGATGGCATCGAAGCCCTCGTCGGTGTCGTCGAAGGGGTCGTCATCGCCGCTGCCGTAGAGCCCCGAGGCCCTGACGCGGATCCAGTCGAAGTCCATGGAGAGCTCGCCAGCCAGGAACCAGGCCCGGATGTCGGCCGCCTTGTTGACGAACGAGGTGCGGGACTCGTCACCCAGGGCATAGTAGAACGAGGTCGTGAGGTTCACCGGCCCGATGTGGCCGTCTCCGTTATAGCCGAGATAGTGGACGTCATAGTCTTTACCGAGCTGATTGCCGAAGCTCGCCGGTCGGTCTTGAAACCCGTTGTCGTCGAAGTGGCGGCCGTCGTCGCCCTCGCGATTGCGGTTGTAGGTGTAGATCCCCTGGGAGGTATACCCGAGGAAGGGGAAGTCCTGGCGGTAGAGGTTACCGACCACGACATCGTCCTCGCGGAGCTCGTCGGAGATGTCGTTGAGACCGCTGTTGGTGTCCTTCTCCAGGCGCCGGAACCAGGCCAGGTTGTACTGCCAGATGTTGTTGTCGCGGGTGCCGAAGAGCCGCACCCCGAGCTGGTTGTCCTGGAACAGGAACCCGCGGAAATCCGTGGAGAACGGCTGGATCCCGAAGCGCACGCTGTCGAAGTCGAAGCGGTCCGAGACGTTGCGCAGGTGCACGTCCAGAAACAGCTCCTGGATCCCGGGATGGGCGTCGTCGCGGGTCTCCCCCTCGCGCGGGTCGATGTTGAGCACCCGCGGCTCTTCCACCTCGGTGTGGTTGAAGTTGAAGACCGGCGTGATGTGGAGCTCGTAGTCGGGGGGACGGAACACCGTGTCGCCCTTAAAGAGGATGAGGGCCAGGATCAGGTTGTCGTTGAACAGGAACTGATCACTGTCCCCGAAGGTATCCAGGGCATCGCCGCCGCGGCTCACCTGGGGTGCGACCGGCGTCGGCACGCGCCGCAGCTCCAGGGTCACGTCGTTGATGACGCTCACGTTGAAGAACCAATCGCGGTAGAA
>JACCXJ010000094.1 GCA_013697045.1 Gammaproteobacteria bacterium | reverse complement strand
GCGCCACGGCGTTGCGGCGCCGTGGCGCGAGGCTCAATGGTTGCCGGTTGGAACGATTGAGACATGATTTTGTCGACCATAGCCGAGGAGCAGAGGCATGATGACGCATATTGATCCAATCTGCGGGATGCAGGTGAACCAGCAGAATGCGGCCAGCCGGTCGGCGCACCAAGGAAAGACCTTTTATTTCTGTTCAGAGGACTGCAAAAAACAGTTCGATCAGGATCCAGAACCTTACGTGCAGTGGGAGGTGCGCGAGCCGTGTCGTGAATACGCCGAAAGCGCCGGGCCTGCGAGCCGGCCGTTTATGCGCCGCACACTTTAACCCCTTGGGGCCCTCCCTCAGCCTCGGGGTCCCCTTAGAATGCGCATTTTCGCGCTTGGGGTCCTGGAAAAACCGCCAGGAACGGAACCTAGTTGCGAGACATACTGGGGATCCGGGCTTTTGCAATGGCTAAGGCCGGTGCCCCCGGAGCAATGCCATATTTCTGATATTGGCCTTCCAGACAATATCGAAGATATCCCCCACAATGGGTACGGCGCCGACCACCGTTCTATGGCAACGTTACCGAGCATGCGGAGGAGAGCGCTGACGGGGAGACCCAGGCGAGCGGCCTGTAAGATGACATAGATAGAGAGCACGGCTCCGGCAGCGTCGCCGATCCCCGGGATCAACCCGATAATTCCATCGAGACCGATTCGGAAGCGGGTGCCCGGGATCGCGAATGCGTTATCCAAAAGCTGGCTGAGCCTGTCCAGACGGCGAAGGCGATCTGTCAAGTCTTTATCAACAGCCTTATCCACAAGAGTATCTCATTCACTAGCTAGCAGTGCGTTTCAATAAGGTTGTCATTTCGGCCGATGAATCTGCTCAGGTCCGTCTGACAAAGGAGTTGCCACTGCGGTTCACTCTGTCGGTCCGTGCCTGGCCGGGTTAAACCGGACCTGGTCCGGCATTAGTCCTTCAGCCCGCGAATACCTAAATTTTATCTTCCGTGCGGCAAGGATGGTAAGGACTCGGCATAGAATGGCACGCTTCGTTCCTGCCTTCAAGCTTCAGTACACCATCTAACGGATTGTCCGCGCATTCGATGACCTCGTGTGGGTCTTCCCAATGCAACCGCTCGCAGTGTGGCGACAAGGCCAGTACGCCAAGGCTGAGCCACCCCTTCAGCGCTCACTCGCCATCCGGGAGCAGACCCTCGGCCCCGAGCATGGCCGTCCTGATCCGTATCCGGGGTGGTTAGCAACATGGCAATCCCCTGATCCTCCGCTCTTCGGTTGCACGAACAAAGTAGGGTCCCTCCAACCCTGGCCCCTGTTCTTTGGCCCCTTTTCTCTTCGCCCTGGTGTTCCTCGCCAAGCTCCGGGCCAAGGACTGGGGTGGTCTACGCCAAAGCCCCCTTCGGCGGTCCTGAGCAGGTCCTCGCCCTACCTCGGGCGCTATACCCATCGGATCGCCATCACGAATATGAACCGCCACGCATCCCCACTCCGGCGACCTCGACCGACGCCCCCGCAAGTCCCCTCACGCCCTCGCCTGCCATTGACCCGTCCTCGCTTCAGGACCATACTCTCCGACGAGCCCAACTCCGGGATCGACATGGGGAAACCGAGTCATGATCGACGCCACGAGCCTACCGGAACCGCCTCGCACCCCCAACCGGCGCCTTACAATCCCCAAGCGCATAGCCTTCGATCCAGCGGGTCAGTTCAACAGATCTATGCGCTATGCTGCAAGCACGGCGGATAAGATACTATCCGTTAGGCGCATCACATAAATTCGCTAGAGTATGAAGCCAGCTGATTTCTTTATTGGCGGTCGTGAGTTTTTCGGTTCCCTTATACCCGGATTGCTATGGTTGATTGCCATCGTGTTTCTGCTTGTAAATGCCAGCATGCAAAAACTACTAGAGCTCGCGGCAGATGCAAACTGGATAGGGGTACTTTTATTTATTGGGCTCAGCCTTCTGATTGGAACGCTGCTCCAGCGCATTTCATTCAATTTCGCTCGGCGGGTTCACAAGTTTCTCAGGGAAGCGGAACAACCGAATTCAAGGTATCCAAAGATCAGTCGTTTCCTTAATAGCCGCATTGTTAAACGTTTTATCGGGGAGTCACTAGCACCCATGCCGTACCGTACTGCATTGCTTACAAGAGCAGAAAGAATGATTAATGAGCGGCTCCAAGAGGCTTATCCTAATCTCAAGAGAAACCTTTCCGATCCAGCAGATCAACTCCAAGACGCTTACCCTAGTCTCGAGGGTGTCCATTTCGATCCAGCAGATCGGCTTTATCAAGGAGAACGGCAGGTTTTCACAGCCTGCAAGCGTTCTGTTCTCGCCCGCTCGCAAGAGTTAGGGCGAGCTCTGAAAGAACAAAGAGGCCGAAATAAATCTAATAGGAACGTTACCACTGCCGGTGGCTTTACTAGCGCTTGGTTTATTGTCTCACGCCGGTGGTATATCGGAGTTACCGCTCAGGATGAAGGGACAGCCGTGCCTCTGGACCACTGGAATCATTGTGGTTGCTGTGATAGCATTCGTGCACCTGCTACTCCGATTCCATGCATTGAGAAAAGAAGAAACTCGTGTGTGCTTGGAAACGTTTTTCCTACTCGAGTATGGGCTTGCCGAAAGCCGAAAGGGTGACCAGCCCGCGGTCATCAACGGTAATGAAGAATGAAATACTTCATCCACCCACTTCTTAGTGGTTGCCCTATGCGCCTAACCAATAAAGGTTAAAGAGGTTAAGGGTAGAGTAGGGCAGGCACGTGCCTGCCTCCCTCATCAAACCGTGCATGCGGTTCTCCCGCACACGGCTTCCGATGTTCTTGATGCCGAGGCATGCGCCGAGCGCCAGCCATTGGTCTAATCAATTTCCTCGATTGTGCTCGAACAACGGGGATTTTAACGCCTGGCTCAATCGTTCCTTACAAGACCTCGCGCTCCCCTGCATACGGAGGGCGAGCATGGCGCCTACCTCTATGCGGGGATCCCGTGGTTTGCAACGATCTTTGGCCGCGACGGGCTCATTACTGCCCTCGAGACCCTGGCCTTCGCGCCGGATCTCGCGGCCGGCACGTTACGCACCCTAGCGGCCCTGCAGGGCCAGCGCGATGACCCCGAGCGTGGAGGAGCCCGGTAAGATCCTCCACGAGTTGCGCCACAGCGAGATGGCGGCGACCGGAGAAATACCGTTCGGACAGTATTACGGCAGCGTCGATGCTACTCCGCTGTTTTTGTTGCTGCTCGCCGAGTATACCGGCCGGACCGGCGATCTGGCACTCGCACGGACGCCCTGGCCTAATTTAACGCGCTCGCTGCGATGCGGTGGATCGAGACGAGGACCGGCAGCGACAGCCGCGGTTATCTCTGCTATGCACGCTGCTCCACGAGCGGGCTCATCAACCAGGGCTGGAAGGACTCCCACGATGCAATTTTCCACGAGGACGGCACGCTCGCTGAGCCGCCCGTCGCGCCCGCCGAAGTACAGGCTTATGTATACGCCGCCCGCCAGGGCATGGCGTATCTCGCGCGCCACTTCGGCTACATTCCGGAAGCCGAGCGCTGGGCTGCCGCGGCCTCGGCCTTACAGGAACGATTCGATCACGATTTTTGGATGGACGAAGACGACTGCTATGCCCTGGCGCTGGACGGAGACCAACGTCCTTGTCGGGTCATTACCTCCAACGCCGGCCAATGCCTTTTTACGGGTATCACCAAAGAAAGCAAGGCCGCTCGTCTGATCTCCCGTTGCCTGCGCGAAGACATGTTCTGCGGGTGGGGCATCCGTACCGTCTCGGCGCTCGCACGCCGGTATAACCCGATGAGTTACCACAACGGCTCGGTGTGGCCGCATGACAATGCCTTGATGGCTCTCGGCTTCGCCCGCTTTGGGGCGAGCGATCGGGCCAGTCAGGTGTTATCCGCTCTACTGGATGCGGCCACGACCACGGACGACCGGCGGCTCCCCGAGCTGTACTGCGGCTTCTCACGTACGCGACATCATGGCCCCGTCCCTTACCCGGTTGCCTGCAAGCCGCAAGCGTGGTCGGCCGGGAGCGTGTTCCTGCTGCTCCAGGCCGCCCTGGGGCTCAGTGTCGACGGTTGGAGAGGCACTATCATCTTCGACCGGATGGCGTCGCCTCAGGACATCGACCGGCTCGAGATCCGTGGACTGCAAATACGCGATGTTCGCGTCGATCTGATCATCAACCGCGGCCGCGGGGGTGCGACGATCGAGAGAGTGGACACACGGGGCGGCCACGTCGAGATCATCGTACGCCAATAGCAGTGGGGCCGGTCTCGGGATCACGGAAAACAGTGAATCCCGCTACGTGTTTGCGCCTGCGCGTCACTTGACGATGCGCCGGCCGCCAAACTACCCGCTCTCAGAGCGGTACGGTGACGAGCAGCCCTATCTCGCGGTGGGACAATCCGACTCCGCGCTGGCTTACGGCTCGGCCAGCCTTCTGCTAATCTTAACACCGCGCCCGATGCGTGTCGCCGAACAATACGTCCTCGACCGTACCCTCCTCGAGGATGCGGCCGAGATACATGACCGCGATCCGATGGGCCAGGTACTCGACCACAGCCAGCGGCGATGGCCATACGCAGGCGGGACAGATAACGCCGGCCAATGCGGTGGTATCGAGGATGACACTCAAAGAAGCAGCGGGGCGCGTGCCCAAAGGCATGCGATGCGGCCGTGATTGATCGACCACGTGCTATCATGATGTTCTACCGCTCGTTGATGATCCTCCTATCGGCGACATTGTGGTGGGAAGAAGTGGGGAGTACAGAGTTTGCCAAGAACACCGAATCGGATTTGGAAAGGACTGTCTGCGGTGCCCTCCGCGAACCCTTCGCATTCTGGTCGTTTCGGCTGGCGGCCGGGGCGCCCGATGCGACACGCTTGCGCAGCATTCACAATATCGAGCGTTTATCGTTTACGACCCGCGATGGCCGAATCTTAGGCGGCTATAAGCTGCGCGCCATTAAGCCTTGGGGCACGCTCCTGGTCGCTCAAGGCAATGCCATGCTGGCGGACCACATCATCGGTGAGCTCCAATCCTTCCGGGATTTGGGCCTAGACATCTACATCTATGGCTACCGCGGCTATGGGTTGTCCGGCGGCAAAAGCCGGCTTAAGGCGCTCGTTTCCGATTATCAAGAGATCATTAGCGCACTCAATGCCCAAGATCGCCGCCGTCGCTTCTTGTATGGCATCTCGATGGGCGGCATCATCCTGTTGGATGCTGTCGGAAAGACTCACGATTATGACGCTGCGGTCATCGATTCTTCTCCAAGTCGGATCTCCTCGTTAGGTTGCCCGGAGGAATACGACCCCGTCAACCACCTACCGAGGGACTGCTCGGGAATAAAGATCATCATCGGCCTGCGCGATCGAGTGGTTCCACGTACGGACATAGAAGAGCTGGCGACCATCGCGGAGAGCCGTGGCGCAGAGGCGGTAGAATACCCCGAGTTCGCTCATCCGTTCCAAGACCTGAGCCTTGAGATCCACCGTCGCCGATTTCAGGAGGTAGCGGATTTCCTAACCCGATGGCGACCCTGAAGCGATGCGTCCTGCTCTTGATGGGCATCGCCGTCTGTGGTGGTTGTACCACAGGGGTCGGCATTGTCATTGATTCACGTCCCAAGGGCGGACCGACTGCCTCGACTTTCTTGCTCGTTGATCGCTGGCATGCCGGTGTCGTGATCAAGGTCTCCGATATCCCGGGCGATCTTGTGCCTGAGCGTCGAGATTTCCCCGAGGCGGAGTATCTTGAGTTTGGCTGGGGTGATTGGGATTTTTATCAGGCTCAGAGATTTAACCTGGGCTATGCGCTCAAAGCCCTATTGTTCCCGAGCAAGAGCGTATTGCATGTAGTCAGTTTCCGCGGGCTGGTCGCCGGTTATGCCTACTACCGGGAGATCATTGAATTTACTCCGCCTTCTCACGGTTTCGAGCGCTTGGTAGGTTATCTCGATAAGAGTTTTGCGAGAGAGGGCGGAGGCGTTGCGGCGCCACTCGGCCGAGGGCTTTATGGAGATAGCCGGTTTTACCGCGCGGGGTGCATTTCATCTCTTCAATACCTGCAATACCTGGACGGCCGGTGTTTTACAGGCGGCCGGTTATCCGATATCGTCGGCCATCACGGTAGGCACGCTAGTATCCGACGCGCGGCGTTTCGGTCATGTGCTGCAATCCAGGCCGGCGACCCGCTGAAGCGCGCTTCAAGCGGCCCGGTACCAATGTCTAAACAAAAAAAGCGAATCCCGTTACGTGTTCGCGCCTGGGCGCCACTTGACGATGCGCCGGTCGCTAAATTACGCGGCTCTCGAACGGTTATAACGAGCCCGATCTGGCCGTGGGCCAATCCCACTCCGCGCCGGCGTCAGTTCGCAACACACAATTCGCTCGAGCAATAGGTCATTCCCGTGTCGCTCTGCCAGATTCACCGCGAAAAACCAGGTGGCTCCCGGAAGCCAGGCACGACGGTATTCGGTTATATATCACCTTCTTCGCGACCGATGCGGTTCCCTTCGTTCACCGCATCCTACGTGGGCTGGCCTGGCTTTTTTACTACAAGGCGCGCGGCGAGATAGAAGCCGCGCTGGTACCCGAAGAAGCCGCGGGGATCAGAACAAGTTGGGAGCGTTTTCTGAAACAGCATCGCCCAAACCGTGACACCATCCTGATCGGATTTGCGCTGGTGGAAGACGCGGACACCTGTGCGTTCCTCCTGCAGCGCACCGTCTTCCTCCCGACGAGCCCGGATACCTATCGCTTCGTCCATCGAAGCTGGCAGGAATTTCTCTTGGCGCAGTATTTCGCGCTCTGTCTTGAACGGGCTTGTTTTGAAGACCTCGGCCGCGCCAAGTTTACTCTGGCGTTTATCGCATGGCGGGGGAGATCTTGCCGCATACGATCATCGATCAAACCATGATCGAGCACGTACTGGCAACATGGAGCAAAGAGAGCCAACGCTCCTATCTCATGAGCAACATCATCGGCTTCCTGGCCTGGACGCGGACCCCGGTCGAGGCCCAGGCCATCCAGCGCTTGCTCGATGCCGTGCCGCACCTCGATGCACTCTCGCGCATCATCCTGATCGGTGGGCTCGGGTATCGGATCCTGCTCGATGATCCGCGTGATCCCTCACTCACCGATCTGCGCAGCGTTTTCATCCCCACTCTACGCGCGTTCTCCGACCCTGCCAACGCACCCTTCGACGACCCGGTGGCCTCTAGCCTCGCTTGGTGTTATCAGAAGGCGTTCACCCACACCTCCGGCATACAGGCCCCCACCACGCCTCGGCCTGCGCTGGGGTTCGAAGATCACGACACGCTCAAAGCCCTGCCCACGATCTGCACATTTCGCGGCGAGAGGCCGGTGCTGGACGAACGGTCGCGCTCGCTGCAACTCGCGCTCCTCATCCCCGTGCTCGATACCGTCAACCATCCCCGATTCGTGATCCGCGCGCTCCATTATCTCTATTACCTCGCGGCGGCCCGGAGGCATGCGGTGCATGTGTTCGAAGTCTCCCAAGAGCTGCCTCGTCTGCTGGCCCACGGCTCGCCGTTTGAGAGCATTGTGTCCGCGTTCGATTCGGTACCTGAATTATTGCTGCTCTATAAGAGTTGCCAGGACACGTATCGATTAAACTAACCACAGCAGTGTAATGACTCACACCATTCTGCCGTGCGAATCGAAGCAGGTTGACCATGGGCGGTCAGTAACGGTGTGGGGTTTCTTCATTGGACTTGTCGCTGGGAGCCAGTGTCAGGTGGCGGGGCGGGGAGGGAGGCCCTCCCCGCTGTCGCCGCCCTGTGACTGCGATACCTCGCCTTACTTCGGGACCTCCAGCTTCTCGACCGGCTTATGGCCGACCGCGGTCGGAAACGTCACCTCGCCGTTTGGGACCTTGGCGCCCACCGGCCAGAGATGGAAGATGATGCCGTCGGTCTGGGAGGCGGCCTCCGCGATCTCCTTGGCTTTCTCCGGTGGCACATCGAGCACCTGCACTCGCCCGGTCGCGATTTCTTCCTTATGGTCGTGGAAGTGCTTGTTCCATTGCTCCAAGGTTACGTTGGTGCGCGCGAGCTTCTTGTCGATGAAATACTCGATCTCGACCAACTCGGCGTTGGGATCGCTCGACAGGAAGATCATGCACTGCAAGACCTCCGGTTTGATCGACTTGCAATAGTGGTGATAGGGGCCGTGCACCGTGCCGTCCTCGTGGCGATGGGGTGCGACGACGTGGATGTTGAACCCCTCGGCTGGGCTCTTAGGGGCCTCGGCGAGCGTGGGCTGTATGAGGTTGGCGGCACCGAAGGCCGCGATGAGTGGAAGGCTGGTACGCATGATGTTGTCCTCTACCGTCTCGTTATTAAATAATATGCTCGGATCCAAGCCCGCCGACGCGAGCCCGGTTCCAGTGCGCCTCCGCCACGGGGTCGAACAGAAAGCGCGTTCCGGACGGAAACCGCCGATCGACCCAGTGGACATTATCCCCCCGATTACGGGAAGCCCGCAACTTTTCTTTGCGGTAGAAGAATATTGTCGAACTCAATGGTTCTCATCGGGCGCAGCGCATGTTTTCCGACCTGCCATAACGGCCAGAGTAGATAGTAGAGCAGGGAAAAGACTGCGGGCAGCAATAGATGCCACCGGTCTCTTTCCTTAGTCCTCGCAAGAAACAGGCGCTCCCTTGATTTGAGGAAGAACGCGTGACCTGCCACCCCTCTAGGCGGATATTGCGTTCCAGAAGCGATGTCGTTGTGCAGGTGCCGGCTTACTTCTATAGCTAGCGATCGCACGGCTCGATCAGCCCGCAGGCGCTGAAGGATGCCGCCTGGAATACGTCAGTTGTCGTAGCGGAAATTTTCAGCCATCCGGGCCTAAACGCGGCTTCAACGCCGGCGATTACTGAGCAACTTCGCTGCCGCCACTCCCAGGACGCCCATCACGATCGGATTACCCATCGCTTTAACAAACCACGGTTTCTCTTCGACAGTCTGTCGCAAGACTTCCGGGCGTTCTTTGCGGGCATAGTTCATCACCTTCGCCGCGTCATCGTCGTCCATCTGGTGTGGATCAGTGGAGCCGAGCCCGAGCATTTTCGCGATGCCGCTCAAGCCACCCAAGCCGGCCGCCGCACCACCACCCTCTGCCGTGCTGCCACCCAGAGCCCCGAGTATACTGGCGAGCAGCCCTTCGCGCTCCTGCGGAGGAGCTTGTGAGACCGCATTGCGGGCGGCGCTTCGGAATTCATTGTCGGGAAGTTTGCCGAGGTATTCTGTGGCGCCTTCGTGATAAGTCTTGTTGTCGAAATCGCGATCCTCATCGTGCGTGGAAACGAAGCGATCGTGATACTTTGCGGCTTCGCGATCATCCAGCGTTCCCTCGCCGCCGAAGCGACGCATAAAATCATCTACATTTCCAGCCATGGTTTTACTCCGTTGGGTGGTTTGGTTCGAGTGATTACTCTTCGGGCGTGTAGGTCATGTCGCGCGTCTGCGCGTTGAGCCGCCCGGTTCCGATCTTGCGTGGGGGCTCCGACGGCGTGTAGGCCAGCACGGTCAGATCCCGGCCGGGGAACTCACGCGCCATCTGCGTGAGCATGGCCTCCATGAAGTCTGAAATTTTATCCATTTCGACGCTGCGATTCAGGATCAGGCCAAGCTCATTCTGCTCATTCAAGAATGCGCGCTCGATCGTGCGCTGCTGCGATTCAGGAAGGCAGCTTGCCTCTGCCTAAGAACTGATTCGGCGCGGCGGGCGGTGCCACATCGCACGAGACCAGAGCCGCTGCCAGAACAGCGGGCAAAGTTCGAAACCAAGGTCGGCGATTCGTCATCCTCCGAGCTTTTAGCTTCACGGACTCTCCCCTTAGTCGAGAAGATCCTGCGGAACCTTGCCGCCATTTTCCGCAAGCTTCTTGAGCACCTGCTTGTGCAGCCAAATGTTCATGGTCGCGGAGTCGTCCTTATCGCCCGTGTAGCCAAGTTCGGTCGCAAGTTCTTTCCGGGAAGCCAGGCTGCTATCCATGCCGACCAGCTTCATGAGATCGACGATCGATTTCTTCCAATCCAGTTTCTCGGAGTTTTTGGAAGCCATTTCATTGAGCACCGCGTTCACATCCACACTGGCAGGCGCGGGTGCGCCACCCGAGGACGCGGCCGGCATTGTGGAGGCAGAGCCCGCGGGAGCGGGCGCTCCAGCAGCTGGGGTGGAGGGTCCCGAAGATGAAGCGGGGGTGGGGGCTTTCCCGAAAATTTTCGACATCAAAGTGCTAAATATGTTCATGTCGCGAAAGCTACGCTGATTAGACCAAAACAAAAGTGCCCGTTAGACCAAAACATAAAGTGCCCGCGCAACGGATTATGCCGCCAAGCTACTCACACTTCCCAGTTTCTTTATTGAATTCCTCACCGTCCGGACAGAAGACGGTGGACTCAGTTCTGGTTTCGGTGCTGGACGCCGCACCGGGGCCATCATCAGCCGTTTTGTTCTTAGAAGTGGACTCCACCTGCGTACCATCCTCTTTTGTCTCATAGACTTCTTTGCTTCCTTCTTTCACCCGTGCACCTTCGCTTTCCGCCCAAGCGACCCCGCCCAGCAAAATGCCACAGAGTGCTGTTGATAGAATCAATCGA
>JACCXJ010000081.1 GCA_013697045.1 Gammaproteobacteria bacterium | reverse complement strand
GTACGAGGCATCTTGGATACGTCGGGTGTCGCGGCTCGCCGGCAAGGGCGATCGAAGTACGGCGCCAAGCGCCCGAAGTCTTAAACGTTTGTGAAAAAACCTACTACGCTCGGGATCTCGCGTTCCGGCGGTGCTCGGAATCCTCATGTATTTCAATATACACTCCGGTTCCTGCGCTCCGGCGGAACGCGACCTCCCTTCGCTCGCGACGGTTTTTTCACAAACTCTCAGTAGAGCAGCGAGGAAAGCAACGTCCGGTAGCGTTTGACGACGGGCCCCTCCCCGCCCATGAGCGCGAAGACCTCGAGCACGGCCTTGCGGGCCGCATCGTCTCCATAGGCACGGTCGCGCCGCACGATCTCCAGTAGCTGTTCCAGGGCGGCCTCGAAGGAATGCTCGATGATCAGGCGCGCGGCCAATCGATAGCGGGCCTCGCAGTCGTCAGGGTCCGCGGCGATGGCTCGGCGCAGCCGTTCTTCGGGCGGTGCCTGGGCCGCGAGCCGCCCGTACGTGATGCGGGCCCGAAGTGCTGCGATGTCCTCGTCCAGGGCGCGTCGGGCCGGAAGCCCAGCGAGGACCTCGTCGGCCTCGTCGTAGCGTCCGGTCTCGATGAGCAAACCCGCGAGGTCCGGCACCAGCCGTTCGTTGTCGGGATCGTCGGCCAGGGCCTCGCGCAGCAGGGCCTCGGCCTGCCTGGCGTCCCCGCGCGCCAGTGCTGCTCGCGCAGCCTCTCGCGCGCGATCGGAGGCGCGCTCGATGTGCCGCTCCAGGAGGGCGCGGATCACCCCCTCCGGTTGCGCCCCCAGGAACTCCTCGACGACCGCGCCGTCGCGATAGAGCTGGACCAGGGGGATGCTCTGGACTCGATAGGTCCTGGCCAGATCCGGGTTTTCATCGATGTTGACGCCGACGAGCTCCAGCCGGCCCGCGTAGTCTCCGGCGATCTTGGCCAAGATCGGGGTGAGCATGCGGCACGGGGCACACCACGGCGCCCAGAAATCCACCATGACCGGCAGCTCACGCGAGCGCTCGATGACGCGGGCTGAAAAGTCCGCCTCGTTGACCTCACCGATGGGTTCCGACATACGCCTCCTCAATGGCACCGACTGACCGGCCTATTGTAAACCTCGATCCACCTCGGGCTCGATCCACCTCGGGGCTCGATCCGACCGAGGGGCTCGATCCAACCGCGGGGCTCGATCCGGCCGCGGGGCTCGAACCGTAGCGGGTCGTCGACGGGAACCGGCCGCTCGCATTTCAATGATGATCGGATACCCTAGCGGGCATGCAGGTCGCCTTCACCAAGATGCATGGCCTCGGCAACGACTTCGTGTTGCTGGATGGTTTGACCCATGCCATCGATATCGACGCCGCAAAGGTGCGCCGGTTGGCCGATCGGCGGCTCGGCGTCGGCTGCGATCAGGTGCTCTTGCTCGAGCCCGCGCAACGTGACGGCGTCGCGGCCCGCTATCGGGTCTTCAATGCCGACGGCGGGGAGGTCGGACACTGCGGCAACGGCGCGCGCTGCGTGGCGCGTTACCTCAAGGACCGCGGGCGCGCCCCGCACGACGCCATCGTCATCGAGGCCCTCGCGGGGCTCATCCGCTTGGATTGCCGGGAGGACGGATCGGTGCGGGTGGACATGGGTCCGCCGCGCTTCATGCCCGGCGAGATCCCGATGCTCGCGTCGGCCCCGGCCGAGCTCTACGAGGTCCCGCTCGGGACCGGCAGCGTGCGGGTCGCCGCCCTATCGCTCGGCAACCCGCACGTGGTACTCAGGGTAGACGCGGTCGCCATCGCGCCGGTCGCGGAGCTCGGGGCCGCCATCGCCACCCATGCGCTCTTCCCTCAGGGGGCCAACGTGGGTTTCATGGAGGTGCTGGATGCCGAGCATATTCATCTGCGGGTCTTCGAGCGCGGGGTGGGCGAGACCCCGGCGTGCGGGACCGGCGCGTGCGCCGCGGTGGTGGCCGGCCGGCGCCAGGGGCTCTTGGGGCCGGCGGTGGATGTGGCCCTTCCGGGCGGCCATCTGTGGATCGAGTGGGGGGGCCAAGGCCAGCCGGTCTACATGACCGGGCCAGCCACGCACGCCTTCGAGGGGCGCATCGAGCTGTGAACGATCGCGACCTCCCGCTGCCCTTGGACGATCCCCTGCCCACCGAGCCTCAGGTGGTCAGTTTCCTGCGCGAGCACCCGGAGTTTTTGACGCGGCACCCGGCCTTGCTCGCCGAGATGAGGGTCCCGCACCTCGCCGGTGGCACCGTGTCGCTCATCGAGCGCCAGGTGGAGGTCTTGCGCGAGCAGCAGCGTTTTCTCGACCAAGGGTACCGCGAGCTGCTCCAGATCGCCCGTGACAACGAAGACCTCAAGAGCCGTCTTCATCGGTTGACCTTGAGGCTACTGCGCGTCCGGGGCTTGAAGTCGTTCCTCACCGCACTACGGGAGGGCCTCGCCGACGAGGGTCGGGCCGAGATCAGCGGGTTATTGGTGTTCGCACGACCCACGCTGGGGTCCGGGGAGGCGATCCGGTCATTCGTGGGTGAGGAAGGCCCCGAGCGCGCGGCGTTCGTCGAGCTCTTGAGCGCCGGACAGCCGGTATGCGGCACGCCGGAAGCGGCGCAAGGGGTGGCCTTGTTCGGTGCAGAGGCCCGCGAGGTGCGCTCGGCGGCCCTGGTGCCACTCGGCTGCCGCCATTGGACGGGGGTGCTCGGGGCCGGCAGCCGTGATCCGGACCGCTACCCGGCGGGTCTCGGGGTCGAGTTCCTGGCCCAGCTCGGCGAGGTGACGAGCGCCCTCCTGGACCCCTACCTGCCAGGCCCCCGCCCGCGGCCCCGTAAGCGGGTCGTGCCATGAAGGACGACATCACGCGTTTCCTCGCCGGGATCGGCCAGCGCTCCCCGCATACCCTCTCGGCCTATCGCCGCGATCTCCTGGCACTCGCCAGCCATGCCACGGAGGTCGGGTTGTGTGACTGGGCGGAGATCGACGCCGGGCACCTCTCCGGGTTCATCGCCGCCTGCCACCGCCGCGGGCTCGGCGGCCGCAGCCTGCAACGCCGCCTGTCCGCGATCCGCGCCTTCTATCGACATCTCGAGCGCGCGGGCCGGGTGAGCCGGAACCCGGCACAGGGGCTGCGAGCACCCAAGGGCCAGAAGCGGCTCCCGGAGGTCTTGGACGTGGACCAGTCGGCACGTCTCATGGCCATCCCGGGGACCGATCCCCTGGCCATCCGCGACCGCGCCCTCCTGGAGCTCATCTACTCCTCGGGCCTGCGGGTCTCGGAGGCCGTAGGGCTCGACCTCGCCGACCTCGACCTGGTCGAGCGCGAGGTGCGGGTGACCGGCAAGGGCCAGAAGCGACGCATCGTCCCGGTGGGACGCTATGCCATCGAAAGGATGCGGTCCTGGCTCCCGGTGCGTGCGCAGCACACCCGCCCCGAGGAACGCGCGGTCTTCGTCGGTCGGCGCGGCCAGCGGCTCTCGGTTCGCGCGGTGCAGAAACGCCTGTACGAATGGGGGATCCGTCAGGGACTCGACCAGCGCGTCCATCCCCATATGCTCCGGCATTCCTTCGCGAGCCATCTCCTCGAGTCCTCGGGCGATCTGCGCGCCGTCCAGGAGCTTCTGGGCCACGCCGACATCACCACCACCCAGGTCTACACCCACCTCGACTTCCAGCACCTGGCCAAGGTCTACGACGCGACCCACCCAAGGGCCGGCCGTATGCGCGGCCCGAGCGACGCGAAGCCCGGCCCCGGGCGTCCGGGGCGTACCCCGACGGATGGCGCGTAGCCATATCCGCCCCCGAACATGCGGCCGGCCTCGCCTTTAACGGCAACCGATAAAGCCTTGGCAGACCTCATCCCCTGTTCGAGTTGTTTACGAACCGAGCGGTCTGAGCGCATTGCTGCGGCGTTTCGCGATTCCTGCACGTCCATTGGGGCCCTTTCTTACATAGAACCGCTATGCCGAAGGACAAACATCCTGCTCCGCGCCAATACCTCGGCGTCATGGTCTCCAGCACCTTTACGGACCTGGAGCAACACCGGGCGGCGCTGATCAAAGCCATCAAAGGCCAAGGGCTTACCGATGTCGCAATGGAAAACGACTCGGCAAACCGGATGTCGATGTGATCGAGTCCTCCCTGCAGATGGTGCGGGACGCGGCGGCCTACGTTGGAGTCATCAGCCACAAGTATGGGCAGACGCCCTTGTGCCCGGAACGCAATCCCGCCGCGCTCTCTATCACGGAGCTCGAATTCAATGAGGCCCAACGGCTCGAGCGCCCCATCCTGCTTTTCATCATGGGAGACAAGCACCAGGTGTTACCGGCGGATGTCGAGACCGACATGGCCAAGAGAGCGATCCTGAATGCCTTTCGCGAACGGGCAAAGCGAATGACGCGCGATTCGCCGGTCCATCGGGTCTATGCCACGTTCGACAGTCTGGAGCAATTCACCGCAAGGGCCATCCAAGCGGTCGCTGATCTGCGCCGCTATCTCGATGACAAGGCCAAAACCTCTCTTCTCGCGCCGCCATCCCCAGCGCCGTCCCCCGCGCCCACCAAAGCCGAGCCCGACCCGATCCCCACACCTCCGGCTTTCTACGCCGAGCCGCCCTATATCGGGTCCCACAAGTTCGTAGGTCGCGAGGCCCAGCTCGATGTTCTGAGTGACTGGGCCGTGCCTGCCGACCCGCACCCCGTTCTCTTGTTCGACGCCATCGGCGGCTCCGGCAAGAGCATGCTTACCTGGGAGTGGACGACCCAGCACGCCACCCAGGTCCGTGGGGACTGGGCGGGCCGCTTCTGGTATTCCTTCTACAAGCGGGACGCCATCATGGCCGACTTCTGCCGGCGTGCCCTCGCCTATGTCACCGGTCAGCCGTTTGATGACTTTAAAAGAATGAAGACGCCCGAGCTCGGCGATCTGCTTCTCCGTCGGCTTCAAGCCCACCCCTGGCTGTTCATTCTCGATGGCCTCGAGCGCGTGCTCGTCGCCTACCATCGAATCAACGCCGCCGAGATTCCCGACGAGGAGGTCAACCAGCCCACGGACCAGATCGCCCACCGCGATCCCTGCGCCGCCATCCGCCCCGAGGACGATGACTTGCTGCGCAGCCTTGCTGCCGCCGCCCCGTCGAAGCTGCTTATCACCTCGCGGCTGGTTCCCCGCGTGCTACTCAATCCGGCGAGCCAACCCATTCCCGGCGTTCTCCGCGTCGCCCTCCCCGGCCTTCGTCGCGCGGATGCCGAGGCGCTTCTCATCTCATGCGGTGTCAATGGCGCCTCGCAGGCCATTCAGAACTTCCTCAAGAGCCATTGCGACTGTCATCCCCTCGTCACCGGCGTCCTGGCCGGTCTCATCAACGATTACCTTCCGGACAAGGGGAATTTCGATGCCTGGGCTGCCGACCCCGCCGGTGGCGGCCAGCTCAACCTCGCCAACCTCGACCTCGTCCAGAAGCGCAACCACATCCTCAAAGCCGGCCTCGACGCGCTGCCGGAAACAAGCCGTCAACTCCTCTCGACATTGGCGCTCTTGTCCGAAGCCGTGGATTACCCCACGCTCAGCGCCCTCAATCCTCACTTGCCGCCCGAACCGGAGGACGTGGAGGGCCCGGAGAGCTTGCGGTGGTGGAAACTAATGTCCGGTGCCGAGAAGAAGCAGGCACAGCAGGAGTATCAAGCCGCTCTCCAGCGCCGAAAGGAATACGAACAAGCCGTCAAGGCCCGCCGCCAATCGCAGGAATTCCTCGCTGCCCCGCGGGAACTGGCAAACACCGTCCGTGATCTGGAGCGCCGGGGCCTGCTGCAATACGATCATCAGTCCAAACGCCACGACCTCCACCCCGTTGTCCGCGGGGTCGCCTCCGGGGGACTGCGACCGGAAGAGAGAGACCGCTACGGCCAACGCGTGGTGGATCATTTCTCAGAGCGCGCTCACAGTCCCTACAACGAGGCCGAGACCCTCGAAGACCTCCGCGACGGCCTCCATATCGTCCGCACTCTGCTTAAGATGGGCCGCTTCCAGCAGGCTTGTCACGGCTACCGCGCTTTTTCCCATGCCCTCTTTTTCAATCTGGAGGCCCGCGCGGAGGTTCTGTCTCTGCTGCGGCCTTTCTTCCTCCAGGGCTGGGGCACTCTCCCTAGTGATGTGGATGAAGGGTCCCGCGGGTCCCGCGCATTTCTGCTAAGCGAGGCCGGAGGAGCTTTGCGTCACACTGACGAGCCGAAAGAAGCCCTCGCCGCCTACGGTGGCGCCCTCCTGATCGATCTGGGTCGGGAGCAATGGGCGGGCGCGAGAGTCGGCCTGATGAACATGTCCCTCACGCTCTTCGCTCAGAACCGGCTTGCAAAAGATGAACGCTGCCTCCTCTTAGCCCTCGACCTTGTTCCGGATGACGCCATAGGACCTCTTTTCCGGGCCCGGATGGACCGATTTCGGCAACTTGCCAATAGGGGCCAATGGGCGGATGCCGAAGCCATGTGGCAGTTACTCGACCCCATGGGCCGCGATTGGTCTCGCTCCATCTATCGTCCCGGGGATGCGGAGTATAACTACGCCAATTTCGAATTCCGCAAGGGGGATTTGCGAGAAGAGCATCTTGTCCATGCCGAGCAACTGGCCACAGTAGGCAAGAACCGGCCGATCATCCGCTCCCTCCACCGTCTGCGCGGACTGTGGCGGCTGGAGCAAGGCCAGTGGGCGCTGGCCGCTCACAGCCTCCACGAGGCCGTGAGCATGGCCCGTGCGAGCGGGATGTCGGACGCGGTAGCGGAGACCTCGCTCGCCATCGCCAAGTTCCACCTCCAGCAGCTCCCAGATCCACGCCGCGACGTCGAGCAACTCGCCAAAGCCAGGCAGCCCGCCCACCTCGCCCTCGCGGAACTGTGGCATGTCATCGGCGACCGCGAGCAGGCGAAGAAGCACGCCCTCGCTGCCTACAAGTGGGCCTGGGCCGATGGCGAGCCTTACGTCCACCGTTACGAACTGAACAAAGCCCGCGCCCTGCTGGAGAAGCTCGGCGCGGAGATCCCCAAGCTGCCGCCCTACGACCCGGCCAAGGACGAAAAGCTCCCTTGGGAGGATGAGGTGGCCACTGCCATCGAGAAACTCCGGGCCGAGAAGGAAGCCAAGAATCGCGAGAAGGATTGACCCTCTCCATGCGCCAGACGCGCGACTCGTTGCCGTGGCCGTTTCTGCAGTCGCGGTGTGGGCGCGGCTGAAATGGAAGCAGGATTATGGTTCAGGCAAGCGCCGTCAAGCGTCAAGGCCGCGATTGAGCTTGGCCGTTGGCCGCCAAGGGGCACCTGAGCTATACTCTTCTCATGATTGACGCCACTCTCATGTCACAGGTAAAAGCGCTCAGCGTCGCTGACCGTATTGAACTGATCAGGGCTGTTTGGGAAACCCTGTCTTCTAGCGAAGTTCCTGTATCAGAAGAGGAAAAGGCCTTGTTGGACGCCCGTTTGGCGGATATGGAACAAAAACCCGAAGACCACAGCCCCTGGCCTGAGGTACAGGCGCGTCTTCGGCAACGATTGCCTTGAGCTTCACCGTTTATGTCCGTCGGGCTGCTGAACTTGACGTGGCAGAGGCACAGAACTGGTACGAGGAGTAGTGGGAATAGGTCAGACTGCAATGGCACTAACGGATACGCTGGCTGCAAGGCATGGAGGGGATGTTAGTGACAAAACCCGAGCCTGGCCTCTTTACCCTCCTTTAACCCGTCCGCTCGGATACGGAAGGTCGTTGGGCTGGGCTCGGGAAGGCGGAGTATTATCAACGGCTTTCCTGTATCGTGATGCTTGATTGTGAAACCAAAGGTTTACGTTGAAACGACCGTGGTCAGTTACCTGACCGCTTGGCCAAGCCGAGATGTGATCGTCGCCGCCCATCAACAAGTCACGGATGAATGGTGGAGAACCAAACGTCGATTGTTTAAGCTATACGCTTCGCAGCTTGTGCTCAGGGAAGCGCAGGCGGGAGACGACGATAAGGTGCGGCGGCGCCTGAGAGCTTTGGGGGAAGTGGAAATGCTGGAGGTCACGGAAGACGCGCTGGCGCTAGCCGAAGACTTGGTCAGCAAAGGTGCCCTGCCCAGAAAGGCAGCGGAAGATGCCATCCATATTGCGGTAGCCGTCGTCAACGGCCTTGATTACCTGATCACCTGGAACTGCAAGCATATCGCCAATGCCAGGATGAGGGATAAAATCGAGCACGTCTGCCGCGCCAAAGGTCATGAACCGGTCATCATCTGTACGCCTGAAGAATTGTTAGAGGAGTAACACCATGTGGGAAGACCCGATTGTGGAAGAGGTACGCAAAGCACGTGACGCGCACGCAGCGCAGTTTAACTATGATTTACGAGCTATTTATAGAGCCTTGAAGAACGAAGAGGCCGAGAGCGGGCATACGTTTGTGAAGTTGCCGCCGAAACGTTTCGATACAAGAGAAGAAACTCTAGAAACTCGCGAATCAACGTAGATAACGCGCCGCAGGACAGAGCATTGACCGCACCGGTGTTCCTGCATTCCTTCGCGAGCCATTTCCTCGAGTCCTCGGGCCATCTTTGCGCCGGCCAGGAGCTTCTGGGTCACGCGGACAAGGGGAGGGAGATGTCCGGTTCTCTCCCCTGCGTAGCGGGGGAGGGCGAGGGTGGGGGTTGTCATCACTGGGCAACTGCTATCGGCCCTCGGGCTACGAGAAATACCTGCGGATTGCGCGGCCTGAGATAGTCCCGCTCGCCCTTGGCGAGCCGCGACTCTCCATAGCGCTCGCGCGAGAGCTTGACCTCGACGCTCCCGGTGCCGTCCCGGCGCTCCAGCTCGATGCGCACCACGTCCTCGAGCGGCCGCACGTCGCGGACCACCGCTTCGATGCCACCGCCGTTGGCATAGCGATCGACATCGATCTCGTGGGGACGCGCGTAGACCTGGCCGGGACATCGTCCACACCGTCGAGGTGCTCCACATCGACCGCGATGTCCCCGATCCAGGCCCGCCCTCGCGGACCCGCCCGTGGAACAGGTTCACATCGCCGAGGAAATGATAGACGAAGGGGCTCGCGGGCCCGGCGTAGACCTCGTCGGGGGTCCCGAATTGCTGCACGCGGCCTTCGTTCAGGATGACGATGCGATCGGCGACCTCGAGGGCTTCCTCCTGGTCATGGGTGACGAACACGGTGGTGACGTGCAATTCGCCGTGCAGACGCCGGAGCCTTGTCGCTGGAAGTCCAGGCTAGGCGCGGGTGCGCTCTTGCGATTGGGCGGCGGTCGGCTCCGGAGCATCCGTAATCGGGTGCGCATGAACCGAAGCCGCTCGCGGGTATACGCAGAACTGCATCATCTTCAGCCGGAGCGTGGCGCCCGCGTGGAACCTGGCTGCGTCGTGGTGCAGATGAGGCAGTTCGATGCTGATGCCGGTGCCGTTGGCTAATAATTTGGCGCTGGCGCGCACGATGGGCCCGGTGCGCTGAACGGCGGTTACGTGCACATCGATGCCGGGCGAGCCCGGGTCCGCAAGGCGCAGGTCGCCGGGGCGTACGTAGAGATCGGCAGGGCCATCGGGATGGATGACGTCGGTCACCAGCGGTTGCTCGGCACCGCGCAGGAAAACCTTGCGTCCGTGCATTTCGGCGTCGAGCACGTTGGTGCCGCCCAGGAAGTCGAAGACGAATGGCGTGCGCGGGTGCTCGTACACCTCGTCCACGGTGCCGACCTGCTCGAGGCACCCACGGTTCATGATCACCACCCGGTCGGCCAATTCCAGCGCCTCTTCCTGGTCGTGGGTGACGAACACGGTCGTGTAACCGGTCCGCTCGTGCAGCTCGCGCAGCCAGCGGCGCAGGTCCTTGCGCACCTTGGCGTCGAGCGCGCCGAACGGTTCGTCCAAGAGCAGAACGCGCGGTTCGATCGCCAGGGCGCGGGCCAGGGCCACCCGCTGTTTCTGGCCGCCGGACAACTGGTGTGGGTAGCGCCGCTCCAGGCCGCCCAGCTGCACCAGGTCCAGCAGCTCGACGGCCTTGCGGCGGATCTGGGCCTCACCGGGGCGCCAGGACCTGGGCCGCACGCGCAGGCCGAAGGCGATATTGTCCAGTACGCTCATGTGCTTGAACAGCGCGTAGTGCTGGAACACGAAACCGACGCGGCGCTCATGCACGGGCTTGCGCGCCATGTTCTCGGCGCCGAACAGAATCTCCCCGTAGTCCGGAAATTCAAGCCCGGCGATGACGCGCAGCAGCGTCGTCTTACCGGACCCGGACGGACCCAGGAGCGCGATCAACTCGCCTGATCGGATGTCGAGATTGACGTCCACCAGCGCGGGAAAACCGCCGAAGCTTTTGTGGATGTGGCGGATACGAATGTCCATGAGGCGCTCCGTTAATGACGATGCGAGGCCGAAAGCTCGGCGCCGTGCCGTGCTTCGAGTAAGGATTTCAGCGCGAGCGTGATCAGGGCCAGCCCGGCCAAGAGCGAGGCTACGGCGAAGGCCGCGACGAAGTTGTATTCGTTGTAGAGGATTTCCACGTGCAGCGGCATGGTATTGGTCTCGCCTCGGATGTGGCCGCTGACCACGGAAACCGCACCGAACTCCCCCATGGCGCGGGCGTTGCACAGCAGCACGCCGTAAAGCAGGCCCCATTTGATGTTCGGCACCGTGACGTGCCAGAAGGCCTGCCAGCCATTCGCGCCCAGGGACAGCGCCGCCTGCTCGTCGTCCGTGCCCTGCTCCTGCATCAGCGGAATCAGCTCGCGCGCGATGAAAGGAAAGGTCACGAACATCGTGGCCAGCACAATGCCGGGCACGGCGAAGATAATGTGGATGTCGTGCGCGGCCAGCCAAGGACCGAACCAGCCCTGCGCGCCGAACATCAGCACGTAAATCAGGCCGGAGACCACCGGCGACACCGAAAACGGCAGGTCTATCAGCGTGATGAGGAAGAGTTTGCCGCGGAACTCGAACTTGGTGACGGCCCAGGCCGCGGCCACGCCGAAGACGAGATTCAGCGGCACCGCGATGGCGGCGACGGTGAGGGTGAGCCTGATTGCCGCCAGCGCGTCGGGCGTTTTCAAGGACTCCCAGTACAGCTTGAAGCCGCCGCGCAAGGCCTCCGTAAAAACGCTAACCAGGGGAAGCAGGAGAAACACCATCAGGAAGGCGAGCGCGGCGGTCGTCAGAAGCCAGCGGACCCAAGGCTGCTCGGTGATCACGGCATTGCGCTGTAGCAGCGGCTCGAAGGGGAGCCGGGGCGGATCGAGCAGTGAGTGGTCGATCGGCGGACTCATGCTCCAGCTCCCTGAAGCACAGGATGAGGCAGTGCGGGTTCGACATGGCGCTGGGTCCGGTAGCGGTTGGTCCACGCCTGCAGCGCGTTGATGACCAGCAACAGCGCGAAGGAGATGACCAGCATGGCTGCCGCCACCGCGGTGGCGCCCGCATAACCATACTCCTCCAGCTTGATGACAATGAGCAGCGGCGCGATCTCGGACACATGCGGCAGATTGCCGGCGATGAAGATCACCGATCCGTATTCGCCGACGCCGCGTGCGAAGGCCAGCGCGAAGCCGGTCAAGAGCGCGGGCAGGATGGCCGGAAAAACGACCCGCCTCACCGTCTGCCAGCGCGTTGCGCCGAGCGAGGCGGCAGCCTCCTCCAGTTCCTTCTCGGCGTCCCTCAGCACCGGCTCGACCGTACGCACCACGAACGGCAGGCCGATGAAGGTCAGCGCGACGACGATGCCGAGCGGCGCGAAGGCCACCTTGATGCCCAGCGGTTCCAGAAACTGGCCGACCCAGCCGTTGCCCGCGTAGAGCGCCGTCAGTGCGATGCCGGCGACCGCGGTCGGCAGCGCGAAGGGCAGATCAATCGTCGCATCGAAGAGCCGCTTGCCCGGAAACTCGTAGCGCACGAATACCCAGGCTACGAGCATGCCGAAGACCAGGTTGATGGCCGCCGCGATCAGCGCCGTTCCGAAGGAAAGCTTCAGCGCCGACAGCACCCGAGGCGAGCCGAGGATCGGCCAGAGGCCGTCAAGACCGAGCCCGGCCGCTTTGACAAATACCCCAGCGAGCGGCACCAGCACGATCAGGCTGAGGTAGATCATCGTGTAGCCCAGCGTCAGTCCGAACCCTGGGATCGGGGAACGGCTGGGAGATGGGTGCTTGGTTGGTGGCATCGCGGCACTCTACTTATGGGAATTTAGGCACGGCGGGTATCGGCGCATCGCCCAGGGCTGGCCAGAGCAGGAGCAGGCCCACGGCCAGTTGCGCCCACGCGATCCAGCGGACGATATGGCGGGTCATTGGAGGGGTCCTAATTGCACCATAGAGAACTGGTCCAACACGCTGCTTTCGCCGCAACGCGCCGCCTGCGTCCATCCGGCCGATCTCCTCGTCCACGGTGAGGCGCTTAAGCTCCTGAAAGCGCTCAGGTCGGCTGGGTCCGCGTGCACCGGCCGGTAATGGCAGCTGGTGGCCAGGGTGCGTAGATTCAGCGAAAAGAGATTCGGGGAACGGCGCCATGTTGCGTAATCTAGCAGACGAAGCTTATTGCCATAAATAATCTATCCTAATTAACAAATAACTATTATGCATAACGTATGAACGCATCGCCTGTGCGAAACAGCCCGGGTCCAGCCACGGTGCGGCTCCCGAATGGACGACTGTTCACTGGAACGCGGATACCACCGCTCAGATCAGGGGTCGGCCGGCCGAAGTGATCTCCTGCGGCCACATCCACCCCGTAGTCTGTGGCCGCACGAACCTGCGCCGTGGTCTCGAGGCCATGGACAATGACCTTGGCTCCTGATTCGTGGAGAAGTGCGATCAAGGTCATAGCCCGCGCCAAGGCGGCCGGATTGTTCCCGATCGCTAGGCAGGTGCGGTCGAGTCGCACGTAATCCGGTTGGAGCTCCGAGACGTGTTCGAGAATATTCTCCCTGTGGAATCCGGAGCTGACGTTCATAGCCAGGCGATGTCCGCGCCGTCGGTAGTTTCTCAGCGCGGCCTGCGTTCGGAGGCGTTCATCGGCGTCTCCCATGCTCGGCGGATCGACCTGGATCACGATGCGCTCCGGGATTAAACCGCAGCGATGCAAGAGACCTTCGAAGTACTCGCCATGATCATGCGGGACGCCAAGGATATGGCGGGCGTGCACGTGTAGAAATAAGCAGCCGTCGTCGTCCGTCTGGCGTAGATAATTGAGCATATGCACCGTACGGCACAGCCGATCCAGGTATACGATCGCCGGCGCTTCGTGGGCGCTGGCAAAGACCTCGGGCGCCAGTAGCGCCGCGTGGTTCGCATCGATCGCGCGCAAATAGGCTTGGTGGCCGACGACGAGGCGCTCGCTGGACACGATAGCGACGAGCGGCTGAAACACGCTCGTCAGACGCAACGGTCCGAAATACCCCTCGACCGCCCCGTAGCGCGAACGAATCGGATCCTCGGGCAGGAAGCGCATAGGCGCGACCCGCATCTGGTCATTGAAATAATCGATGATCTGACTGACCGGCATGCTGTTCCTCCTATCGCTTAGGTGTCCGCTGTGCGCCGGCACAGCGGGAAGCTGCATGGTAAGCCTCTTAGGCGTTGCGTTAGTAAGGTCCGCTCACGGATTCGAGCGGACCGGCGGCTGCCGGCCCGCTACACTTGGAATTAATCCTATAGTTTCGCCAGTGCCACCTCGGTCGATTTTATGAGCGCCAGCACCTCCGACCCTACCTTGAGATCGAGATCTACGATCGAGCGCGAGGTGATCACCGAGGTCACGATCCCTGCCGGGGTCTCGACATCCACCTCCGAGACCACCGGTCCTTTCAAGATCTCTTTAACTCTTCCTCGAAACTGATTGCGAACATTGATCGCTTTAATGGTCATGACATTTACCTCTCTGTTATCTAGGTTAAACTCACGCGGCAGCACGTATCGTGCGCCCGCTTGCTGATGCTCGTCTCCACGAGTTGTCGGCCGTCTGCGCCGCATGTGCCTGCCCGCACCCTGAGAATGCTCGCGGCCGATCCCGGCATCCCACGACGGCGATCCCCATCGCTTCCCTCGCGCTAAAAGACCCCGATCCGGGCGGACCGAGGAGAGCACCACTAACCGATCCATACCCAATCATCCCCTGCGCCCAGCTCACGCGAATCGGCCAAGTCGTCTGCATCTGCACTGGCCCTGACTACTAGGGCCAGCGTGAGACAGACGACGAAGTTGGTGACGAGCAGACCCAGAATAAAACCCCATACAAAATCAGTATCAGTCATAAGAGCTCCCCCTCCGTTTAGGATGGGTTAATGGTTAAAGGCCTCTATTGGTTTGCTCACTGTCCGTAGATCTGGTCGAACACGCCGCCATCGGCGAAGTGGACCTGATTGGTTTTCTTCCAATCGCCCACTATTTCCGCCAGCGTAAACAGCGCCAGCTTCGGGAACTGGGAGGCGTATTTGGCCGCGACCTCCGCATCCACCGGCCGGTAGAAGTGCTTGGCCACGATCTCCTGGCCTTCCTTGGTGTAGAGGTACTCAAGATAGGCGCGCGCGGCCTCGATCGTGCCGTGCTTGTCCGCGACCTTTTCGACCACGGCGACCGTAGGCTCGGCCAGTATGCTGCTTGGAGGTACGACAATGTCGAACTTACCCGGGCCTAGCTCCCTGCCGCTCAGGAGGATCTCGTTCTCCCAATTAATGAGCACATCTCCGATGCCACGCAAGACAAAGCTGGTGGTAGCGCCACGCGCCGCGGTATCGAGCACCGGCACGTTCTTATAGAGCTTCGCGATAAAATCTTTGGCTTTGGCTTCGTCACGATTCGATTTCAGCAAGGCATAACCCCAGGCGCCGAGGTAGTTCCAGCGGGCGGCTCCGGAGGTCTTGGGATTCGGTGTGATCACGGAGACGCCGGGCTTAACGAGGTCGTCCCAGTCCTTAATCCCCTTGGGGTTGCCCTTGCGCACCAGAAAGGCGATCGTGGAGGTGTAGGGGGAGCTCGAGTTCGGCAAATCGGATTGCCAGTTTTTGCGGATGAGCCCCGATTTTTCCGCGATCGCATCGATGTCGTAGGCTAGCGCCAAGGTCACCACGTCCGCCTCGAGACCGTCGATGACGGCGCGTGCCTGCTTACCCGATCCGCCATGCGACTGCTGCACGGTCACGGTATCGCCGGTCTTTTCCTGCCAGTGTTTCGCGAACGCAGCGTTGTACTCCTGGTACAGCTCGCGCGTCGGATCGTAGGAGACATTGAGCAGCGTGACCTCCGCGGTCCAGCCCGTGATCGGGTTGACGAGCGACAGCACCACGGTCATCGTCAAGCCCAGCAAGACTTCTTTCGTGAACATAGATCCTCTCCCTTGAAATTAGGCCGGATTAAAAGTAGAGATGCAACCGACCGAGAACGACTTTTCGTCTTCGAGGTCCTTTGGCGCATCGGCCGTACCGCCCCCGCCGCCGTCAAACATCGTTTGTTCATAGTCCAAGACCAGCTTCACGTTCTGATTGAGATACCAGTTGAGCCCGACGGCGAAGGCCCGGGCCTCTTCCCCGGCCGTCGTGGGATCCGCGAAAGAGTCGTCACCGCCGGCGAAGGTGTCTTCGTCGAGGCTGAGCTCGCTATAGCGGGCCTTCAACTCGAATGCCCCATAGGTGCCGCTCTGGAACGAGAAGGGCCGATTGGGTGTCACGCCCCTGTAAGTGGATTCCTCACCCGTGAGGACATAGGAGAACGCCACCTGCCAGGCATCATGGTCCAATTCGTCCGTTCGGGCCACACCGTCGATGTCGCGCGCGACATCCTGGGCAACGTTGACGTATTCCCACAGGAGCCCGAAGGGGCCGTAGTAGTAATACCCCTGCGGAGAAAGCCTGAGGCGCTCGCCGTTCGAGAAGGTCGTGCCGCGATAAGCGAAGAAGCGCTGCTGCCCCGAGGTCCGGTAGTTGGGCAGATTGGGGGCGTCGGGACTGCCTCCCGCATCGACATAGCTCGCGCCAAAGCCGATCCCGAGACCCTGCAGGGGCACGATGCTCGTGTTCAAGAAGGGATGGGCGAAGATACGGCCTGCAAAGTCCTTGTCGACGTTGTTGTCGATGTCTCCGATGTCGTCGCTCGAACGGCCATCGTTGACCCCGTTCAGCCCCGCCAGCGAATAACTGAAGACCCCCCCGCCGAGCTCGCCGTGCAGCTCCCCGCCGATATCGCGGTTCGGGACCAGGTTATTGGGCAGCGCCCGCTCGACGAAACGGATGGCGGAGGCCGATTGCAGGCGCTCGATGCCGAAGGGCGTCTTGAACTTTCCGCCCTTGATCTGCAACCAGGGCAGGAAGCGCGCGTCGACATAGGCGTCCTGGATAACCGTCTTGCCGCCCGCGAAATCCGGCATGAACTTGAAATCAAAGATATTGAAGACCGTGCCCTCGATGTAGGGGCGCACGCGCCGCAAGGTGAAGGTGTCGTCGCCGGTCGGATTGTCGCTGTCGAAGAACCAGCGGGTGTCGGCATGCAGGAGCCCGCGCAACGTGAGCTGGAAGGCCCCGTCGGTGGACTTGAGCGCAAAACCATCCGCTCCCGCCGAGACCGTGGCCGTCTGCTTCGCCTTATCGGCAGTGCGCACCTCTTCAGACACCTCCTGCTGGCGCTCCAAGGTGCGGACCTTCAGTTCCAACTCCTCGAGACGCCTTTGCACGGCCGGTGGAATCGCCTCCTCGGCCATGGCCGGGCCGCCGAGCCCCCCCATAAGCCAACCGGCTATCGTCGCGCCCAGCACGGGCCGCGTGACCCCAGAGTTTCTCATTACGATGATCTCCCTCTTTCACGAGAACCTCCGGTGGTCCGGTCAGCTCAGCTGCGCATTCTGGTTCTATGCCTCCAGTCGACTGGTGGGCGGAATCGTTATCGATCACCTCGGTTTTTCTATCGCCCTTTCGGCGCTGCGGGTGTTCCGAAGCGCAGTTTTTCCTTGCGCTCGATCTGGACGATGCGTCCGTCGTGCACGGTGATCTCCAGGGAGCCGAACCGCAGTTGTTTGATCGCGTTGAGGAGGGGATCGAGCCAGGTCGGCCATTCCGGCGCCGATAAAGGCTCAGATTGATCGAGCTTCGTGATTGCCATACGGTACCTCCCGATGATCCTACTGGCGGGCACTATAGCCGGTCGAATTCATAACTTCAAAGAATAGATTTCTATATTATTATTCAATATACGAATATACAAACGCTCATTGGGGCCCGGGTCACCGGCTCCTCGGCCGTTGCGACCGTAGCGACTCGACACGAGTCTCTCGGGTTTCTGCCGTATGATCCCCGCATGCCGGGCGCCCTTTCGCTCCTCCAAACGTTTCGCGACGTCTACACCATCACGCGCCTGAACCGTGAGGCCCGAACCATCCTGGAAGGCAGTTTTCCGCCGCTCTGGGTCGAGGGCGAGATCTCCAACCTGGCCCGGCCGGCCTCGGGGCACCTCTATTTCTCCCTCAAAGACGCGCAGTGCCAGGTGCGTTGCGCCCTCTTCCGTTCCCGCAACACCGGCTTGAGCTTCGATCTCGTGAACGGGGTGCAGGTGCTCGCGCGCGCCCAAGTGAGCCTCTACGAGGGACGGGGGGAGTTCCAGCTCCTCGTCGAGCACCTGGAGCCGGCCGGTGAGGGGCGCCTGCGCCTGGCGCTCGAGGCCCTCAAACGGCGGCTCCAGGCCGAGGGGCTGTTCAGCGAAGACCACAAGGTTCCCCTCCCCGCGCGGCCCCGCGCGGTCGGTGTCGTCACCTCTCCGAGCGGGGCGGCGATCCGCGATGTCCTCTCCGTGTTGAAACGCCGCTTCCCGGCCCTGCCGGTCGTGGTCTACCCGGTCCCGGTGCAGGGCGTCGGGGCGGCCTCGGAGATCGCCCGGGCCTTCTTCGTGGCCGACCGGCGTAAGGACTGCGATGTCCTGATCCTGGCGCGGGGCGGGGGCTCGCTCGAGGATCTGTGGCCCTTCAACGAAGAGGTCTTGGCGCGTGCGATCTATGCCTGTGAGTTGCCGGTGGTGACGGGGATCGGTCACGAGATCGACTTCACGATCGCCGATCTGGTGGCCGATCGACGTGCCGCCACGCCCTCGGCGGCGGCCGAGGTGGTGAGCCCGGATCAACAAGAGCTGCTGAACCAACAGAGGAATCTCGAAGCCCGGCTCGCGCGCGCTTTCATGTCACGCGTAAATCGCGGGCAAGAAGCGCTCCAGTGGCTCTCCAAGCGTCTCGTTCACCCGCGCAGGCGGCTCATGGACCAGAGCCAGCGCCTCGACGAGCTGTGGCTTCGGCTCGCGCGGGCTGCCCATAACGCACGCACGCTGAAGATGGCCAAGCTCGCAGAGCAGACGGCTCGTCTCTTGCGCCATGACCCGCAACAGGCGCTGGCTTTGCGCCACGGCCTCTGCCGTCACCAGGAGGCCCGCCTCACCCAAGCGATCGCGCAACGACTGGCGGTTCACAAGGAACGCCTCACGAAGCTCGGCGCCACCCTGAACGCCGTGAGCCCGCTCTCGACCCTGGCGCGCGGCTACGCCGTCGTCACGACCGCTGCGACCAACCAGGTGGTCCGCGACGCGGCCGTGCTAAGCCCCGGCGATTCGGTCACGGCGCGCTTCGCACGTGGCGAGGCCGACTGCGAGGTGCTGCGCACCCGAGCGGATCTCACGGGTGCCGACGTCGCACCGTAGTAGACGCAAGCGCCGGAAACGCTGGCACGGGGACCTGCCCGTGGTCGTCGAGTTCGTGGTGAGCGACGCCGAGGCGGCGCGTCTGATCGAGCTCGTGGGCGCCGAGCGAGCCTCGCTGTTCTACGTCAGGATCCCGGTCGAGCTCGGGGTGACCCGAAACGGTGGCTGAGGCCCGCCGGCCTCATTCCACGGGCTCGCCGCGCGCCTGCAGATCGGCGTGATACGAAGACCGCACCAGCGGACCACTGGCCACACACAGGAAACCAAGGCCGCGGGCAAAATCGCCGAGCTCCCGGAACTCGGCCGGCGTGACGAAGCGCTCAACCGGAAGGTGATAGCGGCTCGGCTGTAGATACTGGCCGACGGTCAGCATCTCGCAATCGTGCTCGCGAAGGTCGTGCATCACCGCGCGGACCTCATCGAGACCCTCACCGAGCCCCAGCATGAGCCCGGATTTGGTCGGGACCTCCGGGTGCAGAGCCTTGAAATGCTTGAGGAGCAGGAGCGAGCCCCGGTAATCTGCCCCCGGCCGCACCCGGCGGTAGAGCCTGGGCACGGTCTCGAGGTTGTGGTTGAAGACATCGGGCGGCGCCTCGCGGAGCCGTTCCAGGGCGATCCCCACGCGTTTGCGGAAATCAGGCACCAACACCTCGACGCACAGGCCGGGCAGTTGCGCGCGTAGCGCCCGGATGCAGGCGGCGAAGTGGGCGGCGCCTCCGTCCGGCAGATCGTCGCGATCGACCGAGGTGATGACCGCATAGGAAAGGCCCATGGCCGCCACGGCCTCGGCGAGATGGCTAGGCTCTTCGGGGTCGGGCGGCGCTGGCCGGCCATGGGCCACGTCGCAAAACGGACAGCGGCGCGTGCACAGATCACCCAGGATCATGAAGGTCGCGGTGCCGTGTGAAAAGCACTCCCCGAGGTTCGGGCAAGCGGCCTCCTCACACACCGTGTGCAGGCGCTTCTCACGCAACAGCGCCTTGAGCGCCAGGACCTTGGGATCGGTCGGGGCCTTCGCCCGGATCCAGGGCGGCTTCCTCGGCAAGAGGCCGGGGCTCGGCGGGAGCTTCTGCGGCGCCGTCTTGGCCCGCCCGCGGTCCAGGTGCGGCCGCACGGTGGTTTCAGGCGGCATGGCGGGCGGCTCGGGCTTCCGGGTGCGCGTATCCCAGGTGATCGAGGAGGTGAGGCACGATGCGAGATTTGATGTCCGCGATCCCCACGGCCACCCCCAGGTCGCGAAGCCGGGTCACGCACAGCCCGGCATAGCCACAGGGATCGATGCCGGCGTAGGGCGAGAGATCCATGTCTACATTGAGCGCGAGCCCGTGATAGCTGCAACCGCGCCGCACGCGCAGACCGAGCGCGGCGAGCTTGGCGTCCCGGGCATACACCCCCGGCGCGCCGGCCCGCCGCCCGGCTTCCACCTCGAAGCCGGCACAGAGGTCGATGACCGACTGCTCCAAGACATACACCAGCCGCCGGAGACCCAGGCCACGGCGTGCGAGATCGATCAGCACATAGACCACGAGCTGCCCGGGCCCATGGTAGGTGACCTGCCCTCCGCGATCGCTCCGCAGCACGGGGATAGTACCGGGGTCGAGCACATGGATCAGTTTACCGTTCAGGCCCAGGGTATAGACCGGGGGGTGATCGAGGAGCCAGATCTCATCCATGCTGGTCGGCCCGCGTTCCGCCGTGAACTGGCGCATGGCCTCAAAGGCCTCGGCATAGGCCACGGTCCCGAGGTCTCGCACCCGCACGTCGCCTCGATACGACGCGGCCTCCGCCAAGTGGTCCGGCAGCGTCACCCGGTTGCACCCGCATCCCCCTAAAGCGCCATTATGACGCGCTCGTGACTGCTGAGCTCGCGGTAGATGGCGTCGAGCTGCCCCTGGCTCATCGCCTCAATGGTTACGGTGACCGCCATGTAGCGCCCGCCGGTCGAAAGCCGGATCTTGACTGCCGTTTCACCGAGCCCCGGGGAGTGCCGGCGCACGATCCCGAGGATCATGAGGTCGAAACCCTCCTCTGCCCGGCCCATGGCCTTGATCGGGAAGCTACACGGGAAGCACAAGCCAGGCTCGCCGAGGAGGCTCATAGGCTATTTCTCCTCACAGACCGAGCCATTATAGGCGGAAGACCGCGCCGGTGTTCCGGCGTCGACCTCGACGCTATCGAACGCATCTGTAGACATAGGCGGACCCGCGGACCGGTGGGGGCACGTCGCCGCGAGGCATCGCCGGCCCTGCCGATCGATCCGGCACCCGCGTCGACACGACGCACCTGGCGGGCAACCGCGCCCGGTAGGCAGCGTTCTTGCCTTGAGCATTGCCGCGATGCGACGCCCCAGCGTGTCCCCGGGCGTTTCCCAGGAAGCCGATGACCGTGAGCGCTGTGAAATAGTTCACAGACCGCGAGCCACTCGATCGCTTAGAGTGGCAGACATAGAGGGGGGCGTCGGGGCAGGAATTGCACCCAATCGCCGTTTCCGGGACATCTAAGGACAGAAGCCCAGCGTATAGCGTATATCGCTCGGGTATCCCAGGTAGGGTAAGGCAATAGGTGAAACGACTATGAACACGGTCACATGGGGCGATATGCCCAACGATCTGGAGCTTGCCAGGGTATTACAACACCGTTACGGTGACGGGACGGTCTATCTGCCACGGACCGGCGCCAGGCCCGTTTTGCGTCTCTGTATAAGCTCGGCCTCATCAGCGACGAGGGGTTCATCACGCGGAAAGGCCGCGAGCTGCTCGCCCGCTGCGGCTTGTAGCGCCTCCGCCGGCCGGGGGGGTCAACTGGTACCCGTCGGTACTCAGCCCCTCCGGTCCAGGCAGGGCTTACGGGACCTCGAGGATGCACATGTCCTCTTCCACGGTTCGCACCCCCGACACGGACCCGGCGAGCTGCAGCTAGCGCCCCCTCGGTGCAGTGGGTGGAGTGGCCCCGACCGAGCCACTCCACCGGAATAGACTACTGTAGCGACTGATCGGGCCCCGAGGGGCCAGGTGGGCCAGGCACCTCCGGTGCCGGTGTGACGCCTCGGCCCGGAGACTCGCTCTGGCTCGAGGATCCCTGTCGCCACTCGGACGAGTCCCAATCTTCACAGCCGGTCATCAGCACAGCCACGAAGACGGATGTTGCAATCAGTAATCGTCGGTTCATTGGCTACCAGGTGTTGGGGGTGGTTCAGGTAGTTCGGTCGCCTCGGGGGCCCCCGCCCGGGGCCAATGACCTTGCCCCCGGGCGGGTCGCCGCCGGCAGCGACGGCCGCCGAAAATCGAGACGACTAGAGCAGACGACCGGACCCGGCTAGATGCGTCCTTCGCTCGGCTTGTCCTCGCCACCGCGCTCGATGACGGCGTATTCGTCCTTGGTCAACTCGCCGTCGCCATTACGGTCGGCATCGGAGAACTGTTCCACCACGGCGGGGACCGCGACCGCCTCCGAAGAGCTGATGAGCCCGTCCTTGTCGGTATCCACCGCGCTGAACTCGGGGACCGCGTCGTCCGACGCTTGCGGCCTGACCATATGTTCCTCCGCCATGACCAAGCCGGAACCGCACAGCAAGACCACGCCGGGTACCAATGATTTGCTGAATCTCATAATAACCTCCTCCGATTGACAGGTTTTCTAGACCTGCGGGCCTCGCCCGCAATATGTGAATGGGTCAAGTCCTGTGCCATACCGCATCATTCGGCTCGTTAATCTCCTGGTTTCAACGGACGCGGAAGCTTCCGGGGTCCAAGTTGATACCGGCGCAGCAGCGGATAAAACTTGGTGCGCAAGCCGTGCGCGAGCCGCACCGCATGGCTCACAATTGCTTTGGGTCGCCTTCAGGAGCGTCACCAGATAGTCACGCTCGAAGTGCTCCCGGGCTTGGGTCAGCGATAGGTCTCGATGGGTTTCGCACGCAACGCTCAGAGGGCACGAAATGGCTTGGCAGACGGGGGCGCCCTCATCATCGTTTGCGTTTAGTACGGCCCCCAGGATTGAAACGAACGCCAGGGCCTGGCCCAGTCGGTATTTTCCCCTTGCTCTCGCTTATCGATCGAATTCTCGATGAGGTCCTGCCTGGGCGACAACCTGCCGGCGTCTCCCTTTTTGGGCGTGCGTTGATAGCGACTCGAGCAGAAGCCGGATAGCGCGTGCGGCGATCATGGCCCAGCCCCCTATGGTCAACGCTCATCATCAGATGGTCCGAGGCCCGTACGCGCGCCTGCTGTTTCGTCTCCAGAGATCTGATCAATGGTTTGACCTCAGGAGACAAGGCCTGATCGTGAAGTATGGCTTGGTATTCCTTGAGGCCCCTCTCCTCGCCTTCCTTCAAGGCCTCCAGCGCTCCTTTGTCGTCGAACAGGTTCCCATCGCCAAACAGCCTCGCGGCGTCCATGCGCAGATGGCTATCCCACGCTTGTGTGCCATTGGCCGGTCTTCCCCCCAAACGCTGGACCTCGGTTGCGAGCTGCGAGGCGGCCTGCAGATGGTCCACCAAGATGTGGAACAATTCCCGAATTTGCGGGTCGGTCCCAAGGACTTTCCATTCCTTCTCTTGGAGGGCCTCTTCATAAAGTCTCGACTGCCGATAGTTCTGTGTTCAAAAGCTCATTGATCTTGCGGTTATTCATGCGTGCCTCCCCTTTCGTGTCGGCTACCCGGACGGCCGCAACGCCTGTGCCAGACCCCCTCCCGCGGGCGATCTGTGCCCGTGTTCAACGACGTCTGTGATCTCGGATGCGATCTGGCCAGCATTCGGGCGCAGGGGGGTCCGGTAAGATTTACAGGGGCTCTCGGTAAGGATTACAGAGAGCCGGGCGGCCGGATCCTCGGCCTTGCGGCGGCACCGTAGTGCCGCGAATCGCTGGGGCGTGGTGCGAGCGCCCTATTCGACCCCGAAGCGGTTGTACAGGGTCTTAAAGCTATTCTCCGGCCATGCAGGGCGCGACGGGCATGGGGGAACGATCCGCCCAGGTAATGAGTACTGGGCGGCAGGTAATCCTTGCCGATGGCCCGCATCCGGCTGTCGAAGTGGCGCCCCGTGTCTCCAGAATTAAACCTCTACATCAATGGGTTGTGTGGCGGATCCGGGTGTGGCACAGGGCTTTGTGGGCGTCTGGGGCAGACCCGCGAGGAGCACGAAGATATGCAGGAGCTACAAACTTACAAACGCTCACTTCCCAGTACGTTGCCCGTGCTCGCCACCCTAGTGTCCTTGAGCCTGGGATTGGCGGCCGTCAAGAGCGCCAGGGCTCACAAGGCTCCGGCCTTCGAGCAGATCGGCACCGCTTCGTGGTACGGGCCGCGATTCCACGGCAAGAAGACCGCAAACGGTGAGGTCTTCAGCCAAAACAAGCTGACTGCGGCGCATCGGACGCTGCCCTTAGGGACTACGGTCGAAGTGACCAACGTCACGAATGGAAAGTCGGTCGAGGTCAAGATAACCGATCGTGGGCCCTACGTGAACGATCGGATCATCGATCTCTCGCGAGCGGCCGCCATACGGCTCGGGATGAAGGATGCAGGGCTAGCCAGGGTTCAGATCGAGGTTCAATCTTGAGAATCCGGAAGGCGCTCGTGAAGTTGGTCGGTGGTGTGCGGTCGGTACAAAACGACGTTCACGTCAATTAATATTATGATGCGCGGCCGGCGCGCGCGGCAAGGGTGTTGAGGGGTCGTTCACCGCTACGCTGGTCGCCGCCGCGATCTCCCGTCATGACCACCAGATCCATCAGACCTCCCCCGGCGTCCAGTCGCGAGGTGGCGCGCTGGGCCTTGTTCCTGGACATCGACGGAACCCTCTTGGACATCGCACCGAGCCCCTACGCCGTCGTGGTGCCGAAGGGGCTCGGCGCGACCTTGTCGACGCTGAGGGACAGGCTGGGTGGCGCCCTGGCATTGATCAGCGGGCGGGCCTTGAGCAGCATCGACTCCCTCTTTCAGCCGCTCGAGCTGCCGGCCGCGGGGCAGCACGGCGCCGAAATACGCCTCGCATCTGGAAACGTAGTGCGCGTGTGGGTCTCTCCAGGATCGCTGCACGCCCTGAGACAAGAGGTCGACCGAGTCGTGGCAGACTTGCCCGGTGTCGTGGTCGAACGCAAAAGCATGGGGATCGCCGTACACTATCGTCAGGTCCCGGAAGTCTCGGGTGAGTTGGCGCGACGTCTCACCGACGTCCTGGCGCGTCGAAGGAGGGGGTTCCACATGATGTGCGGCAAGTTTGTCTTCGAGGTCAAGCCCTCGGACGCGGACAAGGCCCGGACCGTAGAGGTCTTCATGCGCCACGACCCTTTTGTGGGCCGCATCCCGATATTCGTCGGTGATGACCGCACCGATGAGGACGGCTTTGCGGCGGCGACACGGCTCGGTGGGCACGCCGTTCGAGTCGGTACAATGCCGCCCGGTATGTCGGGGTATCGTTTGGGGAGTGCAGGCGAGGTACGGGCCTGGCTCGAGCGCTTGGTGAATAGTGGGACCCGAGCTTGATCAGGCCGACGCGATGCAAGACCTCAACCTCGCCGTCATCGGAAACTGCACCCTGGGCGCTTTGATCGACCGGCGGGGTCGCTACGTCTGGTGTTGCTACCCGCGCTTGGACGGAGACCCCATCTTTTGCAATCTGCTGCGCGACGCCGCGGGCGACGGTCTGTTCGATGTGGAGCTCGAACGACTGGCCAGCAGCCACCAATATTATCTTGGCAACTCCGCGATCCTGATCACGGAGCTGAGCGACGAGGCCGGCGCCACCCTGCGTATTACGGATTTCGCACCCCGCTTCAAGCACTATGAGCGTATCGCCCGACCGGCCGTGCTGATGCGGCAGATCGAGCCCGTCGCCGGGACGTGCCTGGTGCGGATCAGGACGCGGCCTCGGTTCGGCTACGGATCGATCGAGCCTTCGCCAGTGCTCGGGAGCAATCATCTCAGTTTTGTTTCCACCGATCTCGCGGTCCGTTTCACCACCGACGCGCCGGTCGCCTATCTGGCGCATGAGGTCCAGTTCGCCCTGCAAGCACCGGTTCATATCATCCTCGGTCCCGACGAGACCACCGCGGAAACGATCGCTGTCCTCGTACGGGAGTATCGGGATCGAACGGAAGCCTATTGGCACGAGTGGTGCCGCTTCCTATCCATACCGTTTGAGTGGCAGGAGGCCGTGTTACGTGCCGCGATGACTCTGAAGCTCTGCAGCTTCGAGGAGACGGGCGCGATCGTCTCGGCCCTGACCACCTCCATCCCGGAGGCCCCTCACTCCGGCCGGAACTGGGACTATCGCTATTGCTGGCTCCGCGATGCCTATTTCGTGGTGCACGCCCTGAACCAGCTCGGCGCGACGCAGACCATGGAGCATTACCTGCGATTCATCACCGACGTCTCGGCGCTGGAACCGGGCGGGCGGCTGAAACCCCTCTATTCCATCGTCCCGGGTCAAACCCCGCTCGAAGAGCAAGTGATGGACGGTCTCAAAGGCTATCGCGGGATGGGACCGGTGCGGATCGGGAACGCGGCCATCCATCAGGCCCAGCATGACTGCTATGGGAGCGTCATCATGGCCGCCGCCCAGATGTTCTTCGACCGGCGCCTACCGCGGCCGGGTGGCGTGGAGCTGTTCCGCCTGCTCGAGAGACTCGGGACCCAGGCCACGATCGTGGGCCTGAAACCGGACGCGAGCCTCTGGGAATACCGCGGCCGGCTGCGGGTCCACACCTTTTCCGTCGCCATGTGTTGGGCGGCCTGCAGCCGCCTCGCACGGATCGCCAAACGACTGGGGTTGGAGGAGCGCAGCGCCTACTGGTGGCGCGAAGCCGACCGCTTGCGCCGCGCGATCCACGAGAACGCGTGGAGCGACTCGCATAACAGCTTTGTCGACTGCTTTGGGGGGAAAGACGTGGAGGCGAGCCTGCTGTTATTGCACGAGATCGGGTTCATATCCGCCTCCGATCCTCGCTTCCTCGGCACCGTCACGGCGATCGAGCAACACCTGCGGCGCGGCAATCACCTCTATCGATACGCATCCGAGGACGACTTCGGGATCCCGAGGACATCATTCACGGTCTGTACGCTGTGGTACATCGATGCCCTCGCCGCGGTAGGCCGCCGCGAGGAAGGTCGCGAGATCTTCGAGCACCTCCTCTCGTGCCGCAATCATCTCGGCTTGCTCTCGGAGGATATCGACCCGGACACCGGAGAGCTCTGGGGCAACTTTCCACAGACCTACTCGATGGTGGGCCTCATCGTCTCGGCGATGCGGTTGAGCAAGAGCTGGGACGAAGCGTTTTGGAGAAGCTAGCTAGTCATTGTCTCAAACCGCGTGATCCGTCCTCCGCGCGAGCGGGGCGGGCGTGGGTTTCCCGGAACGGCCATAAAGATGTTACCTCGCGCACTCGGGGGATGGCGCCGCGAAGCGCGCCACCGGCTCGCCGCCCCCGTCGAAGAGATCGAGGTCCGGCCCAGAGATCTTCCACGTCTCGGCCTCCGCGAGCGCGCGGAGAAACGCGCCCTCGATCTCCATACCCGCCGGGCAGGACATCCGCGTCGTCGCTATCCCTGAGAAACTGATACGCCCGCCTTCGAGCCGATAGCCGCCGAACAGCCGGTTGCACCCACCCGAGCCGTTGGCCTGATGGCTCTCGGCCCGCAGGACCAAGTGGGGTTCGCCCTGCCGTTCAGCCACCATGACCGCTTGCTCACCCAAACGAGTCAACTTCCAGTAGGTGTTCTCGATCTCTGCGGTACTCATGTTACCGCCGCATTTCCTGCCCGGCTCCACATCACTAGAGCGCTCCGCTGAATGGGCGGGTGGCAGCGTGCCGTCCTCACCGAGTGCCGCCGTCCCCGTCACCACCATGAGCCCAAGTGCGAGCGGCATCAACTCAGCGTCACCCGCACTTTGACTCACCACAATTCAAGCAAGTCAGACAGCCAGCCATCTGGACCATGGCCTTGGTATAGCACTTCGGACACAGCACCGCGCCGCCCGGGAGCTCGTCCGTCGCCACCGTCCCGTTCCGGGCCGCGTATTCGGCGCGCTTTTCATCGACCATGCGCCTCCGGTGCGCATCCAGGGGCTCGTCCTGGAGGAGACCGATGCTTCGCAGATGGCTCTCGAGCACATCGCCGATCTCACCGACCAGCGAGGGCATGAAGCGCCCGCCTTTCTTGAAATACCCCCCCTTGGGGTCGAACACCGAATGCAACTCCTCGACCAGAAAGGTCACATCACCGCCCTTGCGGAACACCGCCGACATGATCCGCGTCAGCGCCACGATCCACTGGAAATGATCCATGTTCTTCGAGTTGATGAAGATCTCGAAGGGCCGCCGCACCTCGTGCTCGGTGCCTTCGTTCAACACGATATCGTTGATGGTGACGTACAAGGCATGGTCCGAGAGCGGCGTCTTGAGCTTGTAGGTCGAGCCCAGCAACCTCTCCGGCCGCTCGACCTTCTCGTGCATCTGCACGACATCGGCGCCCGCCCGCGCCGCGGCGGCCTCGCCGGCCGTGCAATCATGTTTCACGACGCTATATCTGACGATGCGTTTCTGGATGTTCTTGCTCATGCCGCCCTCCTTTAGAACCGGCCGTAATAGCCTTCCTTGAGCGCGTCGAAGAGATTGGCCGCGGTATGTGTCTCGCCGTCGTACTCGATCTCCTCGTTACCCCGGACCTCGACCACCTCGCCGTCCTCCAGCACGAAGCGGTAGGTCGTGTTCGCCAGGTCCTGCTCCTTCACCAAGACGCCCTGGAAGGCCTCGGGATTGAACCGGAAGGTGGTGCAGCCTTTGAGTCCTTGCTCGTGGGCATAGCGGTAGATGTCTTTGAAATCCTCGAACGGGAAGTCGGTGGGGACATTCGCGGTCTTCGAGATGGAGGAGTCGATCCATTTCTGCGCTGCCGCCTGGATATCCACGTGCGCCGTGGGCGTGATGTCCTCGGCCGTCACGAAATACTCGGGCAGCCGCCCTTCTTCGCCGACGGCATCCGGCACCGCCTCGGGATCGCAGAACGCCCGATAGGCGAGCAACTCGTAGGAATAGACCTCGACCTTTTCCTTGGTCTTCCTGCCCTCGCGGATCAGGTTACGGGAATAGTGGTGGGCGAAGCTCGGCTCGATGCCGTTGCTGGCGTTGTTCGCGAGCGACAGCGAGATGGTTCCGGTCGGCGCGATGGAACTATGATGCGTGAAGCGCGCGCCGATCTCGGCGAGCTCCTCCACCAAGTCCGGCGCCACCTCCGCGATACGCTGCATGTAACGGCTGTAGCGCGCGTGCAGGACCTTGCCCTTGACCACATCGCCCGCCCGATACCCACCGCGCGCCATCTCCGGCCGGCGCTCGAGCATCTCGGCCGTAACCGTGAAATCCTCCTCCATGAGGGGCGCCGGGCCCTTCTCGCGCGCCAGATCCAGTGCCGTCTCCCAACCGGCGAGGGCCAGCTCGCGGGTCACGCGCTCGGTGAAGGCCACCGAATCGGCCCCCCCATAACGCAGGCCGAGCATGGTGAGCGTCGAACCGAGACCCAGATAGCCCATCCCATGGCGGCGCTTGCGGCGGATCTCCTCGCCATGCAAGGCCAGCGGGAGCCCGTGGACCTCGACCACGTTGTCGAGCATGCGGGTGAACACCTGGACAACCTTGCGGAGCTCCTCCCAATCGAAACGGGCGTGCTCACCGAAGGGATCGCGCACGAAGCGGGTGAGGTTAACGGAGCCGAGGAGACAGGAGCCATAGGGGGGCAGTGGCTGTTCGCCGCATGGGTTGGTCGCCCGGATGTCCTCGCAGAACCAGTTGTTGTTCCACTCGTTGACGCGGTCGATCAAGATGAATCCGGGCTCGGCATAGTCATAGGTCGAGGCCATGATCATGCCCCACAGGTGCCGCGCGCGTAGGGTCTTGTAGACCTTGCAGGCGACCTGGCCCCGGGCGTTGACGAGGTAGCCTTCCTGGGTCGGCCAGTCCCGCCACACCACCGCCGCCGGATCATCGAGGTCGATGGCGCCGTCGGTCTCCGCCACGGTCAGGGGGAAGGCGAGCGGCCACATCCCGTCGTCTTTGACGGCGTGCATGAACTCGTCGGTGATGAGCAACGACAGGTTGAACTGACGGAGCCTCCCGTCCTCGCGCTTGGCGCGGACGAAGTCCTTGACGTCAGGGTGGCCGACATCGAAGGTGGCCATCTGCGCCCCGCGCCGCCCGCCGGCCGAGGACACCGTGAAGCACATCTTGTCGTAGATGTCCATGAAGGACAGGGGTCCCGAGGTGTAGGCCCCCGCCCCCGAGACATAGGCCCCCTTGGGGCGCAGGGTCGAGAAGTCGTAGCCGATCCCACAGCCTGCTTTGAGGGTCAGCCCGGCCTCGTGGACCTTGCCGAGGATGTCGTTCATGGAATCGCGGATGGTCCCCGACACGGTGCAGTTGATGGTCGAGGTGGCGGGTTTGTATTCCCGGGCCCCCGCGTTCGAGACGATGCGCCCGGCCGGGATCGCCCCGTGCCGCAGCGCCCACAGGAACTCCCCGTACCAGTGCTCGCGCAGGGCCTCCGAGGCCTCGACCTCGGCCAGCGAGCGGGCGATGCGCTGGTAGGTGTCGTCCATGGTTACATCGATAGGCGCCCCATCCTTCTTCTTCAGGCGGTACTTCTTGTCCCACACGTCCAGCGACGCCGGCTGATACGGCACCTCCAGGGCGTCGTTCGAAACGAGCTTCATCAAGGTCTTAGTCATCACTCCTCCCCACGGAACCGCGTATGGTCGGGCATTGTGCCAATCTTGTCGCCGGTCTGCGGCGCCTGCCGAGGTACCCCTCCCTAGGGGGGCCAAGGCACTGGGATCGAGGCCTCTGGCCCCCACCGCGCAGTCGACGACGAAAACACAATATATTGCGTTCATGTGAAGATCGCAACCCCATATTCTGTGGCAGACTCGCACCTGCCCAGCGGCCAGTCGGGCAGCGATGCCGCCACCATTCGGGCCGCGCCAGCGATGTGAGCAAGCGCCCGGCATCATGTGGTCACCAGCGCCTGGGCCTTCCCCGCGGCGCGGGGGAGGCGACTCCCGCCTCTTCCTCCCTGGCCCGCGGAACGCCCCATCACCTGTAGCTGCATGGGCGACGCGGATTTCGGGACTCGGTAGCCCCTACGGTGATTAGTAAGCGGTCACGAGAATGGCTTTACGGTTTGCCTACAGTAGTGCTTCCGCATCTTGACATGTATTACCACTATCGTAATAATCTATTGAGATCGTAAGAGGAATGTTTCGATGCAAACGACCTCCATTACCTCGAAGGGGCAGATCGTCATTCCCTCGGCCGTCCGACGGCGCTTCGGTATCACGGAAGGCACCCGCTTTACCGTGGAAACCGACGAGGCCGCGGGGCGGATCATTTTGATTCCGATCACCCGGGAATACGTTGAGCGTCTGCGTGGTCGCTTCCGGGGCAAGGGGTTGCTCGCGGCGCTCGCCGCGGAGAAGCGGCGCGAGAAAGAGCCCTGATGCCCCGCAAGCCGAGGGTGTTCGTGCTGGACTCGTGGGCGGTGCTCGCCTACCTCGGGGATGAGCATACCGGCCAGGAGGTTGCCGACATCATCGCCAGCGCCCAGGATCAGGGCACGGTCCTGACGATGAGCATCGTCAACGCGGGAGAGGTGTGGTACATCTTGGCGCGTGAGGCATCCGAGCTCGAAGCCGATGGAGCGGTGACGAACCTGCGACAACTTGGGATCCAGCTGGTCGATGCCGATTGGAAGCTGACCCGCCTTGCAGGGGCCTTCAAAGTCAGGCATCGGATGTCCTACGCAGATTGCTTTGCCGCCGCGCTTGCCAAGGAGAACCGGGCGGAGCTGCTGACCGGGGACAAAGAGTTCGAGCAGGTCGAAGGCGAAATCAAGATTGCATGGCTGCGAAGTCCCTGATCCCTATTCTGCCCTCAACGGATCACGAACTGCCCATCCGCTCCATCGTGAGGTCGACAGGCTCTCGGACCCACACGGCGTGCCTGGCCTGTGCGGCGACCGCGTTCCACGGCTCGCCCACGCCATAGCCGACGATAATCCCGGCCTTGCGATAATTCACCATTTGAGACGGCGGCACCACGAGCAAGCGCACGTCACGGTCGGGATGAACGCCGGGCGCTCGCTATCCAGTAACGCAGCGGATGTTGGGAGGAATGAGGTGCGTCGATCGTGAACCAGTCTCGGTTTGCGCGCCACGCCGCTTGGCGACGACCACGCGCCGGAGCGCCGTGGCCCTCCCGAGCGGCGTTGCGAAGCCGGGCTTGCTACGCTATATATACTACGGCAACCTGGTGCGTCGCAACATCCCTTTTCGAGTGGAGGTAACCCATGGCTAACGAATCATCACCCAAGACCGCCGGGGCCGTGAGCCTCAGCGAAGAGGCCAGAGAACGGCCCGT
>JACCXJ010000069.1 GCA_013697045.1 Gammaproteobacteria bacterium | reverse complement strand
AGTGGCGAGACGGCCGCGTCGGACGCCTGCCACTCGCCTGCGGCGTTGACGAACGTCCCCGGGGTCTCGGCAAAGCCTGCGATCGGGAGCAGGACATGGGCATATTCATCCATGAGCGGCGTGCGATAGCCAGAGAGCGATACCACGAGCTCGGCCTGGCGCAGGGCCGAAAGCGCCGCGGCCGGCCGCATCGCGTCCAGTTCCGGCTCGATGCCGAGAAGCAGAAAACACTTCATGCCGGCTTCCCACATGCCACCCGCTGCCAGCCCCGGCACGGTGACCGCCCGACCCCCGGAGCGCCGGTGGGGCAGGACCCCGGCCAGCCAGGCACCGGCGCTGTTCGCGGCCTCCGGCAGATAGCCGTGCCGCGCCCCGGATGCCTCGGCGCTGAACCCCGCGAGCGCGCGCAGGGCGCTCCACTGCGGGTGGGAGACCGCCAGGCTGCCGAGGATCACGAGGCCCGAGCCGGACCCGCGCAAGCGTTTCGCGATCTCCCGGTGCAGGTCGGTTACCTCGATGCCGCCCAAGACGTGGGCGACGTTCGTCGCGGGCTTCTCGGCCAGCGCCTTCGCGATCCCCGCGAGCGCCGCGACCATCTGGCTCGGCGGAACGATGAGCTTCTCTGCGATCCGGTAGTTGAAATCGAAGTCGATGGGGTTCAGGACCATTACCGCCGCGCCGCGCATCACCGCCTTGCGCAGCCGGTGGTTGGCGATGGGCTGGTCCTTGCGCGGATGGCTCCCGATGAGCAGCGCGCCATCGACCCGCTCGAGATCGGCGATTGCGCAGCCGAGCCAGGGGAAGAGGGGCGCCTGCGCGTCATCGCTGAAATCGAGTTGGCGCAGGCGGTGATCGATGTTGCCCGTCCCCAGCGCGCGCGCGAGCTTCTGGAAGAGATAAAGCTCTTCGAGGGTCGCCGCGGGTGAGGCCAAGGCCCCAAGCCGTTCTGCGCCATGCGACTCGACGCTACGCCTGAGACCGGCCGCGGCGAACGCGAAGGCCGTGTCCCATTCTACCTCCCGCCAGGAGCCGTTTTCCTTGATCCGGGGCGCCAGCAGGCGGTCCGCGCTGTAGAGCCCCTCGTAGCTGAAGCGGTCGCGGTCAGAGACCCACACCTCATTGATGCCCTCGTGCTCGCGCGGCACGACCCGCTTCACGCGGCCCTGGAAGATATGGAAGGAGATGTTCGAGCCGATGGCGTCGTGGGGCGCGATGCCGGGCTTCTGCCGTAGCTCCCATGCGCGCGCCGAGTAGCGGAAGGGCTTCGAGGTGAGCGCCCCGACCGGGCAGAGATCGATCACGTTGCCCGACATCTCGGAGCACACGGCGTTCTCGATGTAGGTCCCGATCTCCATGTGTTCACCGCGCCCCGTGGCGCCGAGCTCCCGGAGCCCCGCGACCTCATCGCCGAAGCGCACGCAGCGCGTGCAGTGGATGCAGCGGGTCATGTCGGTCTGGATGAGGGGCCCGATGTCCTTGTCCTTGACGACCCGCTTCTTCTCGACATAGCGCGAGACATCGGAGCCGTAACCCATGGCCAGGTCCTGCAGCTCGCATTCCCCGCCCTGATCGCAGATCGGGCAGTCGAGGGGGTGGTTGATGAGCAGGAACTCCATGGTCGCCGCTTGCGCCTCCCTGGCGCGCGGCGAGCGGGTGTAGACCTTCATGCCCTCCATGCACGGCGTCGCGCAGGCCGGCAGCGGTTTGGGCGCCTTCTCGACCTCGACCAGGCACATCCGGCAGTTGGCCGCGATCGAGAGCTTCTTGTGGTAACAGAAGCGCGGGATATAGATGTCCGCCGCATCGGTCACCTCCATGAGCATGGCGCCCTTCCTGGCCTGTAAGGCCCGGCCGTCGACCTCAATGGTGACTAGGTCCTCGCTCATGCCGCCTCGCGCTCCACGCCGTCCATGAGGCTACGGCCGTGCTCGAGGTAGTACTCGAACTCGTGCCGGAAGTGCTTGATGAAGCTCCGGACCGGCATGGCCGCGGCGTCGCCGAACGCGCAGATGGTGCGGCCTTCGATCTTCCTGGCCACATCGTCGAGCTTGTCGAGGTCCTCGCCGCGGCCTCGGCCTTCGACGATGCGTGTCAACATCCGGTACAGCCAGCCCGTGCCTTCCCGGCAGGGGGTACATTGACCGCAGGATTCGGCATAGTAGAAGCGCGAGATGCGCCGGAGCACCTGCACCATGCAGGTGGTCTCGTCCATGACGATCACCGCGCCCGAGCCCAGCAGCGAGCCGGCCTTGGAGATGGAATCGTAGTCCATGGTACACGCCATCATGACCTCGCCGGGCAGGACCGGCACCGAGGAGCCGCCCGGGATCACGGCCTTGAGATCGCGGCCCTTCCACAACCCCCCGGCCAGCGCCAGGAGATCGGGGAAGGGCGTGCCGAGGGGGACCTCGAAGTTGCCGGGGCGCTGGACGTGCCCGGTCACCGAGAACACCTTGGTGCCGCCGTTGTTGGGCTTGCCGATCTCCAGGAACCAGCGCGCCCCCATGCGCAGGATGGTCGGGACCGAGGCCAGGGACTCGGTGTTGTTGATGGTGGTGGGGCGGCCGTAGAGGCCGTAGCCGGCGGGGAAGGGGGGTTTGAAGCGCGGCAGGCCCTTCTTGCCCTCCAGCGACTCCAAGAGGGCGGTCTCCTCGCCGCAGATGTAGGCACCCGCGCCGAGGTGGTTGTAGAGGTCGAAGTCGATGCCCGAGCCCTGGATGTCACGGCCGAGCAGACCGGCCTCATAGGCCTCCTTCAGGGCCGCTTCGAAGCGCGTCGCGGGCTCGTCCATGAACTCTCCGCGCATGTAGTGGTAGCCGACCTTGGCGCCGATCGCATAGCCGGCGATGGCCATGCCCTCGATGACCGCATGGGGGTTGAAGCGCAGGATATCGCGGTCCTTGCAGGTGCCGGGCTCGCTCTCATCGGAGTTGCAGACGATGTAGTGCGGTCCGCTCGGGACCTTGGGCATGAAGCTCCACTTGAGCCCGGTCGGGAATCCGGCGCCACCGCGGCCGCGCAGGCCCGAGGACTTGACCTCCTCGATGATGACGTCGCGCGGGGTCTTCTCGGCGAGGACCTTCTCCCACGCCTCGTAGCCACCGAGCTCGCGGTAGGTCTCCATGCTCCAGGGCCGCTCGTGCCCGAGCGTGGCATAGCAGACCTGATTGAAATACGGGATGTTCATGATCGGAACGGACAGAGACGTTTAGCTTAACACCTTTCTCCCCACTCGGGTCCCCAAATCGAGAGCCCCGTATGCCCGCTCGGCTCCCCGAGCGGGCAACAACAGATGTTACCGGCCCACGCCGAAGCTGCCGGGAGCAGCGCTTTGGAGCGAAGACATCCAGGGAGGGATGCTTCACACGGGTAGGCATCTTCCCCCATGCTCCTGCCGGTCGCCATCCCTCGACCGGCACAGGCGCACTCGCGGCCAGGCACGGGATACCAACCCCTCAGCCCCCGCAAACCCACCGGGGTCGCGCTCCGCCGCCGCGCTTCCCCCGGCGCGGACCGCTTGCAGACCCCCCATCACCGCCCAGCCAGTGCGACGAAACCGTACCCGTTGCGACCTCGCGTTGAATCTCCTATCCTTAAAAGTCGGCATTTGCGGCCAAGCCATCGCTGGCAGGCTGAAGCAACATGTTTGAAATCGAGTTGACACAGGAAGCCCTAGGCGATCTAGCAGCTCTCAAGAAGAATGAGCAAATCCGAGTTATTGATGCAATTGAAGCCCAACTCAAACACGAACCGACGGGCGAAACGCGAAGTCGCAAACGCCTCCGCCCAAACGAAGTAGCGGAGTGGGAACTGCGTGCGGGCAAGTTTCGAGTGTTCTACAATATAAGCGAAGCCATCGAAATGGTTCGGATTGAGGCAGTCGGTTTCAAGATCGGTAATCTGCTCTTCATCCGCAACAAAAGGAGGGAACTATGAAAGCGATAGCTGTTTCATCACGCTCAAAGACGCTGAATGAACTCTTGAAAAAAGCGCAACGTAAAAGCGTTATTCTGCAAGACGCGGAAGGACGGTGCTTTGTGTTAGCTTCAATGCAAGATTACGAAGCATTTGAAGTTGGCGAGGACGTCACCAAGAACAAGAAGCTGATGAAATTCTTGGCCGAGCGCCGGAGCAATGAAAAGACGATCCCGTTGTCAGAAGTCAAAGCGCGGCTAGGGCTGAAGTAGTTCGGACGAAGGGCAACAGCCTAACGGCGAGTCTTCGCGCGTTTGATCATCGGAATCAGCGCTTGCTCTCAGCGAGGCCGGAAAAATGATTGCGAAACCTTCGCCTTGAACTGATCCAGCGTCATCTCGGACGAACTTGGCGTCCAGGGCATGTTCTTCCCACGCCTCGGTCGTGCGGGTGATCTTGGATCTCCTATCCTTCGACAACAGCACAATGAGCAAGTCATGTTGACCTACAAAGCGATGTACAAGTTTCTAGAGCAGGGAGTCCATGCTGAGGTACTAGACTTCCCTGGCACGATTACGTGTGGGGCAACCTTGGAGGA
>JACCXJ010000067.1 GCA_013697045.1 Gammaproteobacteria bacterium | reverse complement strand
ACCTCTTCCCACCGCACCTCATTGACTTTCTGAGCACGATAGCTACGCTTCTTCATGGCGAGAATACCTCCTGCGTTATGGGTCGTGGGTTATTCCCCACCCATATTCTGAGGGTTCTCGCCTCTTTGTTATAGCTGACTACGTGGGCTTTCCAACATTGTTCTTACCAACGATTAAGTTGACCCGTCCAAAATGCTCTATAAGTAGACGTTCATATGCACGAGACTCTTGGATTTCTAAAGAGCTCAGCAGAAGGTTTGTCATTGCATCACCTTAATAGCTTTAATCATTCAATTCTCTTTCTGGTTGCAGTGCGCTGCGGTAACGCCGAACATGACTGGGCAGAAGTCAGCAGAAGGCGTAGTAGCCAAACGCCCACCACAGGTGAAGGCGTGAACCTTCGACAAAGAGGAGCCGCGCTTATCTCAGCATGGGCGTTGCCGGTGACCACTGGAAGTCCGTGTTGGCGGTAGGTCGTAACCAGCTTTGAAGCGGAAAGATTCATCTTGCTGCTTTCAACCTCGAAGGAAACACCCCGTGCGGCACGGGGTGTTGTGGGGGCTGGGGGTTACCCCCGGCTAGCCGATTAGGTTCACTCAACTTTCCACCATCTTGAGGAAGCCCCGACCATCTACATAAAGCCTGTAATGCCCTTCGGCCGGCTTCCCGCCACCATAAACCCTCACGGTCAGGCTGTAGGCCGTTCTCGGCACGCAGTTCGGATCATCTGTTTCGTACTGAAGCACGATCTCGCTATTGGCGTCGCGTTCGTCGAGATATGCCACCTCGATCAGCTGTGATTCGCCGGAGCGGAGGTTAAACACACCGCCCGGGCGCTTCTGCTCTTTCTGGTGCTGAGTCTTCAGCCCAACCGGCAAATATGCGTTCTCGAACGGCGTACCGTCAGGACGCGTCATCTCTTCTAGCTTCGCGAGACACTCGTAGTCGTGCGTTCCGGCATTCCGAACTCGTACCCGGAATCCACGGACAGCGTGTCCCTTGGCTCCGCCCGGCTCGGTGATCTCGAACGGCATACCCTTGCGTAGTTCAAGTCTGAGATCGGCCTTACCAAACCGACGACGCCACCAGCCGTACACAGGGGCAAGTAGCGATCGTACAGCTTCAGCTTGTTCAATGCCCGTCAACCAGCCACCCCTCCACGAAGTATTCTCCGTGAAACCTAACGGCCTGCCGATAAGCCACCAGCGGAGCCGGTCGGCTTCATCGGCTTGTTCAAGTAAGCCGCTGCGCGGCAGGGTCGCTTCACCCCCGTGCCGCTCAATTCATACAGTCCGAGGATCCGGGCCGCGGCACTGGCCGCGGGCCCCTGTGGACTTCTGCCACCTCCCACCTTTTGCAACCGCAGCTAGCCTCGGGTGTTGCCTCGTGGGGCTGCAGTCAGCTTGTGGCATGCCCACGATGCTTCAATCAGAAATCTGCCGGGCAAGTTCTTCCAGTCTATTATTACACTGCGACACCCTATCGATGATAGAACGCAACGATGCTCCTCCGTCCATATAGAGGCGCATCGTTTCTACTAAGTGCAGCTCTCTAGCCACAGAATGAAGATCGTCGCGGATCCGGGGAGCAATGGGCTCGATATTATAGAAACTTGCTCGAAGCAAATTTAGTCCAATGTTAGAGGCTTCCGTTTGTAACTCTTCGACGCGACCCGAATTGATCATTGCGTCAGCCCGCGACACGAGATCCTGAAGCTTTGTCGACGAGGATATAAGGACACTTTTGATCTGATGTAGAGATTGTTCACTCAAGGGGACAGGGTCAATCCTATTTTTCTTCAAGGTACGCGCGAGATCAGCAGCCTGTTCCATAAGACGGCTGAGTTCTGGCCCACAGCCCAGGTACAGCCGAAATGTTGCTACCTTGTCTAAAGCATCAGCAAGCTGGCTCAAGTCCTGGTCAGGGGCCTCTTGTATCCCAACATCTTGCGTTGCCAGTTGACGTAGCTCGGACGCAGCGTAACGGAACTCGGTCCTCCATATCTCAAGCCAGGGATTTACGTTCCGCTCGCTCACCTCGTCTGTATAAATTAAGACGTTGGTCAGAATTTGAGCTAACTCAGACGACAGCACATCTCTCGTTTCTGTTCGTTCGCCTTCATCTGTCTGTACAAACGTAGCCAAGTAGCTACGGATGAGATCGATGACTTCGTGTGGCTCTGCTGGTCTGGACTCAGTGATATGTCGGACATAGGGGATGTTGTTGCTATAGTAGATAGGCTGGTTGCCTTTCGGTATCGTCAGGACCAGAATTATCTTGTCGGACTCAACGGCAAATTTGGCGATAGGCGTGATAGCTGGTTTAATTGTCCCTCTACAAATACCCTCCACTCGGCGTAGAAACCCATCACGCCCGTCAGGTGAGCTAGTCCCTTCTAAGCCAATCAGATCACCCGTATTCGACACGCCTATCAAAATAGTGCCAGCGTTAGAGGTTGCGAACGCGGCAATCTCTTTGGCTAACTCGCGCACGTTCTGCGGAAATGATTCCATATACTCAAGATCTTGGTTTTCACCGCACGCTCTGAGTACAGGGAGATCCTTCGATAATTGTTCGTCAGCCCATACAAGGATGTCCATGGTCTCTGTCCGCATCTCCTAAGCAGCCTAACCATTGATTAACTTGTCACTTTGCCTTGATAATTCGATATTGGTAGGGTTTTCGGGCAGTTTTGACCCATACTCATTATCAGCGCTCTCAGGGCGCCATGACGGAGACCTTAATATGCCTGACGTGACGCGAAGTCAACCACCAACACTCCTCGATGAAGTCCGCAAGGTGCTCCGTCGCCACCACTACTCCATGCACACCGAGCGCTCCTATGTGGAGTGGATCATACGGTTCGCTCGTTTCCACGGTATGCGGTCCCGCGCAGACCTCTTCTCCGGCCAACCCAAGATCGAGTCGTTCCTGACCGACCTGGCGGTGAGAAACGTCGCTGCCGCCACCCGGAACCAGGCGATGAATGACCTGGTGTTCCTCTACAAGCGCGTCCTCGATCAGCCCATGGAGGGGCGCATCAATGCGGTACGCGCCCACAAGAAGATCAACGTCCCCGCGGTCATGACCCGCGACGAAAACAGCCACCTGCTGCAACGCGGCACCGACATCCGCACCATTCAGCAACTGCTCGGGCACAACGATGTTGCCACCACCATGATCTACACCACGTCCTTCAGCAGGGCCCAGGGCGTTCCGAATCCCTGACGATCTCGGGGGCCTGATCTTCCTTCTTTGCCTGTCTGCCCAAGGTGACGTAGAAGGCCTATCCCTCATGTCGCTAGACGGCGGGCCCCCCGATTGGCTAAAGTCTACCACACGTCACATCAATCACTTAGCAGCTTAGTCCCGGTCTTACCGCCGGATAGGCGGCCGGACGGTTGGGGGTGAGGCGGCCGCCTCGCCACCGTATGATAGGGTGGCGGGGGCGTCGATAAGGCCGGCAACGCCTTGACGAGGAAGGGGGTTGTGTAAGGAGGCGCGAGTCCCACCGTCAGGAAACACGGGATGGACAGCCATCGGGCTCCGGTCCCGGCGTGGGATCGGCCCAACTGCTCGGTGAGGTCCGCGACAGGTCACGCGGGGCTGCACTACAGCATCGGGACCGAGCAGGCCTACGTGGATGGGGTCCGGCGGTTCATCCTGTACCTCCCAAAAGCATTACATCCATGTAATCCCGGTTCATCCTGTTCCACGGGAAGCGGCATCCGGCGGAGAGGGGGGCGGTGGAAGTGGAAGCGTTTCCGACGCATCTCGCGGTCAATGTCAACGTCGCGCCGTCCCGCCAGAACCGGACGTTGAAGGCCATCGTGCTCGTCTACCGGTGAGGATAGAAGAAGGCACTCGGCAGGCTTGTGGGGGTAGCGCCCGCCGAGAAGCCGGCCGGGCTACCGCTCGTGTTCACGCGCGAGGAGATGCGAGCGCCGCGCCCCGGCCGTGGCCGACATGGCGCAGGCAGGTGCCGCGGGCGCCGGGGATTGGGAAGACCGGCCGGTGCTCGCGGGCGTCCCGCCTTATGCTGCCTGGGGCAGTGCCGGGACCTTGGCCCGGCGGCCCCCGCTCTTGCGTTCAGTCGCACGGGTGCCGCCGACCTGGGCGTATTGCGCGGAGTCGGGACCGAAGTAGCCCTGGACGGCCTTGCGCGCCCGCACCACATACTCGTTGGCGACCTTGGCGCAGTCGTCGCGGTCGTCGATCTGCTTGGTCAGGGTCCGGTTGGTCGCCTGGACGTCCATCGCGTAGGTGTCGAGCCGGGCGCGGGTCGCCTTGACCGTCTCGAGCGTCACGTCGGGCCCCATGCTGAAGATCG
>JACCXJ010000059.1 GCA_013697045.1 Gammaproteobacteria bacterium | reverse complement strand
GCCATGGGCCACCCTCCCACGAAAGGCTCGCCACGCACGCAAAGGATCAACAAGGGTTTATCTCGGAGCCAAGTATAGCCCAGGTCGAAGTTCCCGTAGGGCGGGTTAGCGGTTTCATCGCGTAATCTGCCGTTCGGGATCCGGGCCGTCACTCCAAGGCCCATTCCACCGGGCCGCCCATTCCAGTGGGTACCACCCCGAGCGCACGGTTCGATGGAAACTCGAAGGCGGCCAATCGGCGACCCGCGACATCCACCCATGTTTGACGGTATTGAAGTGAATGTAGTCGAGGTGCGCATCGAAATCCCTTCGATCCCGGATCGCGTGCTCCCGGAATCGCCGTTGCCAAGTGCCCCGTTCGCCCAGCAGATGTGGGGCGTCGTCCGCCTTCGGGATGTAACCGCTCCCCCGGCGCGATGGCGCGGGTTGGATCAAGCGCCAGTCAAGGTTGGGGTGACGAAGGAACCCCAACGAAAAATCCCAACCATGCAGTACCGGCGCAGCAACATCGGCGGAGGCACCTATTTTTTCACTGTAAACCTGGCCGAGCGGTCGCGGTGTTGGTTGGTGGCCGGTATTAGGAACATACTCTCCGTGACGAGGACGATTTCCACCGACACATCGCTTACGTGGCTGCGGGCGCACCGGCACAACCGATCAGCGCCTCAGCGCTCGCAGGAGAGCTTCGCTTCTCCGCGCTTGCAGCGATCCCTGCCTTTGCCGCCGATGAGGACATCGGCACCGGCCCCACCGTCCAGCCGGTCGTTGCCGGAGCCGCCGCGCAAGGCGTCGTTGCCGCCCCCGCCACAGATGCGGTCGTTACCGCCCAGGCCGTCGACGAGGTCGGCGCCGCTGCGGCCTATGATCACATCGGCGCGGGGGGATCCGATGAGGACATTGTTGCCGTTGTCACCGACCACGGTCGGGACGCGGCCGTCACAGTTTGGGACGACTACGGCCACGCCGAACGGCTCCACGCCGAGCCCGCCCTGCACGCCATTGCCGAAATCGCTGACCGTCTCCCGCAGCCCGCTCAGCCGATCCACCCGGACCAGCGCCCCTACAGTACCCGTCCCCGCGTCAACGTCGATGACCAAGACCGTGCCGGCCGCCTCCAGGGCGAGGCCGAGGGGGCTGGCGCCCTGCGGCCCCTGGGCGCGGTTCCCGAAGTCCGAGACCAGGCCGCGCTGGCCGCTCAGCCGGTCCACCCGGAACAGCGCCCCCGCGCCAGGGTCGATGACCAGGATCGTGCCGGCCGCCTCCAGGGCGAGGCCGCGGGGGTTGACGCCCTGAGGCCCCTGGGCGGCGTTACCGAAGTCCGAGACCACACTGCGGTTGCCGCTCGCCGCGTCCACCCGGAACAGCGCCCCGAGGCCACCCGTCCCAGCGGCTTGGTCGATGACCAGGACCGTGCCGGCCGCCTCCAGGGCGAGGCCAAAGGGGTTGACGCCCTGCGGCCCCTGGGCGGCGTTCCCGAAGTCCGAGACCAGGAAACGCAAGCCGCTCGCCGCGTCCACCCGGAACAGCGCCCCCCCTGACCCGTCCCCGCGTTAATGTCGATGACCAGGACCGTGCCGGCCGCCTCCAGGGCGAGGCCGACGGGGTCGACGCCCAGTGGCCCCTGGGCGGCGTTGCCGAAGTCCGAGACCAGACCGCGCTGGCCGCTCGCCGCGTCCACCCGGAACAGCGCCCCGGAAACAACCGGCCCCGCGTCAACGTCGATGACCAGCACCGTGCCGGCCGCCTCCAGGGCGAGGCCGAAGGGGCTGACGCCCCGCGGCCCCTGGGCGGCGTTCCCGAAGTCCGAGACCAGGAAACGCAAGCCGCTCGCCGCGTCCACCTGGAACAGCGCCCCGGCATCCTCCGTCCCGGCGTCAAAATCCACCACGAAAGTCTTGTCGGCGGCCGCGGGCGGGGCGGCCAGCGCGAGGGCCGCGAGCAGCGACAGCCCAAGGCCCCGGCCCAAGCGTGTAGTGTTCTTGAACATCATCGTCCTCCTGATTCGTTGTTGATGAATGTTGAACCACCCGATGCCATGCGGGATACCCAGCCCCACCGGCGCCCAGGATACGTTAGACGAAATGCAGATGGAGCGCTATCGAGCGGGTCAGGGAAACTCCGAAAGAGTCATCCCGGCGCAAGCCGGGACCCGTTTCGTATACCTGGACTCCGGCTTCCGCCGGAGTGACGAACAGGTACGTATTCAGGGCTTCCTAAGGCGTCACTGGCACGCCGAAACCTGCCAGGCCGCCGGCCGGGCGAAAGCCTAATGCGGCCTGGCACCAAGTGATGGGGTGCATCGATCTGAGACAATCGGGCTGATGCGGGCATTATACATTTGTGGATCCATAAACCAGACGCGGATGGTGCATCAGGTCGCGCGGCAGTTGCCGCGATTCGAGGCTTACTTCACGCCCTACTACGGTGATGGTTTCGTAAAACTGGTTTGCCGCAGTCAAGGTTGGGGTGACGAAGGAACCCCAACGTAACCCCATCTGCCGCGAAATGTTGGGGTTCGTTCCTCACCCGAACCTACGGCCCTGATGGCCACCGTCCCCTCACCGGAGCTCTGGCGATACCTCCAAGGACTGTTCGGGTGCTCGGCGGAAGCCACGAGTTTCACCGCGGCATCGGCCGTTACAACTCCGCGGATGCACGTTGAGCTCGCGATTGGCGACGATGCGTGCCCGCCCACCTGCCGAGATCCTCGCTTGGAGCAGCAGTCTGCTCGAACCGGGCTTACGCGACGCGGTCGACACATTTGGCACCGGCATGCGGCGTGCGTCTGGCTCATCACCTTGGGTGTGGCGATGAGCATGGAGCTCCAACGAACAATGGTGCGGGCGAACAATGGTGCGGGCAAGGCGATTTCACCGGCATGCCGCACGCGGTATCGTGCACCGCCTCCGGGCTCAGTAAGCGCGACATTGCGTGAGGAGGATTGAAGGGTAGCCCCGTAGGGTGGGCATCGCCCACCTTGTGCGCCAAACAAGGCCGTAAACGGTGGGCGGTGCCCACCCTACCTGACTTTACTGC
>JACCXJ010000055.1 GCA_013697045.1 Gammaproteobacteria bacterium | reverse complement strand
GTGGCGGCAGGTCCGGCGGCGGTGGCGGTGGCGGCAAGTCCGGCGGCGGTGGCGGTGGCGGCAGGTCCGGCGGCGGTGGCGGTGGCGGCAGGTCCGGTGGCGGTGGCTCCAGCGGCGGCGGTGGCGGATCCAGGACCGCGAGGCTGAGCGGGGCGGCAGCCTGCTCGAAGCCGCGCACTGCGGTCTCGCTTCCGCTCTCACCCGCCTGCGCGGGAGGGCTCGCATGCGCCAGGGAAAGCGCGAGCAGGAGGCCTAACAGGCCGAGGTTCCGGGGTTGACGGGACTGAAGCATCCGTACGAACCAGAAGATTCCAGAGCCCAACCGGGGCAGACGAGCACCTTACTACGATATGCTAGGTAGCGATAGTCTTGCCAGGGGACCACGCCCTGGCACTGCCCGCGCAGATGTTCCGCCTCGGCGCGAAGCTCGTGGCCGAGCGCGTGGGCCAGGAACCCCGCGTGGTGCACCGCGGCATACGGCGCACCCGGAGCGGCGGCCTGGGATGAGCCACCCGGATCCCGGTTCCTCCCGCGTTCCGGAGCCGCGTCGCCGGGATCCGGCGCCGGCTTTGTCCCAGCCGCCATCGAGTGTCCCCGCAATCGCCCATCCCGCAATCGCCTGGCTGCGACCTTTAGGCTATATAATCCCGGCGTCCGCAGTGACCCGGAGAAATGAGTCCGTGAACGACTGGAAGGCCGTCACCACAACCTCGATCCGCTGGAGGCGGATGACCACCGCTGGGCGCGCGCGCTTTACACCAATGAGTTCTTTCAGGATGTCAAAGACGAGCTGGAATTAAACGGCGCGACCGATTATAAGCTCCTGTTCTCCGGCCCCGGTTGGGTTCCCCGGCGTGCCGGGGGTGTAACATAACCGTCATATGGCACGCCTACGATGGCCGCGATGAATAGCGCGGTGAGAGATGGGTGGGGCGGTGAGAGGAACGGCGCTGGAGGGTGAGGCGGCCGTGGCGACGGTCCGCGAGTTGGGGGTCCAGGAGTCGAAGGCGCATCGGCGCTGGCGGCTCCTGGAGGACCGCTGGACCCGCAACCTCATGGCCGCGGGCGGGGTCGCCGTCATCATCACCATCCTCCTCATCTTCGTCTATCTCCTCTACGTGGTCCTGCCGCTCTTCGCGTCCGCCTCGATCCAGCCTGCGGCGAGCTATCCGGTCCCCGGCGGGCCGGCAGAGACCCTGTCGCTCTGCACCGAGGAGTATGCCGAGATCGGCCTCCGGCTGACCGGCGATGGCCGGGCGGTGTTCTTCAAGACCCGTGACGGACAAGTGATCAGCGACGAACGGTTGGCGCTCCCCGAGGGGGTGCGGATCACCGCCCACGCCGCCGGCGACCCACACGCGGCCACCCTGTCCGTGGGACTGTCGAACGGGACCGCGCTGGTCTTCCGCCATCGATATAGCGTGAGCTTCCCGAACGATGTCCGCACCCTGAGACCCGAGATCACCTTCCCGCTCGGCCCGGCACCGTTGGTCATCGACACAGACGGCCGCCCCCTCATCCACCTCGCGGTCCAAAGCCAGGACCGGCAGACGACGCTCGCGGCCGTGACCGAGGACGGCCGCCTCCTGGTTACGAGCTTCGCGGTGACGCGCTCACTCCTGGAGGAGGGCGAGACGATCACGCGGCAGGCCGCCACGATCCCGGGCGAAAACGGTCCGATCACCCACCTGGCGCTCGGTCTCCTGCAGCGCGAGCTGTACACCGCGAGCGGCGACGGGTCGATTCACTATTACGACGTCACCAAGAAGACCGCCCCGACCCTGGTAGACAAGATCGGCGCCGTCGGGCACGGCCAGACCGTCACCACGATGCAGTTCCTGAGCGGGGGGATCTCGCTGCTCGTCGGTGATTCGGCGGGGGGGATCACCCAGTGGTTCCCGGTGCGCGACGACCGCCAGAGCTATAGCCTGAGCCGGGCGCGATCGTTCTCCGCACAGACGCATCCGATCACCCGGATCGCGCCTGAATTCTTCCGCAAGGGCTTCGCGGCCATCGATGGGTCCGGGACGCTCGGGCTGTATCACACCACCGCAGAGCGCACCCTCCTGGTCCAGCGGATCATCGAGTCACCGGCCGATTCGCCGGTCGAGGCCGTGGCGATGTCCCCGCGGGCGGACGCCTTGCTGGTCGAGGACGGCGCCAGTCGTCTGCGATTCTTCCGCATCCACAACGAGCACCCCGAGGTATCGTGGCACTCGCTGTGGGGCCGGGTGTGGTACGAGAGCCGCGAGCACCCGGAGTACCTGTGGCAGTCGTCCGCGGCCACCGGCGATTTCGAGCCCAAGTTCAGCCTCACCCCCTTGGCGCTCGGGACCCTCAAGGCGGCCGTGTACGCGATGCTGTTCGCCGTCCCGATGGCCATCATGGGTGCCATCTACACCGGGTATTTCATGTCCGCGGGGATGCGCCAGATCGTCAAACCCAGCATCGAGGTCATGGGGGCCTTGCCGACCGTCATCCTGGGTTTCCTGGCCGGGCTGTGGCTCGCGCCCTTCGTCGAGGCCAACCTCGCCGGGGTCTTCGCGCTCCCGATCGTGGTGCCCGCCGCGGTGCTGCTCGCGGCCTATCTCTGGAGCCGCCTGCCGGAGGCCCTCTGCCGCCGGGTGCCGGAGGGCTCGGAGGCCGCGTTGCTCCTGCCGGTCGTGGCCGCGGCGATCTTCACGGCGCTGGTCGCCGGTGAGTGGCTGGAGGCAATGCTCTTCGCCGGGGACATGCCCGGCTGGCTGACCCGCGAGCTCGGCATCCCTTTCGACCAGCGCAATTCGCTCGTGGTCGGGATCGCGATGGGTTTCGCCGTCATCCCGCCGATCTTCACCATCAGCGAAGACGCCATCTTCAGCGTGCCGCGCCATCTGACCCTCGGCTCGCTGGCGCTCGGCGCCACGCCCTGGCAGACGCTCACGCGCGTGGTGATCCTGACCGCGAGCCCGGCGATCTTCTCGGCGGTCATGATCGGCCTGGGCCGGGCGGTGGGGGAGACCATGATCGTGCTCATGGCGACCGGCAACACCCCCATCATGGATTGGAACCCGTTCCAGGGCTTCCGCGCGCTGTCGGCCAACATCGCGGTCGAGATGCCCGAGTCCGAGGTCAACAGCACCCATTACCGGGTGTTGTTCCTGGCGGCCTTGGTGCTGTTCCTCGCGACCTTTCTCTTCAACACCGTCGCGGAGGTCGTTCGCCAGCGCCTGCGCGAGCGTTACAGCCAGCTCTAATAATGTGCGCGGACATCGCATGACGGGTCGGGCCGACTTGAAGGAATGGGTCAGGACCGGCAGCCCGTGGGTGTGGCTGACGGCCGGCACGGTGAGTCTCAGCCTGTGCATGGTTGTCGGGCTCTTGTTGCTCATCGCCGTGAATGGCATGGGGCACTTCTGGCCCGGACGCATCGCCGCCATCGACTACCGCGAGCCGGACGGCACCCGGATCAAGCTCTACGGCGAGATCGTGGACCGTGAGGAGGTGCCGGCCGCCCGCCTCGAGGAGAACGGGTATCGGCTCCCCGACGGCGTCGTGACCGGCGAGCGACTGCTCATCAAGACCGGTAATCGCGACGTCTACGGACTCGATTTCCGCTGGATCGCCGCGCCCGGCATGGAGCGGATCGATTATCCCCCGGCGCTTCTGGCCGTCGAGCGCGAGGAATGGGGCAATGCCTACGGCTACCTGGTCGAGGTCCGCGAGAACGGTAGAGCGATAACGACCTCGGACACCGACGGACCGCCGCTCGCGGAGGTCCAGGCGCGGCTCGATCGCAAGCAGGCGCTCAAAGAACAGATCGCTCACCTGGAGCGCGGCCGCATCGGCGCGGTGAGCCACGCCATAGAGCAACTGCGCCTCGAGGGTCGCACGCTGGAGCTCCGCGGGCAGCCGGACCCAGGCGCCCTGCAAGCGCTCAAGGATGAGCGGCTCGCGCTGGAGGCCGAGTACGAGCGTCTCAGGGCCGAGCTCGTCGCGCTCGGTCACGAGATCGAGCGCGACTCTTTGCAGCTCAGGCTCGCCGGGGGCGAGGACCTCACCATCCCGCTCGCCAAGGTGGTGCGCGTGTACCGGCCGAACGAGATGGGGACCTTCGACAAGCTCGGCCATTACCTCACGAAGCTCGCGGAGTTCGTGGCCGACGGGCCGCGCGAGGCCAATACCGAAGGCGGGATCTTCCCGGCCATCTTCGGCACCGTGCTCATGGTCCTCATCATGAGCCTCCTGGTGGCGCCGTTCGGCGTCGTGGCCGCCGTGTATCTCCGGGAATATGCGAAGCAGGGCCCGCTGACCCGTACCATCCGCATCGCCGTCAACAACCTCGCGGGGGTGCCGTCGATCGTCTATGGCGTCTTCGGGCTCGGGTTTTTCGTGTATTTCGTCGGTGGCAACATCGACCGCGTGTTCTTCCCCGAGTCCCTGCCGGCCCCGACCTTCGGGACCCCGGGTCTCCTGTGGGCCTCGCTCACGCTCGCGATCCTGACCGTCCCGGTCGTGATCGTCGCCACCGAAGAGGGCCTGGCCCGCATCCCCGTGGACATCCGTGAGGGCAGCCTGGCGCTCGGGGCGACCAAGGCCGAGACCCTGTGGCGCATCGTACTGCCGATGGCGAGCCCGGCGCTCATGACCGGGCTCATCCTGGCCGTGGCGCGCGCCGCCGGTGAGGTCGCGCCGCTCATGATGGTGGGGGTGGTCAAGCTCGCCCCATCGCTGCCCGTGGACGGCAACTTCCCTTTTCTGCACCTCGATCGCAAGATCATGCACCTCGGGTTTCACATCTACGACGTGGGGTTTCAGAGCCCCAATGTCGAGGCGGCGCGCCCGCTCGTGTATGCCACCGCGTTGCTCTTGGTCATCATCGTCGTGGTCCTCAACCTGGCCGCGATCCGGATACGCAACCAGTTGCGGGAGAAATACCGTGCTTCGGAACATTGAAGAACCGGCCTTGAAGGCCGTGGACCCCAGGGGCGTGGCCCGACCTGCCACAACGCATGGTTTCGAGGGTTTCGATGCCAAGGCCCCGGACGGCCCGGGTATCGATACGAGGGCCCGGGGGTCCTCTTCTTCTCTCCAGGCACGGGGGCCGGAAGCGGGCCGCAGGGAATGCCTCGAGGTCGCGGGTCTCAACCTCTATTACGGCGAGAACAAGGCCCTCAACGCCATCACGATGTCGATCCCAGAGCGCCAGGTCACGGCCTTCATCGGCCCGAGCGGCTGCGGCAAGTCGACGCTTTTGCGCTGCTTCAACCGCATGAACGACCTCTATGATCACGTGCGAATCGAGGGCGAGATCCGGCTCTTCGGCCACAACATCTACGCCGCCGACACGCCGGTGTCCGATCTCAGGCGGCGCGTCGGCATGGTGTTCCAGAAACCCAACCCGTTTCCGAAGTCGATCTACGAGAACGTCGCCTACGGGCTCAGGCTGCAGGGGGTCAAGAAGCGGCGCGTCCTGGACGAGGCCGTGGAGCGGGCCATCAAGCGCGCCGCTTTGTGGGACGAGGTCAAGGACCGGCTCAACGATGGCGCCATGACCTTGTCGGGCGGGCAGCAACAACGCCTCGTCATCGCGCGCGCCATCGCCATCGAGCCCGAGGTGTTGTTGCTCGACGAGCCGGCCTCCGCGCTCGACCCTATCTCGACGCTCAAGATCGAAGACCTCATCTATGAGCTCAAGACCGAATACACGATCCTGATCGTGACCCACAACATGCAGCAGGCGGCGCGGGTCTCCGACCACACGGCCTTCATGTACCTCGGGGATCTGATCGAGTTCGACGAGACCAAGGTGCTCTTCACCAAACCCAAAAGGAAACAGACCGAGGACTACATCACCGGCCGCTACGGCTAGTAGTCAGTCATGTTAAATCGAAGTGATTCGTCACCCCGGCAGGGATTGCCGGGGTCCAGGATGCAGGACAGCACCTACGTCCATGTGCTCTGGATTCCGGCAATCCATGCCGGAATGACGTGCTTGTTTGACATAATCTTGACTGACTACTAGCCCGGCCGACGAGGAGAGAAGACATGAGCGCGACCCAACTCCCACAGCACATCTCCCACCAGTTCGACAAGGAGCTCGAAGACGTCCGGGCGCGCGTGCTGGAGATGGGCGGCACGGTGGAAGAGCACCTCACGACGGCGTTGGATGCCCTGGCCGATGGGAATCCGGGGCTCGCCGAGCTGGCGGCGAGCAACGACTACAAGGTCAATACCATGGAGATCGACATCGACGCGGACTGCACGGCGATCCTGGCGCGGCGCCAGCCGGCCGCGGGGGATCTGCGGCTGGTGCTGGCAATGACCCGCATCACCACCGACCTCGAGCGCATCGGCGACGAGGCCAAGAAGATCGCCCGCGTGGTCCTGCGCCTGACCGAGTCGGAGGGCCCCAAGGCCTATTACATCGGGGTCTTGAACATGGGCGGGCGCGTCCGGCAAAACCTACGCGCCGCACTCGATGCCCTGGCGCGCATGGACTCCAGGGCGGCCTTGCAGGTGGCGCGTGAGGACAGCTTGGTGGACCAGGAATACGACGCCATCATGCGCCAGCTCATCACCTACATGATGGAGGACCCGCGCAGCATCACCCGCGTCTTGGACACCGCCTGGGCGGTGCGGGCGCTGGAGCGCATCGGCGATCACGCCAACAACATCTGCGAGAGCGTCATCTA
>JACCXJ010000048.1 GCA_013697045.1 Gammaproteobacteria bacterium | reverse complement strand
GCGTCCCATGCGGGGATAAGAACGATGGCGTCCTACCTGTCCACAAAAGCCATCCCAGCTTCCGAACGCCTCATCTTCGCCCTCGACGTCCCGAGCACGGACGACGCGATCGGTCTCGTGGCCACGCTGGGTGAGGCCGTATCCTTCTACAAGCTCGCATATGACCGCTGGTATGTGATCCGGGCGGAGCAGTACCTCAAGAGACATCCGGACACGCCTCTGGAGGCGCCGGCCCGAGGAGGTGAGCGCTTCGAGGGGATAAGCAGATGTCCAACGTTAAACGCGCAACCACCGCAATGCACGGCTTGAACCTCAAGCCCTAAACCGTCCACGGAACGGGGGGACTCGAAACGAAGACCGCCGCTCTGCTTGGGCTCAGGAAGTGCAAGTTTATCCCGTAATCCAGAAGTCGGAGTAACCTGCCTTTGTAGTATCTCGGGCGAGGCACGGCCGCCGCCGAACTCACAAGCCAAGCTGGGCGAGCACCACCGCGGGATCGGTGTAGTCATAGACAACTGGGTGAAAGCCGCTTTCATCCTCCAGGATCAGGCTCGGGAAACCGCGGGCGCCGAGGCTCCTGCTGAATTGGATCTGGCGGAGTAGCTCCGCCTCGGTCGCGGCGTCGTTCAGGGCCCGTGCGAAGCGCTCGCGGTCGAGACCGATCGCCTCGCCGAGCGCGATCAGAATCTCGTCGTCGGAGGGGTTCTGGGCTTCGAGGTAATAGGCCCGCTGGATCGCCTCGATCATGGGCTCCTCGAAATGCGGGCCTTGCGCGATCGCGGCAATCACGGCGTGGCAGGCGGGGTAGGTGGACCGCCTGGGCCGGCAGCGATTCCAGAACTCGAAGTTGAACGCCGTGCCCGGCACCGCGCGCTCGATCCGGCGCCAGGTGTCCTGGATGTAGGTTCGCATGACCTCTGGCATGGGCTCGCGGGTATCCGCAGCGAGCCCGCCCAAGACCCGCTGGGGAGTGATTACGCTGAGAAGCCGTGCCCGGATTGCCGTCCAGCCAGGCCGAAAAGCCCAGCACCAACTGCACATTGGATCATGGACGTAATAGAGCTTCACAGAGAAAAACACATCGGACCGCTGGAAAGCCAGGGCCGAGGAGCGACCCTGGCGTCGCTTCGTCGCCCGAACCTACCTTGTTGGTGGTATTCACCGAAAGAGCCCTTGATCCCAACCGTGGCCCATGTGGTCGTTCCAGAGGGATGAAGGCCGGGGATAAAGTCTAATCGTCAACCTCGACTTGGCGTCGGAGCGACAAAGGATCAGATGCGCTCGCCATCATGGTGAGCTCGCGCGCGAACAGGCGGCAGCGATCGGGCGGGCTAAGGCGCTACAGAAAATCCAGATCCGGGTTCTGCCGCATCATCTCGGTGGTCTCTTCTTCTTGCCGCGGGTTCTGCCCCAGGACCTCTTTGAGGAAACGGAAGAACGAGGTGTAGATGCGTTCGCCGCCGCTGTCGTCCTCGACGATGAAGAAGGGGGCCCAGTCTACGTTGTACCTGCCGGCGAGCTGCATGCCCTCGCTGTCGGGATCGCGCTCATCGGCCACCACCACGCGGTCGATGCGGCCCAGGAGCTGAGATCGCTCCAGCCGATCGACGACCTCGGCACACTTGCGGCACGGGCTGCCGTCGGCCTTGATCTTCTTGACCAGCGTGATGTGCAAGCTTTCAGCGCCGGCGGACGGCCACGTTCGCCTTGTGGAGCCCGCACTCCTTGTCGGCGGCGTCTTCCCACCACCACCGGCCTTCGCGCTCCTGCTGATACGGCAGGATGGCGCGCGTGCAAGGCTCGCAGCCGATGCTCACGAAACCGCGCTCGTGGAGCTCGTTGTAGGGTACGTCGTTGCTGCGGATGTAGTCCCAGACCTCGGCGGCGGTCCAGTTCGCGAGCGGGTTGAACTTGACCAGCGCATGCTCGGGCGTCGAGAACGCCGCATCGCGCTCGACCACCGCGATGGTGGCGCGGGTCGCGAGGCTTTGATCCTTTCGCTGCCCGGTGACCCAGGCGTCGAGCGACTGGAGCCGGCGGCGCAGCGGCCCGACCTTGCGGATCCCGCAGCACTCCTGGTGACCGTCCTGGTAGAAGCTGAAAAGACCCTTCTCGCGGACCAGGCGCTCGACGGCCATGGCGTCCGGGGACAGGGCCTCGAAGCGGATCGGGTAGCGCTCACGGACGCGATCTAGGAACCGATAGGTCTCGGGGTGCAGTCGCCCGGTGTCCAGGGAAAATACCCGCACATCGGGCTGGATGCGGCTCGCCATGTCCACGAGCACCACGTCCTCGGCCCCGCTGAAAGAGATCGCGACGTTGTCGAACGACTCGAGCGCCAGGCGCAGGATGTCCTCGGGAGTCTTGCTGCTGTATTGGTTTGCTAATGCTTCGATGTCCACGGCCCGCCCTTCCCGATGCTCGTCTTTAATTGAGATTATTAGCGCCTGTCGGCACCCCAGCACCCTTTTCCCTCCCCCTTGCGAAGGGGGAGGTGAGGAGGGGGTCTCTAAATCTCCCCCTTGTAAAGGGGGAGACTGGTAGAGGCGCCTTCGCAAGAAGGCAACTCCGTCCTGCCGAAGGTCGCAGGGTTTACAAGTATAGCAGGTCGGGCGCCCCGCCTTTCAACACGCGGCCACGGCGGCGGGCCAAGCGCAGCGCCCTGCGAGGCAGCAACGCTCGCAACCGGGCCGGGTGCGGCAGATCCCCTTGGCGTGATGCACGATGAGGGCGTGGTACTCCTGATAGAGCGGGACGTCCGGGCCCAGGAAAGATTCGATCCTCGCCCGCAATGCCTCGTAGTCCTCATGGCCCTCGATCCATCCGAGGCGCGCGAACAGGCGCCGGGTGTAGGCGTCGATCACGAACACCGGCCGGTCGAGGGCGTAGAGCAGGATATCGTCGGCGGTTTCAGGGCCGATCCCGTGAACCGCGAGCAGATCGTCTCGGTATCGCGCGTCTCTAGTCTCGCCATACCGCCCCGCTTCAGATACCAGCGGCACAGGCCCCGCAGCCGTTCGGCCTTGACCCGGAAATACCCCGATGGCCGGATGGTTTCGGCCAGAGCGCGGGAGGGGAGGGCGAGGATGCGTTCGGGGTCTAGCGCCTCCCGCGCCTTGAGCCCTGCGATGGCCCGTTCGACATTCGACCAGGCGGTGTTCTGGGTGAGCACTGCGCCGACCATGACCTCGAACGGCGTCTCGGCCGGCCACCATCCTTGGGGGCCGTAGTGAGCGAACAGGCGGCGAAAGACCGCGCGCAGTGTCCGCCCATTCATTACGCCGCGGAAGGGGGTTCCGGGGGTCTTTGCGCCCGAGGGCGGCGGGGCTTGCGCCGGCTGGGCGGCGGCTCAGTGTGCCTCACGGGCGGGGGAGGGCGGCCAGTAGGGGCCGCCCCTACGGGGTTGGCGGGGCGGACGCGAGGGGTCGCGCCCGCCGGCTTGGGAGGGCGGGCACGGGGGGCGGCCCCTACGGGATAGCCGCATAGGCTCTGGAGGGTCTGGACCTCCTTCTTGCGCAGCTCCCACCACTCGCCGGCGCGTCGTTCGCGCGGCAAGGCGATGGGGCCGAAGCGCAGCCGCAGGAGCCGGCTCACGGTCACGCCCTGCGATTCCCACAGACGCCTGACCAGGTGGTTTCGGCCTTCCTTGAGGATCACGCTGAACCAGTGGTTGGCGCCTGCGCCGCCCATGGCGACGATGGACTCGAAGCGCGCCGGCCCGTCTTCGAGCCGTATCCCGGCGCGCAGGTGATCGATGACCCGGCCATCCACCGCGCCGAGCACGCGCACGGCGTATTCGCGCTCGATGCCGGTCCCGGGATGCATCAGGCGATGCGCCAGGGCGCCATCGTTGGTCCAGAGGAGCAGGCCACCGGTATTGAAGTCCAGGCGCCCGACGTGTACCCAGCGCCCCGAGAGCTCGGCGGGCAGCGCGTCGAAGACGGTGGGCCGGCCCGACTCGTCCCGGCGCGTACACATCACCCCGGCCGGTTTGTAATACCCCCACACCCGCGTCCGCTCCGCACCGTAGAGCGCTTTCGCCGGCAGGCGCTTGCCATCCACCTGCACGCGATCGCCGGACACGACGCGGTCGCCGAGCCGCGCCATGCGCTCGTTGATGAAGACCCGGCCGGCCGTGATCCAGCCCTCGATGGCGCGGCGCGAGCCGAGCCCGGCGCGCGCCAGGACCTTCTGAATTCGTTCTCGACGCGCGGGTTCGAGATGAACAGGCTCGGGGGCGACTATCATCGGCGGCTCGCAGTGAACCACTGCTCTGCGGATCGCTTGTCGTCCCGGAGGACGCTCATCCCTCCGCCACCTGGCCGACCACCTCGCAGATCTCCATCTCCCCCTGTGCCGCGGCCGGCTCGGACGGTGCGACCTCTTCCGGGGCCTCGATCGGCCGCATCTCGGGGAGGGGCGGTAGCTCGGACAGGGTCTTGAGGTTGAAGTAATCGAGGAACTTCGGGGTGGTGGCATAGACGGCCGGCCGGCCCGGCACCTCGCGGTGCCCTACGACCCGGATCCACTCCCGCTCCAGCAGGGTCTTCAGCATCCCGGTGCTGAGCGCGACACCGCGCAGGTCCTCGATGTCCCCGCGTGTGACCGGCTGGCGATAGGCGATGATCGCGAGGGTCTCGACAAGCGCGCGTGAGTAGCGCGGCGGCTTCTCTTCCCATAGCCGGTTGAGCCACGGGGCAAAATCCGTCCGCGCCTGGAACCGGAAGCCCTGTGCGACCTCTTTGAGCTCGATGCCACGCCCGGCATAATCCTCTCGGAGCGCCGCGAGCGTTTGTTCGACCTCCTGCCGGATCCCGTCATCCTCGCCGAAGAGGGCCGCGAGGCGATCCACGCTCAGCGGCTCTCCCGCCACCATGAGGGCTGCCTCGACGATCGGCTTGATCTCTTCCGGCGGCTTGATCTCTTCTGGGCTCATGCCGCCGCCTTGACGTAGATCGGGCCCTGGGGCTCGCTCTGCACGATCTCGATGAGCGATTCCCGCAGCAGCTCCAGGATGGCCAGAAAGGCCACCACCACGCCCCGGCGCCCCTCCTCGACGGTGAAGAGCTGCGTGAACGCGGTGTAGGGGGCCTCGGCGAGCCGCCCGAGCACCAGCACCATGCGCTCACGTACCGAGAGCGGCTCACGGGTGATGTGGTGGTGGGCGTAGCGCTCGGCCGCGAGCAGGACCTCGACATAGACCCGTCCCAGGGCCGTCAGCCCGACCACGGGCTCGGGCCGCCGCACCTGCCGTGCGGGGAATGCCACCACCACCGGATGGACCTCGCGCTCCAGCCTCGGCAGGGCATCGATCCCGGCCGCGGCTTCTTTGTAGCGCTCGTACTCCTGGAGCCGCCGCATCAGCTCGGCGCGCGGATCGACCTCGGGCTCTGCGGCGGCCGCGGGCCGCGGCAACAGCATGCGCGACTTGATCTCGGCCAACACTGCGGCCATCACCAGATACTCGGCCGCCAAGTCCAGCCGCAGACCCTGCATCAGATCGATATACGCCATGTACTGCACCGTGACCTCTGCGATGGGGATATCGAGGATGTCGAGGTTGTGGCGCCGGATGAGGTACAGGAGCAGATCCAGCGGGCCCTCGAAGGCCTCCAGGATCACCTCCAGCGCATCCGGCGGGATGTACAGATCGTGCGGGAGCTCGGTGATCGGTCGCCCGCGGAACATGGCGATCGGAGCGCTCGTCTCGGAGCTCGTATCTGGCGTCGTGGCTGGGACCGTGTGGGAGGCCAACGGGTCCGGCGGGGTCATCGAATGCATCACACCTCTGCCGGGGATCAGCGGTAGACGAGGCCCATGGCCTCCCGGACCTCGTCCATGGTCTCGCGCGCCACATCGCGAGCGGCCTCGCAACCGTCGGCGATGATCGCGCGCACGGCGTCGGTATCGCGCTCCAGATCGAGGGCGCGCTCCCGGATCGGGGCCAGCTCCGCGAGCACCGCGTCGATGACGGGCTGCTTGCAGTCCAGGCAGCCGATCCCGGCGCCCCGGCAGCCTACCTGGACCCAGCTCTGCACCTCGGCGCTGGAGTACACCTGGTGAAACTTCCACACCGGGCACTTCTCGGGCTCGCCGGGGTCCTGGCGGCGCACGCGCGCCGGATCGGTAGGCATGGTCCTGAGCTTCTGGGTGATGGACTCGGGTGCTTCGCGCAGGCCGATGGTGTTGCCGTAGGACTTGGACATCTTCTCGCCATTGAGTCCCGGCATGCGCGCCTCCGGGGCGAGCAGCGCTTCGGGTTCGGGCAGGATGGTCCTGCCCGAGCCTTCGAGATACCCGAGGAGTCGCTCGTGGTCGCTGAGCGCGATGTTGTGCTGCGATTCCAGGAAGGCGCGCGCCGTCGCCAGGGCCTCGGCGTCGCCCTGCTCCTGATAGCGTTTGCGCAAGTCGAAGTACAGCTTCGCGGCCTTCTTGCCCATCTTGCGGGCCGCGGCCTCGGCCTTGTCCTGAAACCCCGGCTCACGGCCGTAGAGGTGGTTGAAGCGTCGCGCCACCTCGCGTGCCAGCTCGACATGCGGCACCTGGTCATCGCCGACCGGCACCTGCCCGGCCTTGTAGATCAAGATATCCGCGGCCTGCAGGAGCGGATAGCCGAGGAAGCCGTAGGTAGAAAGGTCCTTTTCGGCCAGTTTCTCCTGTTGATCCTTGTAGGTCGGGACGCGCTCCAGCCAGCCGAGCGGCGTCATCATGGACAGGAGCAGGCACAGCTCGGCGTGCTCGGGGATGCGCGATTGGACGAACAGCGTCGCCTCGCCCGGATTGATGCCGACCGCCAGCCAGTCCACCACCATCTCGTAAGCCGAGTCGGCGATGATCTCGGGCGCGGCGTACTCGGTGGTGAGCGCGTGCCAGTCGGCGACGAAGAAGAAGCAGTCGTACTCGTGCTGGAGCATCAACCAGTTCTTGAGCACGCCGTGATAGTGCCCGAGGTGCAGCATCCCGGTGGGACGCATGCCCGAGAGGATGCGGCGGTCGTAGGTCGCGCTCATATCCGGGATCCGGCGCGCCCGCGGGGCTCAGAGTTTGTGAAAAAACCCTCGCGAGCGAAGGGAGGTCGCGTTCCGCCGGAGCGCAGGAACCGGAGTGTATGTTGAAATACATGAGGATTCCGAGCACCGCCGGAATGCGAGATCCCAAGCGCAGTAGGTTTTTTCACAAACTCTTAGCCACCGAGGAGGGTCTGCATCACCCACCCGATCAGGCGCATGGTCGGCTCCATGAGCCGATTCAGCGCGCCCGAGCCGATGAGGACCAGGAGGATGATGAGCCCGTAAGGCTCGATCCGCCCGTATTGCAGGGCCAGATCGTGCGGCAACAGCGCCGACACCACACGGCTGCCGTCCAGCGGGGGTACCGGCAGGAGATTCAATGCGATGAGCACAGCGTTGATCATGATCCCCGCGAGCCCGGGGGTCACGAAGTAGTCCTGGCCGTACGACAAGCCGAACTTGGCCACGGCGGCCCAGGCGAGCAGCATGACGACATTCGCCAGGGGTCCGGCGACCGCGACCAGCGCCATGTCGCGGCGCGGGTTGCGGAGTTTGTCCCAGTTCACGGGCACGGGCTTGGCCCAGCCGAACACGATGCCGGCCAGGACATACAGGAGGCCCGGCACCAACACGGTACCGACCGGGTCCACGTGCTTCAAGGGGTTGAAGGACAGCCGTCCGAGCGCCTCCGCGGTGTCGTCGCCGAGCTCGCGCGCCACCCATCCGTGCGCGACCTCGTGCAGGGTGACGGCCAAGAGCACCGGCGGCGTCCAGACCACGAGGGTCTGGATCAAGGACATTTCGGCCATGAAGG
>JACCXJ010000008.1 GCA_013697045.1 Gammaproteobacteria bacterium | reverse complement strand
GGATCGATCCGATCATCATCATTTCACCGTCCCTACAGCATCAATGACCGCCCGACCCACGATGGTCGCGCCCAGCACCTGCACTTCCGCTTTACCGTTCAACCTTAGTCCGACAGGCTGCTAGGGGTATCGGGCATTACCCAGCACGGCAAGCGGGTGCGCTTTGCCAGAATGCCCGGCTGGCGCATAGCTTGAGATGGGCCACTTGAAGCCGGCGGTAGATGCCGCCAATCACCATCCTCTCTTCGCTCCAGCCGAACTGGAAGGCTTCCCCCAACCCGAACTTCAGCGGCACAAAGGCGGTCTTTGCCGCCGCCTTGCCAGCCGCTTCGCGCCAGTGACGCACACACTCGGGCACCCGCGAGTAGCTGCCAGTGAAACCTTCCCAGTTCCACATAGAGCTTCAGCGCCGTGCGGCGCTCGCGCCTGGGTCATCGTGTACTCCCGCCCAGGCACTGGATACCGACCCCGAGCTCACCCCTGAGCCCCCGCAAACCACCGGAGCCCCTCCGACTGCGCGCTTCCGCTCCGCGGCCGAGCGGTTCCAGATCGCCCATCACCGCCCAGCCGAGCCCGACGAAACAGTACCCCCCCCTTGCGAACCCGCGTTGAATCTCCCATACTTACTGGGCGGAGGGGTCCAAACCATCCGCGCGGACAACTGGAAGGCACTGAAACAGCCACCGCACAAGACAGGTGGATTCGAAACGATCCTTAAAACTATTTGTTAGGGGGAATCATGAAAGCTCAAGCAAGCGACCTATTGCAATCCCTTCAGGGGCAATGGCGGATCGTCTACTCCGAACTAGATGGCGAGATGACACCCGTCTCAGAGTTCTCAAAAATCATGCTGGAAAACAAGGGAACCCACTTCGCAGTAGTGAAGGACGGGAAAGTGGTCGCCGAAGGGAAGTTCTCGATTGACACGACGACTACACCTCATCAGCTCGTTTACATTTACTCGAAAGGCGCGGATGTTTTTCTTGGGCGCACCCCGTCTAGGCGTCGTCCAAATGGTGGGCAGCACGCTCAAAGCCTGCCAAGGAGCAGTAGGCCATCGAGCACCAACAGATTTCAATACGTTTCCAGACTCTGAAGCCGTACTGACAATTTATCAAAAAGTCGGCACTGAGGGTGGCACCGCTAAGCTTACTGCCTCAAGGACAAGGGTAGTTTCCCAGTGGTGACTTTTGGCCCACGGCGTGTAGAAACTTCGGCGCTAAGCAAAGCGTGTTTGCGTGACTTAACCCAGCCGGGCTAGCCGGGCACCGACCGTGGCGCAGGTCTGCCTTGTTCGCCCTTTGCTCGCTCCGACGGAGTTCAATGGATATCCATTGAACTTGCTCATACTTGCGTCGAGCTTGAGAGGTGCCGCGCATGAAGTAGTAATCCGTGACTATGATTACCTAAAAGAAATTGATAGCACCTGGACGAATCGGGGTTTCGCCAAGAGGGCCGCAGAAGACCTACTCCGGTGTAACCCCGACTTCGTCGGGATCACAGCCTTGTGCAGCAACTACGTTTTAGCGCTTGACCTTGCCGAAGAGATAAAGTCGTTATCACCAAGAACCCACATTACGTTGGGTGGGCCGCATGTGTCTCTCTGTGCTCGGGAAACGCTGGATACCTATTGGTATATCGACACAGCGGTGATCGGAGAAGGGGAAGTCACCTATCCCGAGTTAATCAACAGTGTCGAGTTGCATAAGGGACTTTCCGCTGTAAAAGGGATCGCTTTTAGAAACAATGGGAAGGCTGTGCTCACACCCCCTCGGCCTTTGCTATCGGACTTAAACCAATCACCCAGACCGGCATACGACCTAGTCGACATCCCGTCGTATCTTACCAAAGCCAAGAGTACTTACCTCGAAGTTTATGCAGGCAGTGGATGTCCATTTAGATGCACTTTCTGCTCGACAAGCATTGTGTGGGAGCGCAAGTACCGGACCATGTCCGCGCAGCGCGTAGTCTTGGAGATGAAAGAGGTAAACGCGAGATACAAAGCAACCTCTTTCAACTTGATTCACGACAACCTGACTACGGATAAGAAGTTCATCCGAGAAATTGCAACGCTGATTACGGAAAGTGGCCTCAGAGTTCGATGGGGATTTAGTTCTCGGATCGATACTCTTGATTTTCCAACAGCACAAGCAGCGGCGAACGCAGGCTGCGACTACGTCTTTTTTGGTGTAGAGAGCGGATCCTCCAGAATACAAACAACGATGAAGAAGGGGCTGAAGTTGCGCAAGATTTACGAAACACTGGAGCACTGCACTAGCTGCGGAATAAGCCCAGCCACATCGTTCATTTTAGGATTTCCCGACGAGCAGCTTGAAGATATAGGGAGTACCGTTCGGCTCGCCTTCAAATGCAAGATGCTCGGTGCCAGGCGTTCATTCATAAACCTCCTAAGTGCTTACACCGGAACGCCTGTGATGGAGGAGAATAAGGGGAAACTCACATTCGCTATGGAGAGCGTCAACAGTACAATGACGGCTTTTCTCGAAGAAAAGCACTTCGACGTAGTTAGGTCAGATCCTTATATATTCGCCAACTACTACTCGCTCGAATACAGCGCGTCCCCTTTATCTGCAAAGGATTACTCGGGGTTGGTAGATTTCTATACGATCTGCCTGTTCAAGTACCCCTGTCTAGTGTCGTTCCTGATCAACGACGCCGAAGTCGATCCCGTTTTGCTCTTCCGCAATTTTGAAGAACGTATCAGCCGGCTTTCTGCTAGCGAACGAAATAATTTAGCTATCGAGATCAGCGTTGACGATCTGCATGACTACGCCACCTCTGAAAATGCTCGCAGCCTTTCAAGTGCGATGTGTTTTGACCAGGCAGTTAGCTTGGCCGACTCGAAGGTTGGCCGCGGCGTGATCTATAGCGGAGACGTTCGGATCATCGGCGACGGCCCGATCGCTCGATTGGACCATATGGCTGACACCCGACATTATCTGCTTCATTCCACCGGAAATGCCGTCCTAGGCTCCGAAGTCACTGCGGAGCATGGCCATCTCTATGAGGTCCAGGGAGTTCCTGCTGTGCGGTCTGAGCTCCTGATGGAGCGCAGTATGCTTGCTACGGCTTTGCATGAAGAGGCTCAGTGCTTTGATTGATCCGTTTGGTCACCGTATCGCCGAGCATACGCCGTGACGCGGCTGAGGGCTTCAGTTGCATGCAGCGTCTTGTTGATTAGATTCTACCAAAGCGCGCCCGGCCGCAGTTCATAATACCGCCGCCGGTCCACTGCTCGATGAAGGGCCGACGCCATTTGCCTGCCGTCGCGTCGGAGTTTCCGAGGCGTTGCGCAACGTCCTCATCGGGTGCATCCTCCGCACACGCCTGGGCACTCTTGGCCCGGCGCACCAACGCGGCAGCCGGGGCCGCAAGCACGCAATGCACTGCAAATGCGAGCGTTCATCTTCCGTGAGCACAAAATGCGCCTTCGGTCGCTCCGCGACCATTCCAAGATCTCCTGTCCAACAAGTACTTGGAGAGACTACGTGACTTCTGTTGTCAAGCAACAGGCCGATACATTGGCGTGGACGTACAATATTATGTTTGATCTAAAACTTCTACCCAGCAGAAAGTTGATTAAGTTTAATCAACAACTCCCTTTCTTCAAGTGGTATTACCCGTTTGACACCGACGAGGATCGCCTACCAAACCCGTTCCTACCTTTGTTAGCGATTAAGTCGTTACAAACGCGGCGCTGTGCGGTTTATGTACACGTTCCATTTTGCGAGACAATTTGTAGTTTCTGTCCCTTCACGCGGGGGACATATAGCTCAGAGACTGAGATTCAGAACTACGTTGCAGCATTACCCCTAGAAATCGACTTAAAGCGGCGTTTCGTTGGTCGATGCAAGGTTGATGTGATCTTCGTCGGCGGCGGGATACCGTCATTACTTTCCCCACATCAAATTGAGTCGCTGGGCGCCGCTATTCACTCGAACTTCGATACACGGAGCTTAAAAGAGTTTACGTTTGAAAGTGAAGTTAAGAGCGTGACGCGAGGAAAACTCGAAGCGATGCACAGCATTGGAGTAAATCGGGTCAGCTTCGGCGCTCAAACGTTTTCAGATTCATACCGGAAGATATTCTCGCTGGACGCTTCCGTGGCGCAAGTAGTGAACGCTGCGAAGCTGATCAACGAAAGGTTCGACTACACGAACGTGGATATGATCTATGGTATGGCGGGTCAGACTCCTAAGGACCTTTATCAGGATGCCCGTGAAGCTTTGAATCTACAAACCACGACCGTAGATTTCTATCCCCTGAACAATCTTGCAGCCCAGACGCGCATGCATAGGACAATGAGGGCCGTGGGTTTGCAACATTTGCCAGCAACTGAACGAGTTCAACATCGGATTAGGCTTGACGAATTCTTGAGGGCGCAAGGGTACGCGCCAATTAACGGATACAGTTACAGCCTTGCGGTTGGGTCCCAGCGCGAGGTAGTCCAGCATTCTCCTAAGTTTTACTATCATGATGTTGTGTACGGATATCATGACGACGCGATCATCGGATATGGATCTTCTGCGTTAACTCAGCTTCCTGGTTATAACCTTTACAATGCCGCGGATCGCGCCGACTACGTGTCGCGACTACTAGATAAGCAGATTCTACCTTTCGAGGCATTCGCCATTCCCGACTGCCCGTAGAAGGGGATTGTGGGATTTCCGTATCGTGGCGGACTTGAGAAATCGAGGGTTCCATGGCCGGCTCTTCCTACGGAGACTTCCCGGGCATTTGACGAGGCATCTCACGCTGGCCTGATTGTGGATCGAGGCGCGAGGTATGAACTGAGTGACTCCGGCTGGTTGTGCTATGTGAATCTAATGTACTACCTGATGCCCGAACGCGGTAAACAATGGATCACAAGGCGGATTGCGCAACGAAGTCGTCGAGGGCGTGACTGCGAGCAAACAGAATTGACCGAAAACCCATGATGCTTACTCGATTACTGCGGACCTGACTCGATTACTGCGGACCTGAAGGCTCCCACGCGAAAACGGGATGGCTATGGAGAAGTGGTCACATGCCGGATATGGGTGCGGCATCGTCCGATCCGTACTGGGACCCTGAGGCGCCAACGACCCGACCACCGATCGGCGCGATGTCACTCGCCCGCAGAACGGCGACGGCGCCTATGAGCTCGTGAGGGGCCGGTGTCCGGAGACCGGGGCGCATGGGGGAGTCGGGCGTGATGGCGAGGACCGTGCGCCGGACGCCGGCGGCGCTGATCGCACTTGCGGCTCGGATAGCCACGGCCGGGTCGAGCCCGACCTCGGCAGCGACACGCCGGACGGGGGCGAGTGAGCGACTCCTATACGGACGGCGAGGACCCCGAGGATTGTCGCCGGGGCCCGTCGTGATCACAATAGCGGGCCCGAGCGCCCACGGGTGGCCAAACATATATCTATATTAAATGGCGGTCCACGCCCTGAACCGCTGCCTACAACGCTGACAAGAGCGGGTGCAACTTCAAACCATCATCGAATACCTGGGACGCCGGAAGGGCATCGACGTGCGCATCAACGGCGATCGCCCCCATGACATCCAGGTCCATGACCCGGGGTTTTACCGGCGCCTGTTGCGGAGTTACAGCCTCGGCATGGGCGAGGGCTACATGGACGGGATGTGGAGCACCGGGGACCTGGAGGGCCTGCTGAGGCGCTGCCTGCAACCCTTCGAGCGGTCCGGGAACCCGAGCCTCCTGAGCGCCGTCCAGCATGTATTTTTCAATAGGCAGACTCTGTTGAAGAGCACGCAGGCGGCCGAGCACCATTACGACATCGGCAACGACCTCTACGAGGCCATGCTCGATCCGTACATGCAGTACAGCTGCGCCTACTGGAAGGACATCGAGACCCTGGAGGAGGCCCAACGTGCCAAGATGGCGCTCATCTGCCGCAAGCTCCGATTGCAGCCCGGGCTCGCCGTCCTCGACATCGGGTGTGGTTTCGGGGGCCTCATGAAATACATGCGCGATGAGCACGGCGTCCACGTCACGGGCCTCACGCTCTCGAAAGAACAGCAGCGGTTTGCGAACGAGAGGTTCGGTCTCGACTCCGTGCTCTTTTGCGATTACCGCAAGCTCGATGCCCGCTATGAGCACTCCTTCGACCGCGTAGTCTCGGTCGGGATGCTGGAGCATGTGGGTTACAAGAACTATCCCGATTTCTTCCGCTCCGCTCGGCGCCTCCTCAGGGACGACGGCATCTTCGTCCTGCAGACGATCGGCGGCAACGTCTCGGTCACGCGGCCGGACGACTGGGTGGATAGATACATCTTCCCGAACGGCATGACCCCCTCGATCGCGCAGCTCGGCCGCGCCATGGAGGGTCTTTTCGTCATGGAGGACTGGCACAGCTTCGGCCCCAGCTACGCGCGTACGCTGGACGCCTGGCACCACCGCTCGCAGGTGTTCTTCCGCGGCACGGACCGCTATCCGCCGCGCTTCCAGCGCATGTGGGAGCTGTATCTGGTGGGCTCCAAGGTGGCCTTCGACCTCCGCTCGTCGCAGCTCTGGCAACTGGTGTTGAGCCCGCGCGGCGTGCCTGGGGGGTTACCCAGGGTCGATTAGTTAGGGCCGCCGGTTCTGCCGAGACCGTAATAGCAAGCTCATGCTACGGTCAATACGGACGATGGGCAAAGCGGTTCACCCTGAGAGTTTGTGAAACAACCTACTGCGCTCGGGATCTCGCGTTCCGGCGGTGCTCGGAATCCTCATGTATTTCAACATACACTCCGGTTGCTCGTCCCATCCATGGGACTCACCCCTTCGGGGCTTGCGCTCCGTTTCGCTCCCGGCGAAACGGTCCTGCGCTCCGGCGG
>JACCXJ010000394.1 GCA_013697045.1 Gammaproteobacteria bacterium | reverse complement strand
GCAGTATACTCGGAAACAACCGCAGCTTCCTCAGACCACAGGCTGAACGGATGTGGTCTCGGTGTCGTCGAATTGGCGAGTCCGTTGATGAAGAATCGGTTCGTGATCTTGTTAAGAAAAGGCTGGTTTCTTATGAACGTCCAAAACCGCGGGAAACTTGTTATGAGAAAAGGTATAAACCTTGCGATGATCCGCTTCATCTCGTCTCCTCCTATTTGATATTGCGAGTGGCTGCCGCTTCTGTCGGCTCAGCCGGTAAGCGATCCTATTTACCCTAACGTTGCATAAATTCGTTGATGAATCCTGAGATCAAGCCATTACTCGCAATGTTTCCCTAGGTTGCGGCGGATGATTCTGGACGCCTCCAACGGTGCATTCTAGGATATACACCCAGAAGCTCATGCGACCCGAAGAAAGCAAGGGTTTCCTGCGATCGAAGTGGTCGGTTTTTGCAACTATAAGGTTTATGCTCCCTTAAGCCGGCTTTCGGTAGCCCTATGTTCCCCCAAGCGCAATGTTTGACGTCATCGATTCGGCCGCGAGATCGCCGCGTCCGTTGCTTCGACGTCGCACCATGTTTCAGATGTTCCCGTGGTGGGGGTCAACTTGTTTTTCATGCAATAACTCCCGCTAGACAGGTTGGCAGTGACAGAATAGCGTTGGTGGTCCACATCGACCCTTGACCTTACAGTTGCATAAAAACTTCAACCAACAGACAAATGATCCTGTGTTTTACCGGATAGAGTGGCTCTTTGACTGAATACGCTCGATGTCACCGGTGGATGAATCCAGAATCCAGGCGCGCCGATGTATAAAACTAGTTTCCCATAGAGCAAAATGCATCTTCAGCAGTTCGGTTTTGCAACGTTAGGGTTCACTTATTACTAGCGCACCGTCGACATCCATCGGCAAGCCCGGCTACGACCCGGTGGAACTGTTCATCGACCCGGCGCTGCCGTTGGCCAAGCTGCGCATCGCCATGCGGCTCGCGCAGAAGAAGCTGGGGATGCGCTATCTGATGGACGTGATTTCCCTGGACGCAACGCTGGTCAAGGGTTCCCACGGGCGGCCCACCGACGATGCGCAGGATGGTCCGTTGTTCATCACCTCGGCGGGAGAACTGGCCGGCGAGGGACCGGTGGCCGCCACCGACGTAAAGCGCCTGTTGCTCGATCATGTGTTCACCCGGTCTTCCGCAATTGCGAGGAAAGTCGCATGACGCCGGAACACGTACTCGAAAAATGGCTGAGCGGCCGGCTGCCGAACGATGCCGCCACATGGCTCAAGAACAGCGCGCAGCGGCTGCGCGGCGGCGGCAACGACAAGGACCTGTACCTGTCGGTGAGCTTGGTGCCGCGCAAGATCGGCAAGGCCGACCTCGCGCTCACGGCCACGGAACTGGCGCAGGCCGCAGCCAGCCGCCCCGGCTGGGACCCGGTCGACTGGAGCCTGGACCAGGCGGCGCGGATCTATTTGCTACTTGCCGCCGGCCCCGACGGCGAGATCCTGGCGCGACGCCTGGATCAATTGTGCGCCACCGCCGATGTCGGTGAACTGGTGGCTTTCTATCGCGGCCTACCGTTGTATCCCGATCCGCCCCGCCACGTGCTGCGTGCCGCCGAGGGCGTACGCAGCAACATGAAAGCGGTGTTCGAGGCAGTGGCGCACCGCAATCCTTTTCCGGCCGAACAACTCGCCGAGGAGGCGTGGAACCAGATGGTGCTCAAGGCGCTGTTTGTCGGCAGCCAACTGCAACCGATCGTCGGCCTCGATCGGCGCGCCAATGCCCCTCTGGCACGCATGCTCTGCGACTATGCGCACGAGCGTTGGGCTGCCGGGCGGCCGGTGAGCCCGGAGCTGTGGCGCTGCGTAGGACCGTACGCCATGGGCGGCATGGTCGGCGACCTCGGGCGCGTGCTCGAAAAAGGCACCGACCCCGAACGCGCCGCTGCTGCGCTAGCCCTAAGCCGCTCGCCCGACCCGGCCGCCGCCGCACTGCTGCGCACCCATCCCGAACTGTCGGCGGCGATTGCCGAGAAACGGGTAAGCTAGCAGTCGCCAATTGCTTATCCGGAGGACAACATGCTATTCATAGACCCGCACATCCACATGACAGCGCGCACCACCTACGATTACGAGCGCATGGCGGCCGCCGGAATCATTGCCATCATCGAGCCGGCCTTCTGGGGCAGCCGCGCACCCAGGTGGGCAGCTATATCGACTACCTGTCCGGCCTGGTAGGTTGGGAACGCTTCCGCGCCGCGCAATTCGGCATCCATCACTACTGCACCATCGGGCTCAACAGCAAAGAGGCCAACAACGAGGCGCTGGCGGAACAGGTGATCGAGGTCCTGCCGCGCTATCTGCTCAAGGAAGGGGTGGTGGCCGTGGGCGAGATCGGCTACGACGACCAAACCGCCGCCGAGGACAAGTTTTACCGCGCGCAACTGGCGCTGGCGAAGGAACTGGACATGCTGGTGCTGGTGCATACCCCGCACCGCGACAAGAAGAGCGGCACCACGCGCAGCATGGACGTGGCGGTGGAGATGGGGGTCGCGCCGGCACGAGTGATCATCGATCACAACAACGAAGAGACGGTTCAGGAGGTGCTCGACCGCGGCTTTTGGTCGGCCTTCACTATCTACCCGCACACCAAGATGGGCAACGAACGGATGGTGGAAATCGTGCGTCGCTACGGCTCCGAACGCATCATCGTCGACTCCAGCGCCGACTGGGGGGTTTCCGATCCGCTGTCGGTACCCAAGACCGCGCGCCTGATGCTGGATCGCGGCATCCGCAGCGAGGATGTCGAGGCCACCTGCTACGGCAACGCGCTGGCCGCCTACGGGCAGAGCGGGCAGATGCAGGAAGAGCACTGGCTCAACCCGGCGCCGATCGACCAGCGCGTGTTGTTCGAGGGCAACTCGGTGCTGCGCGGCCAGTCGGCGCGTGGGAGAGTTGCCCGCGATTGCAGCGCGCGGCGACGAGATCGCGTTCGAGTGAGCTGGCAGCTGGCTGCACTGAGAGGTTGTAAAAAAACCGTCGCGAGCGAAGGAAGGTCGCGTTGCATCCTCGGCGCAACGCGAGATCCCGAGCGCAGTAGGTTTTTTCACAACCTCCGAGCCGGCGGGAGAAAAGGGAGATGAGCATCGAGCTGGTCAAGGTTGAAGGCAACGCCGAGCCGAATGCCGTCTACCAGCAGGAATTCTCGGTCCGTTACGACTACGCGGTGTACTTCACCGAGCACCTGTTTGCGCGCGACAATCCGGTGTTTTCGCAGGCGCTGACACGACGTGAACCGAACAAGCGTCATCGCTTCGTGGTCTTCGTGGATGCCAATGTCGCGGCGAGCTGGCCCGCACTGGTGCACGACATCGCGGGTCATGCCGAGGCATACGGCGATTCGATGCAACTCCTCGGGCGCCCGGAAGTGGTGCCCGGCGGCGAACAGGTGAAGAACGATCCGGCGCTGGTCGAGCGCTTGCATCGCCACCTGCTTGGACTGGGCATCGATCGCCATGCCTTCGTGGTCGGTGTCGGCGGCGGTGCATTCCTGGACCTGATCGGTTTCGTCGCCTCCACCACGCATCGCGGTGTTCGCCACATCCGCGTTCCGACCACGGTGCTGGGGCAGAACGATTCCGGCGTCGGGTAAAGAACGGCGTCAATGCCTTCGGGGTGAAGAATCTGGTCGGAACTTTCGCGCCGCCGTTCGCGGTGCTGAACGATGCCGTTTTCCTGCGCACCCTGCACCCGCGCGACAAGATCGCCGGGATGGCGGAAGCGGTCAAGGTGTCGCTGATCCGCGATGCGGTGTTCTTCGAATGGCTGGAGGCGAACGCGGAGGCGCTGCGCGAATACGCGCCCGTTGCCATGGCGCGCATGATCCGGCGTTGCGCCGAGCTGCATATGCGCCAGATCACGCATGGCGGCGATCCGTTCGAAAGCGGCAGCGTTCGCCCGCTCGATTACGGGCACTGGTCGGCGCACAAGCTGGAGGCGCTCACCGCGCACGAGCTGCGGCACGGTGAGGCGGTGGCCATCGGCCTGGCGTTGGACGCGCGTTATTCGGTGCAGATCGGCATGTTGCGCGCCGGCCTCGAGGATCGGATCTACGACCTGCTCAAGCGCCTGGGTTTCTATCTCTGGCATCCCGCCGTGGAGTCGCGCGACGATGAAGGCCGCTGGGTGCTGCTGCGGGGTCTCGAGGAATTCCGTGAGCATCTGGGTGGCGATCTCACCATCACGCTGCTGCGCGACATCGGGCGCGGCGAAGAAGTACATCGAATGGATACGGACGAGATCCTGCACGCCGTGAGCTGGCTGCGCCGTCGGGAGATCGGGCAATGAAACTGGACGCGCGCGGAGTACACCTGACCTATTGCAGCAACATCCATCCCGGGGAGACCTGGCCGGAGGTGCGCGGCAACCTGGAGCGTTACGTACCCGGGGTGCGCGACCGCGTAGCGCCGGGGCAGCCCTTCGGCATCGGCTTGCGCCTGTCGGCACTGGCGGCGCGCGCGCTGGCGGTTCCCGCGGCGCTGGAAGAGTTTCTCGATTTCATGCGGCGCCAGGATCTGTACGTGTTCACCCTCAACGGCTTTCCCTACGGCAGGTTTCACGGCACGCGGGTGAAGGAGGATGTTTACCTTCCCGACTGGCGCGACGAGGAGCGGCTGCGTTACAGCGACGAGCTGGCGGAATTGCTAGCGCTACTGCTGCCCGATGATCCGGAGCTCGAGGGCAGCATCAGCACGGTGCCCGGCGCATTCAAGCCTTTGGTTCGCGACGCCGCCGATGTCGAGCGCATCGGCGAACACATGCTGCGCCACGGCGCCCGGCTGGTGGATATCGAACGTCGTACCGGCAGGTCCATCGCCCTTGCGATCGAACCGGAGCCGCATTGCTATCTGGAGACGATCGACGAGACAGTCCGGTTTTTCGAGGATTACCTGTTCAGCGCGGCGGCGGTGCGGCGTCTGGGAGAGCTGGCGGGGCTGGATAAGCAGACCGCGTCGGCAGCGCTGCACGACCATATCGGCGTCTGCCTGGACCTGTGTCACGCGGCGGTTGAATTCGAGGATCCGGCCAATTGTTTGAAGCGTCTGGACGATGCCGGCATCCGCGTCACCAAGCTGCAGATCAGCGCCGGCCTGCGCCTGCGCGAGCTCTCGCCTGCGGCGCTGCAGGCGCTCAAGCAATTCGACGATGCGGTATATCTGCATCAGGTCGTGGAGTCGGGACCGCGAGGCGTGACCCGCTTTGCCGATCTGCCGCAAGCTTTTGCAAGCCTCAGCGGGCACGCGCCCGGCGCCGAATGGCGGGTGCATTTCCACGTGCCGATTTTTCTCGATCGGTTGGAGTCGTTTTCCCCCACGCGCGATTTCATCGAACAGGTTCTGGACCTGCATCGGAGCCGCCCGCTTTCGCACCACCTCGAGGTGGAGACCTACACCTGGGACGTGCTGCCACCGCAGTATCGCGTCGACGCGCTGGAAGACGCGATTGCGCGCGAGCTCATCTGGGTGAAGCAGAAACTCGCGGTGTGAAGCTTGGCGTCGCGCTGAGACTGGGGCGGGTTTCCAACCTGCCTACGGTGTGGACCAATGTGTTCACCGGCGTGGCGCTGGCCGGCAGTGCGGAAGCGGACGCGAGGCTGTGCCTGCTGCTCGTGTCGCTGTCCCTGTTCTACATTGGCGGGATGTTCCTCAACGACGCCTTCGACCGCGAATTCGATGCGCGCATGCGGCCCGAGCGGCCGATTCCGTCGGGGCAGGTGAGCGTGGCGCAGGTGTTCGGCTTTGGCTTCGGTATGCTGGCGATCGGACTGGTCCTGCTCGGTTACGCGGGTTACGGATTCGAGCCATTCACCCGGTGGCGTCCGGTCGCCGCCGGCATGGCACTGGGGATTGCCGTCGGTTTCTACAACTGGCACCACAAGGACAATCCGCTGAGCCCCCTGGTGATGGGCGTGTGCCGGATGCTGGTGTACCTAGCGGCGGCGTTCGCTGTGGCGAGCGTTGCGCCGGCGACGGCGTACGTTGCGGCGATCGTGCTGCTGTGTTATCTGATCGGACTCACTTACACCGCGAAGCAGGAGCACCTAGACCGTCTCGGCAACGCCTGGCCGCTGGCTTTTCTGGTGGTCCCGGTGGCCTACGGAATTTGGCTCGCGCTCTGGCAGTCGGTAGCCGTGCTTCCGCTGCTGCTGTTCATCGGCTGGACCGTGTTCGCGCTGTGGCTCTTGCGCCGCCGTGGGCCGGGCGACGTGCCGCGCGCAGTGGTGAGCCTGATCGCCGGTATCGCGCTGCTTGATTCCGTGATTCTCGCCGGCCACGGTGCCTCGCTGCTGGCAGGGCTGGCGCTCGTGGCGTTCGTGCTGACGCTGTCCCTGCAACGCTGGGTATCCGGCACTTAAAACTTCGGCTCAAGCGGGCGGACAAGGGGCGGGTGCTGCGCGGCGCCGCCGGCTACCGAGCGCGCCGCCACAGTGGGCCAAGACGCGCCCCACCGGCATCGATCGGGGAGCACCGAGCCCCGCACGGACGGCCGCCCGGGCTACCTGCACATCGACAGCGTCCACCAGGGCGATGAGGACGGGGGGAGCTCCACTACCCCAACGACTGGTGATGGCGCCCCTGGAGAAGCTGGCCTCGATGAGCTCCTGACACCTTCCTCCCGGTACTACCCTCGCCCACTTCAGGACCAGGCCCACGCGGCCGACCGACCACCAGGCCATCGAGCAGCTCAACGAAGCCAGGGGGCGGGCACGGTCCGGCGACACCGCAAAGACCGATCGCGTGGCAATCGCCGGGAGAGCTTGGCACAATGCGAAACGCATGCTCACCGAGTGCCTCCCCACGAAGATGGACGCGCTGCGCGCGCTCATCGCCGACGACCTCGCCGACGTCGACCGGCTCATCCAGCTGCGCCTGTATTCCGAGGTCGCGCTCATCAACCAGTTGAGCCACTACATCGTCGCCAACGGTGGTAAGCGCCTGCGGCCGGTGCTGGCGCTGTTGTCCGCCCTCGCCCATGGCTATGGCGGCCGCCTCCATATCCACCTCGCCGCGATAGTCGAGCTGATCCATACCGCGACCCTGCTACACGACGATGTGGTCGATGCTTCGGATCTCCGGCGCGGGCGCGAGACCGCCAACCTGGTCTTCGGGAACGAGGCGAGTGTGCTAGTCGGCGATTTCCTGTACTCGCGCGCCTTCCAGATGATGGTCGATGTGCGTGACATGCGGATCATGGAGATCCTCTCGGACGCGACCAATACCATCGCCGAGGGGGAGGTCATGCAGCTCGTGAACTGCCATGACCCCGATACCAGCGAGGAACGCTACCTGGCCATCATCCACAACAAGACCGCGAAGCTGTTCGAGGCCGCCGCCAGGCTGGGCGCGGTGCTGTCCGGGGCGGGCGTCGCGGCGGAGGAGGCGATGGCGGCCTATGGGCGGCATCTCGGCACCGCCTATCAGCTCATCGATGATGTGTTCGACTATACCGCAAGCGCCGAGCAACTCGGTAAGAACATCGGTGACGACCTGGCCGAGGGCAAGCCCACGCTGCCACTCTTGTACGCCTTACGGCACGGGAGCGCGGCACAGGGCGCGCTCTTGCGCGGCGCCATCGAGGAGGGCGGGCGGGGGCAGATCGGCCCGGTCATAGAGGCCATTGAAGCCACCGGCGCCATCACGTACACTGCTGCGCTGGCGCGCTCGGAGGCGGGGTGCGCGCTGCGGGTGATAGAGGATCTAGGTCCGTCCCCCTACAAAGACGCCCTGCTGGCGCTCGCGGCGTTCGCGGTCGATCGCAGGTCTTGACCGATCCGGCATCGGGCCATTTTAGATCGGGGCCAGTTTAAATCGGGGTGTAGCTCAGCCTGGTAGAGCACTGCCTTCGGGAGGCAGGAGTCGCACGTTCAAATCGTGTCACCCCGACCAATCTGATTTAACTATCTGGGCGTCCTCCCCCTGCGTCACGCCAGAAACTCCATCTCCTCCGGCGGTTGCGGTGGGGTGCGCGGCCGAAAGCCCAGGAGCTCGATGCGACGCCGCCTGGCCTCGCGCCGACGTTCCTGCTCGCGCGCCTCGGCGTTGGTGAGGAACAGGAAATACGCCACGATCGCGGCGTGGCAGAAGTACAGGAAGATTCCGAACCACGGGTCCATGCCGATACCTGCCGGATATTACGGCACCGGCGCCGGCAAATAGCAAGCCTCCACGGTGTTCTCCAAGACCCCCCAGCCGGACTCGCACCCAGACCCGCGTGCGGCCCCGACATGCCCGCCCGGCTTTCCACCAGGGTTCCTATGGGGCGCGGCGACCTCAGCCTATCAGATCGAGGGCTCGCCCTTGGCCGATGGCGCCGGGGCGAGCATCTGGCATCGCTTCTCCCATGCCCCCGGGACCATCGCGAACGGCGAGACCGGCGACGTTGCCTGTGACCACTACCGGCGCTTTCCGGACGACGTGCGCCTGATGCGGGGGCTCGGCTTGCGTGCGTATCGGTTCAGCGTGAATTGGGGCCGGGTGTTGCCGGAGGGGCGCGGCCGGCTCAACCGCAAGGGGCTCGCGTTCTACGAGCGCCTCGTGGATAGGCTGCTGGATCACGGCATCGCGCCGGTAGTAACCCTTTATCACTGGGATCTTCCGGTGGCTCTGGATGAACGGGGGGGATGGGCGAACCGTGACGTCGCCCACTGGTTCGCGGACTACGCGTGTCTGCTCTACCGCTCGCTCGGTGATCGCGTCGAGCTGTGGATCACCTTGAACGAGCCTTGGGTCGTTATGCAGGGTGGTTATATAGCAGGGACGCTGGCACCGGGGCGTCGCGACCTGGCCGAGGGCGCGCGCGTCTCGCAGAACCTGCTCCTCGCGCATGGACAGGCGGTTCGGGCCTATCGCGCAGAGGGCCGCCACGCGATCGGGATCGCCGTGAACCTGGAGCCCAAGTATCCGGCATCGGGATCGCGTGCCGATCGCGAGGCCACGGTGCGGGCCGACGCCTACATGAACCGCCAATTTCTCGACCCGATCTTCCGCGGCGAGCACCCCGCCGAGATCCGCGAGATGTTCGGTGCGGCCTGGCCGGAGTTTTCCGATGAGGATATCGCGCTGGCTCGCTCGCCCATCGACTTCCTGGGCGTCAACTACTACACGCGCGGCCTGACCCGGCACGACCCGGCGGTCAAACCCCACCGCGCACGGAACATCTCCGAAGCGGCCCGGCGGACCACCGAGATGGGCTGGGAGGTCTGCCCCGAGGGGCTCATCGATATCTTGGAATGGGTGAAGGCCCGCTACGGCAATCCGCCGATCTTTATCACCGAGAACGGGGCCGCGTTCCCGGACCCGCTTCCCTGTCAGGGCATCGTCGATGACCCCTTGCGCGTCGCATATCTCTGCGACCACCTGCGCGCCGCGCACACGGCGCTGGCACGAGGCGTCGATCTGCGCGGTTACTTCGCCTGGTCGCTCCTGGACAACTTCGAGTGGGCCGAGGGGTATTCCAAGCGTTTCGGACTCGTCTCCGTGGACCGCGAAACCCAGGCTCGCATCCCCAAGGCCAGCGCGCGCTTCTATACCGAGGTGATCGATACCCACGGTGCCTGCCTATTGGACCGGTGAGCACGATGGCCTGCAGCTGCCCTTTTAGCCGTGCCGCCTGAGGCAGATAGGCCAGACGCCTGCGTCAGGTGTCGTCGACCGATACTACGCGCAGCTTTTCCATGATCGTCCTATTCACCGATTTTGGCCCCTCCGGGCCCTACCTGGGCCAGATGAGCGCGGTGCTGCACCGCGAGGCCCCCGGGGTGCCGGTGGTGATTTTGCTGGCCGATGCGCCGGCTCAGGACCCGCGCGCCAGCGCCTATCTCTTGCCCGCCTATGTGCGGGATTTTCCGAGGGGTGCGGTGTTCTTGTGCGTGATCGATCCGGGGGTCGGCTCGGGTTTGCACCGGCCGATGGCGATCGAGGTCGACGGCCGCTGGTTCGTCGGACCCGGCAACGGGCTCTTCGAGATCGTGGCCCGCCGCGGCCGATCGGCGCATGCCTGGGCCATCACCTGGCGCCCCCGCGAGCTGTCGGCGACCTTTCACGGTCGCGACCTCTACGCCCCCGAGGCCGCGCGGCTGGCACGCGGGGAGGGGCCGCGCGGCGTGTCGGTGACGCTCGAACCGGACCCGTCCTGGCCCGATGATCTCTATCAGGTGATCTACCTCGATCACTACGGCAACTGCATCACCGGCGTCCGCGCCACGGCTTTCACGGGCGGCCAACTGCTGCTTCGGGGCCAGCCGCTCCCGCGCGCCCGGACCTTTGCCGAGGTGCCCGGCGCGCAGCCGTTCTTCTACGAGAACTCGAACGGGCTCATCGAGATCGCCGTGCGCGAGGGGCGGGCCGGCGAGGTCCTGGGGATCGGGATAGGCGAGCCGATCGCGGCGGCCTAGCCAGATTTCAATACCTTTGGACGAGCAGGAGACGGGCCATGGATTCGGGCGGCACAGGGGTGTCTTTTACGACGCGCCGAGCAATACGGCTCTTGCCTCGTTGATCTTGGCGGCGAGGTAATCGGAGCCACCCCGATCGGGGTGGAGCTTGTGGATGAGGCGACGGTGCGCGGCCATCACCTCCGCTCGGCTTGCCTCGGGCCCTAGGCCGAGGATCTGGCGGGCCTCATCGGCGGTCATCGGTGTCGGTCCGGGGCGTGTCCCCGTTTCCGAGCCGGGCGCCGACTGCCAGGTCTCGCCGTAGACCCTGTCGAGATAGCTCTGCAGCAAGGCGGCCGAATCGGGATCGGCGCCTCGGCAGTCGCGATAAAGGCGTATCAGCTCATCGCGTTGCAGCTCGCTCAACCGATGGCCCTTGAAAGTGCCCGCCAACACCTCACCGTCGATCTCCCCTGTGGCGTGGTCGAGCCATAGGCGGACAAAATTGGATTCAACCGTCGAGCGCTCGGCGCCGGTCGGGCCACCGCTAGTCTCGGATTGAGGGCGGGCGGATTGGGGGCGGACCTGCCGCCACAGGCGCTGGAGGAGCGGCGCATAATAAAGTAACGGCAGAAGCCGCACGGCGATAGCGATCAAGGCCCCAACGAGCGCCAACAACCACGGAAGTCGCCCGGTGGCCGCGAGGAAGAGGAGTAGCAGCACCGCGAGGACCACGAGCGCCCTGCGGAGCTGGGCAGCGGTGACCGGGGGTGCCGTTCGCAACCACCTTGCAAGCCCTGCCAGCGCGCCGATCCCGGCCAGGAGCAAGACGAGGTCGAGAAGCACCGCTCACCTCTTATCGATCTCGTGAGTGAGCTGCAAGGCGATCCCTCCGCGCTCCTTCCCGAAGCGTTCGAGCGCCTGCCTGCCTCCGGAGGCATACACGGCGACTGCGCTCAAGAGGTCGCGCAGTTGGGAGGCGCTCTGCGCGTCGAAGCGGCAATAGGCACCCTTAGAGAGCCGTGCGATCTCTCGGAAGGAACGTTCGGCGATCGGGTCGTCCCCTTCCTGAAACACGAAGCCCGGGACCCCCAGGGCCCCGAGCTGACCGGCGAGGTGACTCAGCCGGTCAGGGTCCTCTTCCATGCAGTCACCGACAAACACCAGGGCGTTCACCCGCTTGTTTCGGATTTCCTCCAGGGTGTGAGCCAGGATCCGTTCGATCTGGGTGTATCCCGCGGCGCAGGAGACGGCCGTCATCTGCCTCTGGAGGGCGCCGGTATCGGTGAGCCAGGGGCTCGTCTCGAGCTCGCCGTAGCCCCGGTAGAAGCACAGCTGGATCTCGAGACCGCCGAGCGCGGCCGTCTCCTGGAACATCTGGGACTGGATATGACTGGCGCGGTCCCAGGTCCGCTCACGGCTGGCGGTCGCGTCCATGGCGAAGATGAGCCGGCCGCGCCGGCCGGTAGGCTTGACCCGTGACAGCGTAGCCACCTGCCTCAGGAAGGCGTCGATGTCTGCTCGGCTGGACCGCTCAGGGAGCTGCTGTCGGTCTCGGTCGCTCATGGTGACCGTTCACTTGAATGGGGTCGGGGTCTTGGGAGACGTGATCATAATAGATGCGGCAAGCCGGCAGTAGTCGCCAAGGTGCGGCGACGCCCAGCCCGCGTGGTCGCCCGCCTGGCGTGACCGGGGAAAACGGCATCGATACCGTCGCGAGAGCGAGGTGGCTTTTCCCGGCGTCCGGGGGACCCGTGGACAAGCACAGTTTCCCGCCCGTTCGCAGAGGGTTCCCTTCGGAAGTATACTATTCGCTATCGCTCACTTACCGTCAAGTCGAGGGTCCCGCAATGAAAGCTATCTGGCACAACAAGATATTGGCCGAAAGCGACAAGACCATCGTTATCGAAGGGAACCATTATTTTCCGGCGGAATCGGTACACCGTGAATTCTTTCGGCACAGCAACACCCATACGACCTGTCCTTGGAAGGGGGAAGCGGGCTACTATGATATTGTCGTGGATGAAGCGGTGAATCACGACGCCGCATGGTATTACCCTGAACCCAAGGCAGCCGCGGAGCAGATCAAAGACTATGTGGCGTTCTGGCGCGGCGTGAGGGTGGAGTAGGCGGAAGGCCGCTGCAGGGAGCGGCTATGCGTCGCTGCCGTCTCGTGGTCGATTACGCCGATAGGGTTCTTTCTGCATCGCACAAAAAACCCACCACAAGGTGCTTGATTGCACTCGTGCGGAAGGATCGCTGCCAGGTTCGGATCGAGAGGGCAGGAGCCACTTGAGAGCTGAACGCTCGTGGGGCGCCTGGAGGGGGCCCTCCGAGCGCTCAAGCTTCTCGTGAGGATGAGACGATTCTCTGAACGCTCAGGTTCGGGTAGAGTAGTAGAGCGCCCCGAGGGCGAGGACCACACAGACGATCGGGGCCAGGGTCAGAAGCTCTGAAGACATGTTCTTACTCCTAGCGAAGGCTACGACAATGGACCGAGGACGATCCCAGACTGCCCAGCACACCTAACACAGGCATCGATCCCAAGTATAGTCCACGGGAGCGCTTCGTGCACGTACGCCGAACGGAAGCAATCCTATGTGCCGCGCGGGGCCCCGTATTCTGGTATCGCTGATATGAAAGCCCAAGGCCGCGTGTTGCTCCTCATCGCAGCATCCGTCTCTTTCTTCGTGGTCGTTCTCCATGTCGTGATAGCGATCATCGGTCCCTCGGCGTATACCTTTTTTGGCGGAGAGCGGCTCGCTAGGATCGCACTGTCCGGATCATTTGCCCCGGTTATTCAGACACTGTTTCTGGCCGCCATCCACGCGCTCTTCGGCCTCTACGGACTCTCCGGAGCAGGTATCATCCGCCGATTACCCCTTCTGACACTCGGGTTATTCGCCATCGGCGGCATGTATGCTTTCCGCGGCCTCTCCGCAATACCGCAGGCCCTCCAAATTCTCCAAGACCCGGATTCTCTGCCATTTCGGGTGCTCTTCTACTCGCTTGTGTCCTTAGCCACCGGTTGTGCGTACATTGCAGGCACAGTGAAGAGCTGGGGATGGCTTCAGCGCGACGAAGAGATGAATGCGTGAGCCTCCGGTCTAAAGCCGAGTTCGAAGGGCCGCCGCCATTGCGGCAATCAGCTTCTCCTCCGGCATGACGCCGGCTTCCGTATCCTGGCTGGCCTTTACCATAATCATGAATCGCATCGTGTTGTCATCCTGGGGATTCTGCTAACTCTTGTGGCCGCCCGGAGCGCTGCGGCCACTACTTCTTCCGCCGATAGCTAACCGTCATGAATTCGTGCCATTTCCCGTCATCGCCCAGCATGTGCGACGTCATCACCCGGTGGTCGTGGCTCTTGACCTCGATCACGTCCTGGTACTTCGCGAACTTCCCATCGCCGGCGCAGCTCGGGCCCTCGGCATTGAGCGTCAACATCTTTTCCTCCGCGTCCATCGACCCATCGTACACCCATAGGTAGGTCATCATCGATGCCACCCAAGTCCCGACGTACTGCTCCTTCTGCGGGTCATAGCCGAGCGTCATCAGGGTTGTCGCCATGCCTCCGCCGGGCATCTCGCCGCGGCCCTCGCATAGCACCCAGAGGCCGCCCAGCGAACGCACGCTTTCCGATCCCTCGAACCTCTCCGGCGGCTTGCCGGGTTCCATCGAGCACTCCGACTTATAGGTCCATTCACCCACGAGCCTCTGTAGCCACTCGTGTTCTTTCTGCGGTTCGGTCTTCATCGGTATCTCCTGTTTCTTCGGGATTGCGCCACGGTTGTGATGCACGCGGGACACATCGAAGCCCCTCCTCTGACGGCTTCCGCCGTCGCGGGCACTAATCAGCCGGCAGGCCCGCGATCTCTATCACCGGCCGGATCTCGACGCTACCCTTGCGCGCCATCGGGATCCGTACGGCGATGCCGATCGCCTCGTCGAGATCCCGGGCGTCGATTAGGAAATAGCCGCCCAATTGCTCGCGCGTCTCCGCGAACGGACCGTCGGTCACGAACCGTTTGCCGCCGCGCACCCGGACGCTGGTCGCCGTCGATGTCGGGTGCAACGGGTGGGCGGCCAGGTACTGCCCGCTCGCCTTAATCTCTTGTGCGAGCTGCGTGGACTCCACGTAACACTCTTCCCGTTCGGTCTCGCTCAATGCCAGCTCGTCTAAGTAAATCAACAACATGTATTTCATGTGCGTCTCCGGGTCTCGGCACAGATCAGGCACAGATACTTCATCGCGCTTCGTTTATTTAATCGTGGACAGCCTATGGTCGTTTGGCGGAGCCCCAATTCGACACGCCACGACACGCTTGCAGGACCGAACGTCGTAACGCGGCGCCGGCGTATCATTCGGGCAGCTCTCTCAGCCGGCGCTCGAGAAACCGTTGCTCCGGCTCCTGCTTCGTGAGGCCGAGGGCGCGTTCGTAGGAGGTTCGGGCTTCGGTCGTCCTGCCCGACCGCCGGCACAGCTCCGCCCGCGCCGAGTGCGCCAGGTGGTAGTCGGCGAGATCGCCACGCGCGAGGATGGCGTCGATAAGGGCAAGACCCGCCAAAGGGCCGTCGCGCATCGCCACCGCCACGGCGCGGTTCAGCTCGACCACGGGCGACGGATCGGCGCGTGCCAGCACGTCGTAAAGTCCGACGATCTGGGCCCAGTCCGTGGCAGCGGCGTCGGGCGCCTCGGCGTGCACCGCCGCGATCGCCGCCTGGAGCGTGTAGGGCCGAACTGCCGCGACGACAGCGCCCGCTCCACCAGCGCCAACCCCTCGGCGATCTGATCCCGGTTCCAGAGCGAGCGATCCTGGTCCGCCAACAGGACCAGCTCGCCCGCCGGCGAGCTGCGCGCAGTGCGCCGCGATTCCTGCAGCAACATCAGCGCGAGGAGCCCAACCGCCTCGGGCTCCGGCACCAATTCGATCAGCAACCTTCCTAAGCGGATCGCCTCGCCCGAGAGATCGTGTCGCGTCAGCGACGTACCGGACGACGCGGAGTAGCCTTCGTTGAACACGAGGTAAACCACGCGCAGCACGCTGTCCAATCGATCCGGCAGATCGGCCACCGATGGCACCTGATAGGGTATGCGCGCGTCCCGGATCTTGGCCTTGGCGCGCACGATACGCTGGGCGAGCGTGGGCGCAGCGCTCAGGAACGCGCGCGCGATCTCCTCGGTCGTGAGGCCACACACCTCGCGCAAGGTCAGTGCTACCTGGGCCTCCGGGGGCAGGGCTGGGTGGCAGCAGGTGAAGATCAGCCGCAGTCGGTCATCTTCGACGCCCTCGTCGTCCCACGCGTCTTCGGTGGCAGGTTCGACGGGTTCGGCACCATCGTCCAGCGCGTCGAGCCGGGCACGGCGTCGCAGGCCATCGATGGCCTTGAAACGACCGGCCGAAATGAGCCACGCGCGGGGATTCGCGGGCACCCCATCCCGCGGCCACTGCTCCACCGCTGCTCTAAAGGCATCGTGCAGCGCTTCCTCGGCGAGGTCGAAGTCGCCGAGCAGGCGTATCAGGGTGGCGAGGACGCGGCGCGAGTCGGAGCGGTAGACGGCGTCTACCGTCTCGCGCACACGCAGGGCGGCGTCCTCGCTCATTGGCGGAGCGCTCGAGACCACTGAGGTTGAGCCCGACGACGCTCGGCCCGAACCAGCACTTCAATTCTCGTAGCGGTCGTGGTGCCTGACCCAGGACATGGTGAAGGGCAGGGTGGCCTCGTCGCGGCCTTTGGGCACGAGGTCGAGGATAGGATAGGCGCCGTTCCGCATGTCGAGAGCGCGCGTAGCAATGAATAGGGATGGTAGACCTCGCTGCTGCTATCGCGATAGAAGGCGCGCATGCCTGGCGTCTCATGGCTCGGGAACCGGCGCTTCTCGAAATTAAATTGCCCCCCCACCGACCACTCCCTCACCGACCGGGCCGTCCGACGCGACACGACCGGTTGCAAAAGCGCATTGAGCTTCTTATTCTTTTTGGGGCTTACCCTAAAGCATGAGGCTTGAGCTTCACTATCATACGCCACGCCGGACCGATCGGGGATCGGCGCCATGTTCCATCGCGGCGCGCACGGCATGAAGGGCGCGAGATCCGGCACCCATGGCCAACGAGACCTTCAAGGACATCGAGAAGCTCGAATCCGACCTCTGGGAGGCCGCGGACCACCTCCGCGCCAACTCCAAGCTCACCTCCAGCGATTACTTCATGCCGGTGCTGGGGGTGATCTTCCTACGGCACGCCGCCAACCGCTTCGCGGCCGCCAGCCGGCAGATCGAGGCAGACCGGGCCAGCGGCAAGATGCCGAAACGCAAGGTTCTGCCGGCCGACTACCTGCGCCGCCGGGCGCTGTGGCTCCCGGAGCAGGCCCGTTACGACTGGATCATGCGGCAGGCGGCGACGAGCGGCAGCGATCTACCGAGATCCGTCACCGGGGCCATGACCGCCATCGAGTTGGCGTTCGAGCCGCTTCTCGGGGTCTTGCCGCAGGACTTCGGGATCTTCGAGGCCAAGGTGCTGGAAGACCTGATGCGTCTTTTCAACAGCGAGCAGATCAAGCAGGCTACTGGCGATGTGTTCGGCCGCATCTACGAGTACTTCCTCGCCAAGTTCTCGATCCAGAAGGCGCACGACAACGGCGAGTTCTTCACGCCGTCCTCGATCGTCCAGACAATCGTCAACGTCATCGAGCCCGATCGCGGCACGGTGTTCGACCCGGCCTGTGGCTCGGGCGGCATGTTCGTGCAGTCGAGCCACTTCATCGAGCACGAGGGCGGCGATACGGCGAAGAAGGTCGTCTTCTATGGCCAGGAGAAGAACCGCGACACCATCCGCATCGCCAAGATGAACCTCGCGGTGCACGGGCTGGAAGGCAAGATCGCCGAGGCCATCACGTACTACCAGGACGAGCACAACCTGGCCGGCAAGTGCGACTTCGTGATGGCCAATCCGCCCTTCAACGTCGATCTCGTCGACGCCGAGCGCATCAAGGGCGACCCGCGCCTGCCCTTCGGCCTGCCGGGCGTGAACAAGCAGAAGAAGGTCGGCAACGGCAACTACCTCTGGATCTCCTACTTCTGGAGCTACCTGAACGAGAAAGGGCGCGCCGGCTTCGTCATGTCCTCGCAGGCCTCGAGCGCCGGGCACGGCGAGAAGGAGGTGCGCCGAAAGATCGTCGAGACCGGCGACGTGGACGTGATGATCTCCATCCGCTCCAACTTTTTCTATACCCGCACCGTCCCCTGCGAGCTGTGGTTCTTCGACCGGGCCAAGGGATCTCTCCCCTCGCCCCCATCAGGGCAGAGGGCTAGGGTGAGGGGGCCGGACACTGTCCTGATGCTCGACGCCCGCAACGTCTATCGCAAGGTCACACGCAAGATATACGACTTCTCACCCGAGCAGACGCAGAACCTCGCGGCGATCGTCTGGCTCTATCGCGGCCAGCGGGAGCGGTTCCTCGGGCTGGTGAAGGACTACCTCGGCCGCGTCTGCGCCGAGAGCGCGGCGGCCCCGGTGACGCTCGCCACCTTCGAGACCACGCTCTCGGATCTGCGCGGGCGCTTCGATGCACTCGCCAAGGCCGTGGCGAAGCATGTCCGCTTGGAAGCCGAGAAGAAGCTGGCGCTCGCCGATGCCGTGGCCGAGCTGCGCGAGGCAGCCGCGCTCTACGAGGCCGATCGGAAGAAGCTCCTGGACAACCTGCGCGCCTTTGGCCAGAAGTACGCCAAGGCCCCGCCCGGCGAGAACGCCGCTCAGCACACGGCGCGCAAGGCATTCGACCCCAATGCCGAGGCGATCCGCGGCCTCGTCAAGCAGGTGGACCTACTCTACAAGCTGGCAGCGCGCGTCGCGCAACTAGCCGGTGAATTTGCCGTCATTCCGGCTGGGAAGCCGGAATCCAGTCGCCAGGGACGGCAAGGGCCGAATACGTCCATGTGTCTGGATTCCGGGCAATCCATGCCCGGAATGACGGAGTATGCTTTCGACCGCCGCGCCACGGCTCGGCTGGTGAAGCAGTTCGACGAGGAGCGCAAGGCCGCCGTCGAGCAGTTGAAGCACGCCGTCTACTTCCACCGTCAGGTGGTCTGGCTACAGGACCGCTTCCCCAAGGCTGAACTCCAGGCCGTGCCGGGGCTGGTCAAGCTCGTGGACCGCAAGCAGATCGAAGCCGCCGACTGGAGCCTCACGCCCGGCCGCTATGTCGGCGTCGCCCCGCCCGAGGAGGACGAGGACTTCGATTTCGAGCAGACGCTGCGCGACATCCACACCGAGCTGGCCGACCTCAACAAGGAAGCTGTGGAACTGGCGGGGAGGATTCAGGAGAACTTCGAGGAGTTGGGAGCGTGAGCTGGACGCCCCAGCGCTTGGATCTGCTTGGTTACTTGTCACGTGGGCGTTCTCGGCACCGACCGCGCGATGCTGCCCACCTCTACGACGGTCCGTATCCCTTTATCCAGACCGGCGACGTAAAGCACGCTGGGCTCTACATCACGGACTATCAGCAGACCTATAGCGAAGCCGGTCTTGAATAGAGCAGATTATGGCGTGCCGGAACCCTTTGCATCACGATAGCTGCAAACATTGCTGACACCGCGATCCTCGGGATTGACGCCTGCTTCCCAGACAGCGTGATCGGCTTTATCCCAGATGAGGAAAAAGCAGATGCGCGGTTCGTGAAGTACCTGTTCGACGCCACGATTCGGCGGCGCGTTCAGCAGTTCACGCAAGGCGCAGCCCAAGACAACTTGAGCCAGGAGAAGCTACTTTCGATCGAGTTCCGCGTGCCCGGCGTGGACGACCAGCAGCGGATAGCCGACATCCTCTCCGCCTACGACGACCTGATCGAGAACAACCGGCAGCGGATGGCACTCTTGGAGGAGGCGGCGCGGCAGCTCTACCGCGAGTGGTTCGTCCGCCTCCGCTTCCCCGGCCACGAGCACGTTCGCATCACTAACGGCGTGCCGGAGGGGTGGGAAAAGGCGAGGGCGTTTTCAGCGATGGAAGTGCTTAGCGGCGGCACTCCAAAGACCAGTGTGCCTGATTACTGGGACGGTGACATTCCCTTCTACACGCCGAAGGACGCAACCGACACCTGCTACGTACTCCAGACGCAGCGCGCCATCACGGAGCTTGGGCTGAAGAATTGCAATAGCCAGCTCTACGACACGGATACCGTCTTTATCTCCGCGCGGGGAACGGTTGGCAAGCTCAACCTTGCATCGCGCCCGATGGCAATGAGTCAGTCCTGCTACGCACTGATTGGCACGGGACACGTATCACAGCTGTTCCTTTTCTGTGCGCTTAAGGAGGCGATCGAGCACTTCAAGCAACATGCCGTTGGCGCGGTATTCGACGCGATAGTCGTGGATACGTTCAAGGTGATCCCGTTTGTGGTGGCGGATGAGAGGAGAGTGCGCGACTTCTCTGAGGCGGTCGCGCCGATGTTCCGTCAAGTTGCCAACCTCATGGAGCAGAACGAGAAGCTCCGCGTCGCCCGCGACCTGCTACTGCCACGCCTGATGAGCGGAGAGATCACGGTATGAAAGCGACCGAAGCCAAGCTACTGGAGTTCCTCAAGAAGTCGCCGCAGTTCGTCATCCCGATCTACCAGCGCACCTATAGCTGGAGCGAGAAGGAGTGCCGGCAACTGTGGGAAGACATCTTGCGCACCGGTCGCAACGACGCGGTGTCCGCCCATTTCGTCGGCTCCATCGTGTACGTGGAGAAGGGACTGTACTCCGTGTCGAGCCAGTCGCCCCTCCTCGTGATCGACGGCCAGCAGCGGCTCACCACGGTAACGCTGCTCATCGAGGCACTGGCTCGCAGCCTTGGCGAGAGCGAGCCGCTGGAGGGCTTCTCGGCCCGGAAGCTGCGCAACTACTACTTGCTTAACCCGGAGGAGACCAGGGAGAAGCACTACAAGCTGGTCCTCTCCCAGACCGACAAGGCATCCCTGATCGCGTTGCTCGACCAGCAACCCAAACCGAAGGATCACTCGATCCGGGTGGAGGCGAACTTCGAGTTCTTCAAGGAGCGCGTCGCGGAGGTGAAGGGCGAGCTCCCGGCGCTCTGCAAGGGGCTCGCGAAGCTGGTGATCGTGGACATCTCGCTCAACCGCGACCAAGACAACCCGCAGCTCATCTTCGAGAGCCTCAACTCCACCGGGCGCGAGCTTTCCCAGGCCGACCTCATCCGCAACTTCATCCTGATGGGGTTGGAGCCGCAGCTCCAGACCAAGCTCTACGGGCAGTACTGGCGGCCGATGGAGGTGGACTTCGGGCAGGAGGGCTATTCCACCCACTTTGACAGCTTCATGCGTCACTACCTGACGGTGAAGACCGGCGAAATCCCTAACGTGCGCGAGGTTTATGACGCGTTTAAGCAGTACGCACGCTCACTCAAGGTAGCGGCGGCGGGCGTAGAGGCGCTGGTTGCGGACATTCGTGCCTTCGCCGGGTACTACTGCGCGATGGCGCTGGGCAGCGAGCCGGACGCGGACATCAAGGCAGCGTTCCACGACATCCGCGAGCTGAAGGTGGACGTGGCTTTCCCGTTCCTGCTTGAGCTGTACGCCGACTGTGCAGCGCAGGTGCTCGCCAAGGCCGAGTTGCTGCAGGCCAGCCGGTGGGTCGAAGGCTATGTGTTCCGGCGAGCGGTGTGCGGCATCCCCACCAACTCGATGAACAAGACCTTCGCGACCTTCGCGCGGGCGCTCAAGAAGGACCGTTACCTGGAGAGCGTGCGGGCGCACTTCCTTCTGCTGCCGTCGTACCGCCGCTTCCCGACCGACGACGAGTTCCAGCGTGAGGTGCAGATCAAGGACCTCTACAACTTCCGCAGCAGGAGCTACTGGCTGCGCCGGATGGAGAACCACGACCGCAAGGAGCGCGTGCCGGTGGACGAGTACACCATCGAGCACATCCTGCCGCAGAACGAGAACCTGTCCGCCCAGTGGAAGGCCGATCTCGGTCCGGAGTGGGAGCGCATTCAGAAAACTTGCCTGCACACCCTCGGTAATCTGACGCTGACCGGCTACAACCCGGAGCTCAGCGATCGCCCCTTCATCGAGAAGCGCGACATGAAGGGTGGCTTCGCCGAGAGTCCGCTGCGGATGAATCAGGGGCTCGCTAAGCTGGACGGTTGGACGGAAGAGGCCATCCGCGAGCGCGGAGGAAGGCTCGCGGCGCAGGCGGCCAGCGTGTGGCCGGCACCGAGTCTTCCGGCGGACGTCCTCGACGCCTACAAGCCGAAAGCGCGGGCCACGGGCTACAGCATCAAAGACCACCCGCCTTTGATAACCGGGGCGTTGCGCGACGTGTTCGAGGCGTTCCGCAAGCAGGTGCTGGCCCTCGACCCGTGCGTAACCGAGGAGTTCCTGAAACTGTATGTGGCCTACAAGGCCGAGACGAACTTTGTCGACATCGTGCCGCAGGCCAAACGGCTCCGTCTCTCGTTCAACATAGCGTTTCCAGAGATCAGCGATCCCAAGGGGATCTGCAGGGACGTTTCCGGTCTCGGCAGGTGGGGAAACGGCGATGTGGAAATCGGGCTCACGTCGCTCGATGAGCTGCCCTACGTGATGGGGCTGGTGCGGCAGTCGTTCGAGAAGCAGATGGGGAACGGCGGCGATGCGTGATGATCGAGCAACCCGTCCGGTCAGAAGAGTGGTGAGGCCATGATCACCGACATCAACAACGAAGACCGGCTGGTCCAGCAGACCTTTGCCGAGCATCTGGAGACGGTGCTCGGCTGGGAGAGCGTCTACGCTTACAAGGCCGAGACCTTCGGGCCGAACGGTACGCTCGGTCGCGCGTCGGAGCGTGACGTCGTGCTGGTGCGCGACCTGCGCGCGGCGCTCGCGCGCCTGAATCCGGATATTCCGGCCCCGGCGCGCGAGCAGGCCATCGAGAAGCTGACGCGCATCGATTTCGCCCGCTCGCTCATCCAGCACAACCGCGAGCTCTACGGCTTCATCCGCGGTGGTGTCCCGGTGGGGTGGCGCGGTGGCTCCGGCGATACGCGCCACGCGCGGGCGCGGGTGATCGACTTCCGCAACGTCGTGAACAACCGCTTCCTGGCCGTGCGTGAACTGAGGGTTCAGGGGGTGCGGGTGCCGCACTACAACCGTCGCGCGGATCTGGTGTGTTTCGTCAACGGCCTGCCGCTGGTCTTCATCGAGCTAAAGGCCGTGTACCGGAACATCCGCGCCGGCTTCGACCACAACCTGACCGACTACCTCTCCGAGCACAGCATCGCCCACGCCTTCCACCACAACGCCTTTCTCGTCGTTAGCAACGGCGATGCAGCCCGCTACGGCTCGATCACGAGCCACTGGGAACACTTCGTCGCGTGGAAGCGCAACGCGGAGAAGGACAGCGGACGCCTCGACGCCGAAGCGCTGCTGGACGGCATGCTGGCGAAGGATCGGCTGCTCGATCTCGTCGGGAACTTCATCCTGTTCGACGACAGCCGGGCAGGGGGCACCCGCAAGATTGTGGCCCGCAACCATCAGGTGCTCGGCGTGAACAACGCGGTCGCCTCGGTCCTGCGGCAGGAGGCGTTGAAGCGGCGGTTCCCCTCGGGCGAGCGCCTGGTCGAGTACCGGGTGCCGAGGCCTCTGCTGCTCAAGGTGGCGGAGGCACCGCCGCCGGACTCGGCCTATACCGTACCGCTTGCCTCAGGAGACGCGGGCGAGGTTGATCTGCCGATGATGAAGCGGGCGCACGCCGACCTCGGCCGGCTGGGCGTGTTCTGGCACACGCAGGGCAGCGGCAAGTCCTATTCGATGGCCTTCTTCGCCGAGAAAGTGCGCCGCGTAGTACCCGGCAACTTCACCTTCCTCGTGATGACCGATCGCGAGGACCTCGATGACCAGATCTGGCGTACGTTCATCGGCTGCGGGGTAACGGATGAAAAGACCCCCCGCGCCGGCTCGGGGAGGGAGCTGCAGGAGATCCTGCGTGGGAATCACCGCTTCGTCTTCAGCCTCATCCACAAGTTCAACCAGCCGTTGACCGAGCCCTACAGCGAGCGGGACGACATCATCGTCATCTCGGACGAGGCGCACCGGACCCAGGCGGGCAAGTTCGCGCGCAACATGCGCCTCGCCTTGCCCAACGCCTCGTTCATCGGGTTCACGGGCACGCCGCTCTTCAAGCACGACGAGCTGACCCGCCGGATCTTCGGCGGCTACATCTCGCGCTACGACTTCAAGCGCTCGGAGGAGGACCAGTCCACGGTCAAGCTGGTTTACGAAAACCGGGGCGAGAAGCTGGGTATCGCGCGGCTCGATCTGAACGACCGGATCGCCGAGGCCGTGGAGAAGGCCGACCTCGACCCGGACTAGGCCGCGCTGCTGGAGAAACTGCTTGGCAGGGACTACGAGGTCATCACCGCCGATGACCGTTTGGACAAGCTGGCCGCCGATTTCGTGGATCACTGCTCCACGCGCTGGCAGACCGGCAAGTCGATGCTCGTGTGCATCGACAAGATCACATGCGCGCGGATGTTCCAGCGCATCGAGCCGCGCCGGCAGGCCAAGCTCGCCCAGGTCGAGGCGCTGATTCCCGTCAAGGAAGCGGCGCTGGCCGCGACCACCGACCCCGACGTGCGGGAGCGCCTGGCCAGGGACATCGAATCGCTGCACGGTCAGGCCCAGTGGATGGAGAGCACGATCGTCGAGATCGTCATCAGCGAGGCCCAAAACGAGGTACGCGACTTCCAGAAATGGGCCTTCGATATCATCCCGCACCGCATGGTGATGAAGACCGGCTTCCAGACGCCGGACGGCAAGCGGGTGCCGGTCGAGGACGCCTTCAAGGACCCGCGGCATCCCTTCCGCATTGCCATCGTCTGCGCGATGTGGCTCACCGGGTTTGACGTGGAGTGCCTGGCGACGCTGTACATCGACAAGCCGATGAAGGCGCATAACCTGATGCAGGCCATCGCCCGCGCCAACCGCGTTTATCCAGGCAAGGATTGCGGCGTCATCGTCGACTACAACGGCATGCTGAAAAGCCTGCGCGAGGCGTTGGCGCAGTACGCCCTTGGGGACGAAGAGGACGGCGACGGCGGCGGCATAGTGGCGCCGATCGAGGAGCTGGTGGTGGCGTTGCTGCAGGCCATCGAGGCGGCGGAGAAGCACCTGCTGGGGCTGGGCCTCGATACTGGCCGCCTGCGGAGAGCCACCGGGTTCGATCGCATCGAAACCCTGCGGGATGCCGCGGACGCGCTCTACACCTCGGACGAGGCCAAGCGCCGCTTCGAGATCATGGCGCGGCAGGCGTTCATCCGGTTCAAGGCGCTTCTCATGGAACCGAGCGCCCTGGCCTATGCCGAGCGCCACGACAACATCGAGGCGATTTACAAGAAGCTGCAAGACCGGCGCGACACCGCAGACGTGACGGAAGTTCTCAAGGAACTGCACCGCATCGTCAATGAGGCGATCCGCGCCGCGGCGCCCGGTGGGGACCACGCCGAGGGGCTCACCGTGGATCTCAGCCAGATCGACTTCGCGAAGCTGCGCGACGAGTTCGCGAGCAACGTGCGCCGCAAGCACGCCGCGCTGCAAGACATCCGCGACGTCATCGAGAAAAAGCTGGCGCAGATGCTCGCCCGGAACCCGATGCAGATGGACTTTTACAGGAAATACCAGGAGATCATCGCGGACTACAACCGCGAGAAGGACCGGGTGGCGGTCGAGGAGATCTTCGCGCAGTTGGTGGCGCTCGCCTCCGGCCTCGACGCCGAAGAGCGGCGGGCAGCGGTGGAGGGCCTCAGCGACGACGAGCTGGCCTTGTTCGACCTGCTCTTCAGGGAGGGCATCGGCAAGGCCGACCGCGAGCGGCTCAAGCAGGCGAGCCGGGCGTTGCTCGCCTCGCTACGCGACTTGCTGAGACCGATGCACGACTGGACGCAGAACACCGCCACCCAGGCCGAGGTGCAGGTGTTCATCCTGGATAATCTATGGCAGTCGCTCCCCCGGCCGCCGTTCTCGGACGAGGAGACCGAGGCGGTCGCGAGTCGTGTGTATCACTACGTCTGGCAGCGGAGCGCCAGCGGGCGTGACCTGGCGGTAGTGTAGTGCTGGAGTCGCAGCGGGATCGTGGCAGGGGGTCCGCGCGGAACGACCGGCCGTGCTAGCTAGCGCAGCGGTCTTCCTGCCGAATCCCTGACCTGGTCCAGGTCTTCCACGGAGCCGGACAGGGTGAAGGTCTGGATCTCTTCATTGCGCAGGCCATTACGCTGCGCGATACCGACCGGGCCGTTTCTCGAAATTGTAGAACACGTCCCGCCCCCCACTTGACCACTCCCTGACCGACCGGCCGGTCCGACGCGACACGAGCGGTTGCAAAACCGCATTGAGCTTCTTATCCTTTTTGGGGCTTACCCTACAGCATGAGGCTTGAGCTTCCATATCATACGCCACGCCGGACCGATCGGGGATCGGCGCCACGTTCCATCGCGGCGCGCACGGCAGGAAGGGCGCCAGATCCGGCACGCATGGCCCGGCCGACTACCTGCGCCGCCGGGCGCTGTGGCTCCCGGTGCAGGGCGGCCTGTGGCTCGGGCGGCATGTTCGTGCAGTCGAGCCACTTCATTGAGCACGAGGGCGGCGACACCGCGAAGAAGGTCGCCTTCTACGGCCAAGAGAAGGAAAGGAACCGCGACACGATCCGCATCGTCAAGATGAACCTCGCGGTGCACGGGCTGGAAGGCAAGATCGGAGAAGGAATCCGTCTGGCTGGGGTACCCCATGGCGCGAGCCAACCACATCGCTCAACATTCCGATGCCTATCCCCAGCAAGTGGGCCCGGTAATCCCGTCGTTTGAAGAGGAAGTCGAGGCAAGAACCACCGTCGCCAAGATCTACCAGGAGCTGCAGACTTCGCACAAGCCAGGAAATGACCCCGCCATCTAACTACGCGCTGAACCCGACGGTCCTTCGCGTCACGGCGCTTGCGAACAGCAGCAAGCGCCGCGTCGCTCGTCCCGCGGGTTTGTGCGGGCGTTCGACCGAAGGAGAGCGATGTCAGAGATCGACCTGAAGCTCATTGTTCCCACTGCGATCGCAGTCGTATCGCTTCTAGTATTACTCGCAGTAGCCTTCCGAACCTGGCGCTACAGCGCGACGAGTGTTCGCTACACGTCCCGCAATCAGTATGTGACCGCCCGCTTCGACATCGATCGGCAGTTGGTCAACCGCCCGGAACTGTGGGCGATCTACGACGACCATCCGATGTCGGCGAGCCGTTCAAACGAGCCTGAAGCGGTCTCCCGACGCCAAGCCTTCCTCTACTTCCACTTCAACCTATTCGAAACGGTGTACATCGACTATAACAAGGTCCTGCGACAGACGCGGACTGACGAGCAGTATTGGCGTTCTTGGGAAGCCTGGATTCGGCACTTCTTCAGGGCCAGTTCCGAGGCGCGAAGTCTCTTCGCTGATGCTGTGTCGCAAGATGTCTTCTCCGGGGATTTTGTCGTGCATATCAATGAGGTCATCGGCCACATGGCGCCACCAAGAGAGCCGCTGTCGCCGCCGAACGCAGCATCGGCTGCAGGAGCGGCTGAAGAATTTGATAATTCCCGTGCCCGGGTGTTGGCTGCCCTACTCGATGCACATCACACGACGTTCTATACCGTAATCAGCGTCATCCAGGCTACCTGTTTCGGGTTTTTGGTTTTGGTATGCTTCGAGGAAGGTACACACTATGGTGTTTCCCAATGGCTACTCGCGGCAAACACGCTGGTGATCATCATCCTGGTTTGGAACGGGTTCGTTAGAGGATTCATCGTCCTATCGTACGTGCCTAAGCTCGTCGACGGCGCGATGCCTTTCGCTCTGGGCGCCGCGCACGATGTGCGCGGCTGGTATTGGAGTTTCGCCGCCCTGGGCTTTATCGGTTTTATCGGATATGTAAACGCCGAGGTCAACGCCCGATTCAATCCAGAGGAAAACGCGCACGTAATGGTTTTTTATGGTCAGCTCTTGCGGATGTTACAGGTCTCTGCTCTAATTTTGGCCGTCGTTTGTGGGGGGATAGCTTATTTGGCCAGCTGGTCAAACGAGGGCCTGACGCTGCTTTCATTCGCTGTCACTGCCGGATACGCGGTAGGGGACGAGGTGTTTTGGTTTCGGTTAGAGAGATTCGCACGCGGCATGGACCGATGAGAATGACAGTGACTAGTAACCGCCTAACCATCGCATCAACTCGGACCGAGCTTGAAGACAAGCCCGAGGAGGCTCGCCCGCCACACACAGCCCTTGGTCCGGTCGATGCCGGGGCGCACCGTGCTGAACACCGACTCGATAGGGTTGGTGGTGCGCAGGTGTACCCAGTGCCCGGCCGGGAAGTCGTGAAGGTCAACAGCACCTCCGGGTCTTTGGCGAGGCACTCGATCGCCTTGGCGATGAACCGGTCAAAGGCGATGTCCGCCGCAGCGTGCGTGTCGGCCATCCCGATGCCGTGCAGCAGGGCCTGGGCCCTTGGGCAGGTACCGGCGGTAACGGTTTCCCTCTACAAACGTGGGATTGTTTGTGCTATGGTTGTCGATAGGTATCGAGGGCGCCGTAACGGACGGTCGCTCCAAGAACAAGTATCGCCGGCGCCAAGAACCGCGCCACGTCATGAGGGCGCCAATACGTCGAGTCGCGAGTCAGTCTCGGGAGCGGGATCATCCGTTGGCGCGCGTGACCGCGGGGGGTAACCGAGGTGCTGCATGCGGTCGAGACCACCGCGGATCAAATTGGAATCCTAACGATGCCTTGAAGCTCCAGAGCCTTAGAGAGAGGAGGGGTCTATGTCGAACATAGCGGGGAAGTCCTATGCCATGAACGTGATCACGCCGATCCGTTGGTACATGGCGTGGATCAACAAGCTCATCTTCTGGGCTGCAAATAGGACCCCGAGCAGCTTGCGCGGGCTCGTGACCTTATCGCTCATCCACTACGCACGCTGGGTCATCATCGACCGGTGGAGGTTTCCGCACCTCGATCCCAGTCAGCCCAAGGAAGACCTGCACTATTCCTACATGCTGTTCTTCAGCAACTTCAATGGGAGCTGGGATCAGTACGTCGACTCCTTTACCTTCGCCATCCCGAGCGGTCTGGATCTCTTCTGGAAGAAGAACGTCCGCTACCCGAAGTCGGTGCCCCTGACCCCCTTTCACGACTACATCCGGCACAACCAGATCGATACGGACCATTACTACAACGCCTATCCACTCGCCAGCTCCAACGATGTCAAATCCGCCAAACGCCTGAAAGAGGCGCTGCTCGTGTTTGAACAAGCCGTCCGCGATGCGGGCCCCGAAGAGTTTCTCAAAAAGTACCACGCACTCTTGGTCAAGGTGCAATATTACCTGGGCGATATGCAACCGGCCCCGATCGTGAGCCTGGCCACACAAGCGGTCGATGCCAGGCGCTTGCTCGATGCCCAAGGGCCTCGATAAAGGGGGAAAGTATGGCCAATATCAGTGGCAAAGCCTATGCGTTGACGGTCTTATCGCCGATCAAGAACGGGTGTATCGGCGAAATCTCTTACGCGGATGAGGTGCAGGATCGACTGCACTCCCTGGGCGTTTGCGAAGACAGCCCGCTCGCCAAGGTGCCGCAGACCTATCTCGCGCGTTTTTTCATCTTGGATGATGTCTTTTACGAATCGACACCGGGGTGTGACCCTTTCTGCAATCTCTTGGATATTCTATCCATTTTCAAGGATCGACTCCGGCTGTTGGCCCTTCCTCGGGAAGACCATCTGAAATCCAGATATCTCGTGTTCTCGAGTAATTTCCACGGCGACCTGGAAACGTATCTACGCGGGATGTGGTCTGCCATCAGCGCCGATATCAAACGTATCTGGGAACATTGCGTGGCCTTCGACAAGGTGCACGATGCGGAAGGTTTCATCACCTACATCAAACGCTGCCAGCTCACGGCGAATCTGTTTTTCAATGGTTCGACCGACGATTCGCTGGAAGAGCAATTGAAGGCCCTGTACCTGAAGCAGCAGTTCGTGAAATTCGCCGTCAGCCACCAAGGGTTGGGGGCCGCGGAGTTGCAGAAGGCCTTTCGGGCGTTTATCGAGCGGGTGCAGCCGAACCATCTGGCGGCGCCGACATGGAGACCCGGGCAATCGATCCCGTGAAAAAACGAGTACCTCGATATGACCAAACAACTAGACCTGGCCGATATACAAGGCAACATCATCAGGGCATACGGGCGCTTCGGGTTTCCGAAGGGGCGGTTCTTTTTCCTGCGGATAGACGACGGCGACAGGGGGAGAGCGTTCGTCGGGACCATCACCAAACGGGTCACGACCTCGGTCAGTTGGGGAGCACCACCGGAGGGGGTCATTCCCAGGCCCGACGCGCCTATCAACATCGCGTTTACCTATCAGGGCTTGAAGGCCTTGGGGCTGCCGACGGCCTCGTTGATGGGGTTCCCCCAGGAATTCATCATGGGGATGAAGAAACGCAAGGCGATCCTCGGGGACGATGGGCCCAGCGATCCGGAACATTGGGATAAGGTTTGGGCCAAGGGAGAGGACGTGCACATCGCGATGGCGATCAACGGGCAGACGATGGAGTATGTCGAGGAGTGCTATCAGTGGGTGAAGTCCCAGATCGACGCCAGCGATGGTGGTGTCGTCCTGCTGACCGGACATCGCGGCGATGACGGCCAGGAGGATCTCCCTTTTCAGGATGCCTCCATACTCTACGACGAGAACGGTCAGCCCTGCGCGAAGGAGCACTTCGGCTATACCGATGGGATCGGCGATCCGGTATTCGAAGGCCAGATCACCGACGAGTATCGCGTCGCCGGCCGCGGCAAGCTCACCCGGGAGGGTGGATGGGCGCGCCTCGCGACGGGCGAGTTCCTACTCGGCCATCCCGACGAGGCCCACGAATACCCCCCGGCGCCCGTCCCGACCCTGCTGTCCCGCAACGGTACCTTCATGGTGTACCGCAAGTTGCACCAGAACGTCGCTTGTTTCGAGCGACTCCTGGATGCGCACGCCGGATCCTTCCCCGGCGGGAGGGAACTGCTGGCGGCCAAGTTGTCCGGACGCTGGCGGGACAACGGCGCACCGGTCGTCGATACGCCGGATGCCGCGAGCAAGGCCGCATGGGACCAGCGATTCGCCGCCGCGAACAAGCAGACACAGGACAGGATGCTGGCCGATTTTCGTTTCGACCTCATGGGATACAAATGTCCCATCGGCGCGCATATCCGTCGCATTAACCCGCGCGGCTCTCTGGAGTTCGGCGAGGACGGCGCCTATGATACGCCGGGCGCGCTGGACGATCGGCGCCGTATACTGCGCCGGGGCCTACCCTACGGCGTGGTGCGGGATCGCGGCCGCGACGACGGCAATCACGGCGTCATCTTCATGGCGTTGAACACCAGCATCGAGCGCCAGTTCGAATTCGTTCAGCAGCAGTGGATCAACTATGCCAACGACTCCAAGGAAGGCAGCGACAAGGATGTGCTCCTCGGGAACCATGATGCCGCCTGTCCCAGCAAGATGGTGATCCACGCCGATCCAGAATCCGGCCAACCCCCGTATTTTGTCAACGAGATCCCCCGCCTGGTGGAGACCCGCGGGGGCGACTATTTCTTCATCCCGAGCATGACAGCCCTGCGGATGATCGCCATGGGAAAGGTCGATCCGACCTGAGCCACCAAGACCGGCACGCCCTGCACGGCGGGCGGTGGCGTATCGTCGAACCGGATTACGAATGTGGGGTCCCTAGGTGTGGCGCGGCCTCGCATGGGCACAAGTATCGTCTTGCTATTTGGCCCGGCTCGCGCGCGTCGCTGCCGCCTTCTTGGCGGAGGCAGACCGCGCCGCCGCCGGGCGAGCGGCCGACGCGGCACCGCCCAACCGGCCACCTTTCCTGGTCGGACCTTTGTTGGTGGGCTTGCCTCTACCCGATCCGCTCTTCCTTCCGCCCCCCGATGTTTTGTTGACGGTGGCCCACGCGCGGCGTTCGGCTTCCTCTTCCGGTACGCCGCGTTGCTCGTAGCCCTCTTCAATATGCTGAGCCTGCCGCTTCTGCTTGTCCGTATACTTCGATTTATCACCTCTCGGCATAAACACGTCCTCTTCTTCGAAGCCTAACGAAGGGCATTCTCCGGTACTATGGATATCCAGACACCGCGCAAGGGTTACTGCCCCCAATACGGGCGAGCATGGTAATAGGAATGAACCTCGCTCGCCCAGCGTTCGTCGGCCATCGCAGGCCAATGGTCTTTGTCGAATCCAGGTGCATCCCTCAAACGCTGTTCGGGGACATCCAGGATAAAGGTATGATTACCCGCATCGAGCGTAAAGGCGCTCCAGGGAATCGCAAATAGCTTATCCCCGATCCCAAGGATCCCACCGAACGATAGCACGGCATAAGCCACCCGCCCTCGCGGTACGTCGATCATGATATGCTCGATTTCGCCGAGCGTCTCGCCCTGCCTGTTGACGACGGTATCGCCCTCCAGGGTGTCCGCGGCCATAATCTCCGGACCAGGCCCTGAACTAAAGTCCCGTGCACCTACGATGTCTACGCCTTCCTGGCCGGTTGGTTGTCCGGTAGCTGGTTTAACCGGCTCTGAACTGGTGGCCATCCTCTCGCCCATCTCTTCGCCGAGGCGCGTGCTAGTCGATTTGGTATGCATGATCGTCCTCCAACTTGAGTAGTCTAAAACAAACTGCGCTTGTAGATTCGGATCGCAACAACGTTTATGCCACGTGAAACGCGACCCTTAAGCCATTGATTCCAGCGTTATGTCTGGTACCGTCGAAGCATCCAATGGAGCGCATGGGCGGTAAAGGTTACATCGCTTGCTCGGAAAGCTTACAAAGACGGGTCGTAGGTGATTTGAGGGGTACGACATTGAGCGCGAGCCCCGGCTCGCGTAACGCTCAGCGCTTCCGTGAGGCGCGCAGCACGGCCGGGACGGAGGTGACGCGGCGGATGGCGCGATCGAGTTGCTCGGCGCTCTCGATCTCGACCACGAAGGTCATGCGGGCTGTTTCGGTGCTGCGGTCGGAGTGGGTGTTGACGGCCAGGATCTCGATGTGCTCACCCGTGACGGCGTCCGAGACATCGCGCAGGAGGCCGCGCCGGTCGTCGGCGTCCACCATGATCTCGGCGCGGTAGCACCGGCCTCGGTGCAGGCCCCAGGCGACGTCGATGAGCCGGTCGGGACGGCCCTCGGCGAGCCGCCCGAGATTGGCGCACTCGAGGCGGTGAATGGTGATGCCCTGGCCCTGGGTGATGTAGCCCCGGATCGGGTCGTCGGGCACTGGTTTGCAGCAGCCGGCGAAGCGCGTGAGGAGGTTGTTGATCCCGAGGACCTCGACGGGCATGGCGGGGGCCGGCCGGAGTCGCTCCAGACACGGGCTCGACAGGCTCGCCGCGGGCGGCGATGCCGGTCTGCCCAGCCAATGCTCGATCTGTCCCGGACTGAGGTCGCCGCGGCCCAGGGCGGCCAAGAGATCGTGTGGCGTCTTCAGGCCGAAGTGCCGCGCCGTGGCCGCCATATCGACCTCCGCCAGCCCCAGGCGGCGACGCTCGCGTTCCAGGAGGACGCGGCCCGCGCTCAGGTGTCGGTCGTGGTCGCGTACTTTGAACCAGTGCCGCACCTTGGCTCGCGCCGCTCCGGTCTTCAGAAACCCACGGGCCGGATTGAGCCAGTCCCGGCTCGGCGTGCCGTGGCGGGCGGTCATGGCCTCGATCACTTGCCCGCTCTGCAGGGGCTCGGCAAGGGGCACCATGGCCCCATCGGCCTTGGCGCCGCGGCAGCGATGGCCAACCTCGGTGTGGACCGCGTAGGCGAAATCCAGGGCCGTCGCCCCGTGGGGCAGCTCGATGACCCGGCCCTTGGGGGTCAAGACGTAGACATGGGCCCTGAGCGCCTCGGTCCTGACATGCTCGAGAATCCCCTCGGGAGCGATGGTGCCGCCCGCACCCGAGTCGCTGTCATCCGTGTCGTCGGCAGCAAGAAACCCCTTGAGCCAGGTGATCCAATCGCCCCCCGCGCCACCGCCTTCCTTGTAGCGCCAATGCGCGGCCACCCCCAGCTCGGCGTCGCGGTGCATGGCGTGGGTGCGGACCTGCACCTCCATGACCTGGTCGTCGGGACCCAGGACGGCGGTGTGGAGTGAACGGTAGCCGTTCGCTTTGGGCTTGGCGATGTAATCGTCGAACTCTTCCCGGACCTGCCGCCACAGGCCGTGGACCTGTCCGAGGGCGGCGTAACAGTCGGCTATCTGGTTGACCAGGATGCGCACCGCCAAAAGATCGTGAACCTGATCGAATCCGATGCCCTTGTGCCGCATCTTGTTCCAGATGCTGTAGGCGTGTTTGGATCGGCCGGTGACCTTGGCTGGGATGCCGGCCACCGAAAGCTCGCGCCGAAGGTCGGTGACGACCCTTGCGATGTAGCGTTCGCGCTCGGGTTGCGGGCGCTTGAGGGCCTTGGATATCTGGTCGAAACCCGCGGGCTCTACGTAGCGCAAGGAGGCGTCTTCGAGCTGCCATTTGAGCTGCCACACACCGAGCCGGCCCGCGAGTGGTGCGAACACCGCGAGCGTGTCCTCGCCGAGCCGGCGGCGGGTCGCGGCGTCGAGGGTGGAGGCGATACCCAGGCGCACGAGCTGATCGGCCAGGCGGATCAACAGGCCGCGCGGGTCTTCGACGATAGCCAGCAGCATGTCACGTAACCGGCGCGTCTCGCCGTGCTCATGGCCGAGCGGCCGGTAGTCCTTGAGCACCGCGATGCGCGCCGCCGATGCGACGAGGCGTGCCGTCTCTGTCCCGACCCGTTTCTCGATGGTACCGAGGTCCAGGCACCCGTCCTCGAGGGCGGGGAGAAGCAGGGCGGCCGCGAGGGCCTCGGGATCGGGCGCGATCCCGGCCAGGGTCTCCGCCGCCGCCCGGCCGTGTGCGCCGCCGGCCGGGCCGAGATCGTGGGTCTCGATGAGCGCCGCAGCCCTGCGCATCACCTCGGCGTCGGCGTGAAGCGGCTGTGAAGTGAAGGCCATGGCGCGCGGTGTTTTCGGCTGGGCCGAGGACCCGGCAGTCGAGACTTCTGCAAGCTTAATCACTATTGGCTTCAATCACTTTTGGGCCATCGGTGGTGAAGTATCCGCTGGCGGCTGACCTCACGCGGCTTGGCAGAGCGCCGCGATGCCGAGCCGGCCCGGCGCTTCGAGCACGCCCCGCTCGGTCACGAGCACATCAATGAGTGCGGCGGGGGTGATGTCGAAGACCGGGTTCCAGACATCGATGCCCTCGGGCGCCACCCGTTGTCCGCCCAAAGCCAGCAGTTCCTCGGCCGGGCGTTCCTCGATGGGGATGGCGCCGCCATCGGGGGTTTCGAGGTCGATGGTCGAGACCGGGGCCGCGACCATAAACCGTACCCCGTGGGCGCGGGCGGCGAGCGCCAGGCCGTAGGTCCCGATCTTGTTGGCGACATCGCCGTTGGCCGCGATCCGGTCGGCCCCGACGATCACCCAATCGATGAGCCCCCGGCGCATGAGATCGGCCGCCGCGCCGTCCGCAAGGAGGGTCGCCGGCACGCCGTCCTCACGCAATTCCCAAGCGGTGAGTCGCGCCCCTTGCAACCACGGTCGGGTCTCGGCGGCATAGACCTTGGTCAGCGCCCTGCCTGCCCAGGCGCTGCGGATGACCCCGAGGGCCGTGCCGAAACCCCCGGTCGCGAGCGAGCCGGCGTTGCAGTGGGTCATGGCGCGCGAGCCTGCCCCGAGGAACGCGGCACCCAGCTCGCCCATGCGCCGGTTGGCGGCGATGTCCTCAGCGTGGATCGCCTGCGCCTCGGCGAGCAGAACCGGTTCCGGATCGCCGCTCTGCCTGCCGCACCGCGCCTCCATGCGCCGGAGGGCCCAGGCGAGGTTCACGGCCGTGGGCCGGGCCGCGCGCAACGCGTCCAGATCGGTGCCGAGCTCCTCTCGCCAGCGCTCCCCGCTGCGGGCGTAGGCCGCGCGCGCGGCGAGCACGACGCCATAGGCGGCGGTGATGCCGATGGCCGGCGCCCCGCGCACGACCATCCGGCGGATCGCGTCCGCGACCTCGGCGGGATGCGACAGCCACAGGTACTCGAGGCGCTGGGGCAAGAGGCGCTGGTCGAGCAGCCCGAGCCCCCCGTCGCGCCACAGGAGCGCCCGTACCCGGTCGGGTACCGTCTCGTGTCGGTTGGCGATCATGCTCTCGCGAGATCTCCGGTGGTTGCTATAGAATCTCGGCCCATAGTACCTCGACCTAGGGGCCCGTCTCATCAATAGGATGACCACGCCCATCGACCTCCTCCTGCACGCCCGCTGGGTCATTCCCGTCGAGCCCGAGGGCGCGGTCTACCCCGACCATGCGCTCGCGGTTCATGGCGGCCGGATCGTCGACGTCCTGCCGAGCGCACGCGCCGCGGCGCGCTATCGAGCCCGCGAGATACAGCTCCTGGATCGCCATGCCCTGATCCCGGGGCTGGTGAATGCCCATGTCCACGCCCCCATGGTCCTGTTCCGCGGGCTGGCCGACGATCTGGCGCTCATGGACTGGCTCGAGCATCACATCTGGCCTGCCGAGCGCCGGTTCGTGGACCCGGAGTTCGTGCGCGACGGGATGCGGCATGCGATCGCGGAGATGATCGCAGGGGGCACGACTTGTTTCAACGACATGTTCTTCTTCCCCGACCAGGGCGCGGCGGTGGCGGCCGAGGTCGGCATGCGGATCACGGCCGGGCTCATCGTCATCGAGTTCCCGACCCCCTGGGCGCGAGACACCGACGAATACTTCAGCAAGGGCACAGCGGTCTACGATGCCTATCGCGGCCATCCCCTGGTGCGCACGGCCTTCGCCCCGCACGCGCCCTACACGGTCTCGGACGATGCATTGCAAAGGGTGTCGGCGCTCGCCGAGGAGCTCGATGTCCCCATCCAGATGCACGTCCACGAGACCGCCCGCGAGGTCGATGAGGCGCTCGCGGCAAGCGGCGAGCGGCCGCTCGTGCGCCTGAAGCGGCTCGGGCTCCTGTCCCCCCGCCTGCAAGCGGTGCACATGACCGCGCTCGACTCTAGCGACATCGCCCTGGTCGCCGAGCACGGCGTGCACGTGATCCACTGCCCCAGCTCGAACCTGAAGCTCGCGAGCGGTTTCTGTCCCGTGCACGCCTTGCAGGCTGCCGGGGTGAACGTGGCGCTCGGCACCGATGGCGCGGCCAGCAACAACCGCCTGGACCTGTTGAACGAGATGCGCACCGCGGCCTTGCTCGCCAAGGCCCAGGCCGGCGAGGCGCGTGCCGTCCCGGCAGCGCGGGCCCTGCACATGGCTACCCTAGCCGGCGCCCGGGCGCTGGGGATGGAGGGCCTCACCGGCTCGCTCCTGCCGGGCAAGGCCGCCGATCTTGTGGCCATCGATCTCGGCGGCATCGATACCGAGCCGGTCTACGACCCCATCTCCCAGATCGTCTATGCCGCCGGCCGGGAGTGCGTGACCGATGTGTGGGTCGCCGGGCGGCGGTTGCTCGCGGCGCGGGGCTTCACGACGCTCGATGTGGAGGCCATCCTGGGCCAGAGCCGCGCCTGGCGCGCGCGCATCGCCGCCGAGGGCGTGGGATCGGGGCCGAGGGCACCCGGCTAGGCGGGCGCCGGGTCACGTGCTCGGGTTGGGTGGGATCGCGGGATCCCGGTGGATCGCGGGGGTGGGGAGAGAAGGGCAGTAGCCGGGAGGGTGGGGGTCCATCCCTGGACAGGGAGTATCCCTACCTACACCGTGGCTTCCTGCGAGTCCTTTCGCGGGGAGCAGGTCGGTGCGTTGTTCTTAGCGGTCCTGGGGACGAATGCTTGAATCCAGTCGGCGCGGGTGAGGGGTCGTGAGGCGCCAGCCCGGATCGCTCACCACTCCGGCGCCTCGGCGGTCGCAGCAGCGTGGTGGTGAGAAATGCGGGTTAGGCGAGGGGTCCGGAAAGCAGGAACGGGTCGAGGGTCTTCAAGAGGTCGCGGTGGACCCGGGGGCTGCCCGCGACGATGTTGCCACTCGTGAGATAGTCGTAGCGGTCGAGGACGTCGCTGACGAGGCCACCGGCCTCCACGATCAGGAGCGCGCCGGCCGCCATGTCCCATTCCTTGAGCCCCAGCTCCCAAAACCCATCGAGCCTCCCGGAGGCCACATAGGCCAGGTCCAGGGCCGCGGCGCCGGCCCGCCGGATCCCCGCGCTCACGGGGATCACGGCCTTGAGGGCCGCGAGGTAGGCGTCGAGGCGCTCCAGGCCGCGAAACGGGAAACCGGTGCCGATGAGGGCGCCCTCGAGGCCGGCGCGGTTGCTCACCCGGATCCGGCGGTCGTCGAGCATGGCGCCCTCGCCGCGGGTGGCGGTAAAAAGCTCCCCGCGCAAGGGGTCATAGACCACCGCCTGCTCCAAGACGCCCTTGCGCTTGAAGGCGATAGACACCGCGAACTGCGGAAAGCCGTGCAGGAAGTTGGTGGTCCCGTCTAGCGGGTCGATGACCCACAGGCAGTCCTCGGGACCCTCTAGGCCGCTCTCCTCGGCGAGGATGCCGTGGTCCGGGTAGGCCTTGCGCAGGGTGTCGATGATGGCCGCCTCGACCAGCCTGTCCACCTCGCTCACATAGTCGTGGCGGCTCTTGGTGTCGATCTTCAGCCCTTGCACGCGATCGACGTGCCTCACGATAATGTCCCCCCCGCGGCGCGCGGCACGGACGGCGATGTTGAGCATTGGGTGCATAGTGTGTCTCTGAGCAGCTCCGCGGGTGCGGCGTCGATCGGGCCTGGGCCCTTGTCGAGGGTGCGGGTCGTCCTGGTCCGGCCGACCCACCCCGGCAACATCGGGGCGTGTGCCCGGGCGATGAAGACCATGGGCCTCACGCGCCTGTGCCTAGTCGCCCCGAGCCGCTTCCCCTCGGCCGAGGCCACGGCCATGGCCGCGGGTGCCGACGACGTTTTATACCATGCCGGCGTGCATGCGTCTCTGCCCGAGGCCCTCGCGGGTTCCGGCCTGGTCGTCGGCACGAGCGCCCGGCGGCGCGGCATTGCCTGGCCCGAGGCCGGCCCGCGCGCGGCGGCGACAGAGGTCCTCGACGCCGCGCGGCACGGGGAGGTGGCCCTGGTGTTCGGGCCGGAGCATTCCGGGCTCGCCAATACCGAGATCGAGAGCTGCCAGCTCATGGTGTGCATCCCCACTGCGCCGGATTTCAGCTCGCTGAACCTCGCGGCCGCGGTCCAGATCATGGCCTACGAGGTCCGGCAGGCCGCCCTGGACGAGGGGCCGATGAGCCCGCGGACGGAGGCGCGTTCCGCCACCGCCGAGCAGCTCGAGCAGCTCTACACCCATCTGGAAGAGGCCCTGGTGGCGGTCGGGTTCCTGGACCGGGCGAAGCCGGGCCGGCTGATGCACCGTCTGAAACGCCTGTTCAACCGCGCCCGTCTCGACCAGAACGAATTGAACATCCTGCGCGGCTTCCTCGCCGCCGTTCAGGGGCGGGAAAAGGGGTCAGGTTGACGTAGTTCCGGGGTCCGTAGTTCGGAGTCAGAGTAAACCCTAGCCAAAGACATTTGAAATTCGTTGTCCCTTTCCCCTGGAAGGGGGAAGGATAGGATGGGGTCGAGCGCGTCCAATCGGAATGACGCAGCCCGCAGCGCTCAACCCCCACCCTGGCCCTCCCCCTGCCAGGGGGAGGGAACAAGCTGGTGCTGAAAGCTTATTGAATTTGCGTATGAATAGAATTTGTTCGAGTTGTTGTGTTCAGCATTTGGAAAGTAAGGATCTAAGTATTAACGCCGTATCTTCTTCTAGAACGACTGCGGCCACATCAAAGGGCGGGTCACTGTTCTGAGCTACAACAATATCGATTGTATCGAGCAGTGGTTAGCCTGAACGTTATTCGAGACCATTTTCAGTTGAGACTTTTCGATCGGGTCGTTCGCCGCTCGTCCGAGATGGTAGCCTCGCCCGCCGCCGCCTTCGGGGCGCGGAGCCCGGGGCTCGGTATCGTACCTGCCGCAAGCGTCGGCGCGTTGCCGGCCGGCACGGCCGGATCGAGAGCCGCGAGGGCCGCGGACAGGTCCTCGGCACTCTGGAAGCGGCGGGCCGGGTCCTTCTCGAGCAGGCGCAGGACGATCGACTCGATGGCCGGCGGGAGGCCGGGGCACAGGTCCGAGGGCGGCCGCGGGGGCTCGGCCATGTGCTTCACGAGGAGCGAGGGGATGGACGGATCGTCAAACGGGACGCGCCCGACCAGCATCTCGTAGAAGACGATCCCGAGCGAGTAGAGATCGCTGCGCCCATCGACCGACAGGCCCTGGGCCTGCTCCGGCGACAGGTAACGCGGGGTGCCGAGCACCATGCCGGTCGACGTAAGCGTGGCCCCATCGGGCTCGACCGCCTTCGCGATCCCGAAGTCCAGGAGCTTGGGGGTCTCCTGTCCCTCGGCGTCGCGGGCTATCATCACGTTGTGGGGCTTGAGATCCCGGTGCACGATGCGGTTTTTGTGGGCGAGTGCC
>JACCXJ010000378.1 GCA_013697045.1 Gammaproteobacteria bacterium | reverse complement strand
TGGATTATGTTCATTACAACCCGGTCAAGCATGGGCTCGTCGCCGAAGTCCGTGATTGGCCGTATTCGACGTTTCACCGTTATGTCCGGCTCGGTCTGTATCCAAACGACTGGGCGGGTACTGCCGTAGCTCGAACCCAAGGCGGCTATGGTGAACTTAACGAATAATCCGCGTGCGCACAGCGCACCCTGCGTTTGCTGATGGGCAGCAACGTTGGGCGTCGGAAAGGAGGATCGCTACGTGAGCGTGCAGCTAAACCACACGATCGTCTGGTGCCGCGACAAGCAGAAGTCGGCAACGTTTCTCATAGATATCTTGGGGCTGCCAAGCCCCACCCGATTTGGGCCTATGCTCGTCGTCCACCTCAACAACAGCGTGTCCCTCGACTTCTACGAAAACGGCAGCGAAATTTCTTCCCAGCACTATGCTTTCCTGGTAGGTGAAGACGACTTCGACCAAATCTTCGCCCGCATCCGTGATAGAGGGATCCAATACTGGGCTGCCCCTGGCAAGCAACGCGCTGGCGAAACCTACCAGCACAACGGCGGCCGAGGGGTATATTTCGATGATCCCGACGGTCATCTCCTTGAGGTCATGACCCGACCTTACGAAACCACAGGGTAGGCTATTGAAATTACGGAACTCTACGCCCAACAAGGCGCTCCAGCCGAGCGTTCTAGGTTAAACCGAGGCTAGAGGCCCATGATTAATCAGAAACTCGTTGCTCTGATCGCCGCTGGGTCCCTGCTCAGTCTCGGACATACGGCCGATCATGTGATACGAGACGGCCTGCGCTGGCCGTCGACTGAGCTCTTCGCCTTGGTAATCGCCAGCGTTGTCCTCTACGGCGCGATTGGTGTGGGCCTTTTTCTATACGTCAAAGGCAAGGTTGGCCCGCGATTCTGGACCGTCTTCGCGTTTGCGGGAGTTCTGTTCGGTTGGGCCGGACATTTCAGTTCGTTCACAGAACAGCCGCCGTCGTTCATTCTGCGAGCCTACAACTATAGCCTCGCTGGTCGGGTAGCAGTTGGTGTGCTGTCGGCACTCATGCTGGTGATGGGCGCCGTGGGCGTGTACGCTGCGTACCTTTGGGGGCGCGCAGTCGAGGCGAGCAAATGAGCAGGCGTAGGGTGCGCTGTGCGCACGCGGAGCAAGGGTTATCATTGATGAATGTCACGTTATCGTCGCGCACCCATTCCCCGTGGAACGTACAAGAGCGTCCGGATCTCGCGATCATCGTCAACGACGAGAACACTGTCTTTCGTCACGGTGTTTTTATATCGCATGGCAGGGTGGTATGCGAGTGCCGTTTGTAACTTAGTGTGAGCCCGACGGGGTTTGTCACCTTACGTTACAAAAAAACTAGGGCCGCGATACCAGGTGGCGGCGAAGCGCCCGCGTAGCGCGAGCCACGCCGTTACCGGATCATCCGAAGGGGCTTCTCCACGTCAAAAGCAACCTCTCGAGGGGATCCATGGATTCTCCTCCCGCGTGCAGTGGCTGACTCGCACGCCCGACTGTTCACTTCCCTCCCGGCACGGTCAAGGTTCTCGCAGGAGGGTGTGTCTGCGGGTAGTAGCATAGCGCATCGGGATCGCGTCTACTGGGCCACACCCGGCCGCGGGCGCTCATCCTCATCTGCGAGAATACCCCGGCCCCAACCGTGCTCACATGACCCACTCCGCTATTATTTCCATCCCGTGGAGCACCCGCCGTGATGGAACCGATCGAGCTTAGCCTGTTCGCCAGCCGGCTCCAAGCGATCTGCGAGGAGATGGGGCCGAGGTAGGTGCGGTTGTTAAGCAGCTTGTAGATCAGGCTCTTGTCGACGGGTTTGCCCTCCCGCACCCGGCCATCGGCGTCGGGCGGAACCTCGTCGACACCGGGCTCTAGTATGAGTTCGATAGGTCAGCGGGTAGGCGCCTTCCCACTCCGCACCGTCCTGCCGATCAAGGCCCCTCGAGCGGCGCGGGTGTACTCGCGTCCGGGCACCGGATCCTCGCCTATGCGTCCCCCACAGCCACCCGGAACCCGGCCACGGCCAGCCCAAACGCCCCCCCCACTCCCTCCCGGCACGCTCAAGGTTCTAGCAGGAGAGTGTGTCTGCGGATAGCATAGCGCATCGGGATCGCGTCTACTGGGTCAGGCCGCGGGCGGACGAGTACAGCCCCAAGCCCTGCCGCGGATGACGCATACCGTTCCTACTTCCATGCCGCGGGGCACCCGCCGTGATGGAACCGATCGACCTGAGCCTTCGTTCGCCTTTCGCGATGGCCCCGGTGAAGGCCCATCAATCCCCAACCGGTCGACAAATCCGTGCCGGGACACGGCACGTAGACGGTTTGGTGTATTATTGCGACGAATGCACGTCATAGCAAAGCGCTTCGGATAAAATGTAGGGTGGGTTAGCCGCGCTGTTTGCGGCGTAACCCACCAACCCGTCGGCCGACACTTGGAGTACGGCTTGGGAAGGAGGCCCGCTGCGCGGGCCGAGTTGGTGGGTTGCGGCATAAAAAGCATGCCGAACCCACCCTGCATTTCTACAACCGACGCAAGGTTTATATCCGCGCGGTTCTCACTCACGAACAGTATGACCGTGGCGCCTGGAAACGGAGGAAATGATGAGTTACTCAATCAAGAGGGTTCCCGAACCGCAGCCTATCCTCGGGGCGTGGACACCGTTCAAGGAACTGGTCGGCGTAACCTCTGTTCGCACCGAAGCTGATTACGCGCAAGCCTGTGCGACGATTGACGTGCTGATCGATGAAATTGGCGACAATGAGAATCACCCTCTAGCCGAGGTGCTGCATTATTTGAGTGAACAAGTACAAGAATATGAAGGTGAGCACGTTCAGATCCCGGAAGCCGAGCCGCGCGAGGTGTTGCGTTTGCTGATGGAGCAGCACGGGCTGAAGCACGAAGATCTCCCAGACTGCGCACCCCGAAGCCGAATCTCAGATATCTTGAACGGCCGGCGCGCCATCAGCAAGGAAATCGCAAAGCGCCTGGGCCGACGCTTCCGGGTGCATGCTGACGTATTCTTGTGATCCAGCCGGATATCCCATCGTGCGGGATAGACTTCGTCGAATCATGACAATGCAAGGCGGACGCATTTATCACCGGGCCTTCGAGCGGTACCGTTTGGTCCGAGCTTGCGGAAGCGGCGGATCACCCAAGCACGAGCCCATGTCCCCCGCTCATCTCCATGCCCCGGAGCACCCGCCCTAATGGAACCGATCGAGCTTAGCCTGTTCGCCAGCCGCTTGCAGGCGATCTGCGAGGAGATGGGCACGGCGTTGAGGCGCACGGCCTTCTCGCCCAACATCCGTGATCGGCTGGATTTCTCCTGCGCGGTGTTCGACACAAAAGGCCAGCTGTCGGCCCAGGCGGCGCACATCCCCGTGCACCTCGGCAGCATGGCCTTCGCGATGTCGGGGATCGTCGAGTGCCTGGACCCGGCGCCGGGGGACATGGTCATCTTGAACGATCCCTACCTCGGCGGGACGCACCTCCCGGACGTCACCCTCATCGCACCGCTCTTCCACGGGACGGAGCACTGCGGCTTCGTGGTCAACCGGGCCCATCATGCGGACATCGGCTGCGCGACCCCGGGCGGCATGCCGATCGCGACCCGGCTCGAGGACGAGGGGCTCGTGATCGCCCCGCAGCGGCTGATGGCGGAGGGAAGCCTGCTCACGGAGGTCCTGGATTGGCTGATCCGGACGACGCGTGATCCGAGCACTGCGCGCGGCGATCTCGCCGCCCAGATCGGTGCCAACCGCTGTGGCCTCGAACGGTTGGGGGTCTCGGTGGCGGGCCTCGGTCCGGGGCGCTATCGGGCGTCGCTCGACGACTTGAACGACTACGGGGAAGGCATGGCCAGGACCGCCCTGGCACGCATCCCGGCCGGGTGCTATCGCTTCACCGATTGGCTCGACGACGACGGGCAGGGGCAAGAGGATATCCCCATCCGGCTGGCCCTGACCGTCTCGGCGGAGCGGGTGCACGCCGACTTTGCCGGCACGGCGGCAGAGGTTCCGGGCAACCTCAACTGCCCCTTGTCGGTCGCGGCGGCGGCCGTCTACTACGTGTTCTATTGCCTCATGCCGCGCGAGACCCCGGCCTGCGCCGGGGCCTTTCGGCCCATCACCTTGTCGGCGCCCGAGGGCTGCCTGCTGAACGCCCGCCGGCCGGCGGCGGTCGCGGCCGGCAATGTCGAGACCAGCACCCGGATCGTGGACGTGGTCCTCGGCGCCCTCGCCCAGGCCCTTCCCGAGGCCATCCCGGCGGCCAGCCACGGGAGCATGAATAACCTTGCAATGGGATCAAGCGCCATGGGCACCGACGCCTGGGACTACTACGAGACCATTGGCGGCGGCATGGGGGCACACGCGCACGGCCCCGGTCTGGACGGTGTGCAGACCCACATGACCAACACCCGCAACACGCCCATCGAGGTCCTGGAGACCAGCTATCCCCTGCGCGTCACCCGCTATGCGCTGCGCGAGGCCACCGGCGGTCGCGGGCGGTACGCGGGAGGACGCGGCCTCACGCGCGAGTTCCAGTTCCTTACGCCGACCTCCGTGACCGTGCTCGGCGAGCGCCGCCGCTATGCCCCCTGGGGACTGGCCGGAGGCGGGGACGGGCAGCGGGCCGTCACACTCCTGAACGGTACACCGCTGCCGGGCAAGGTACACCTCACGGCAGCGCCCGGCGATCGCTTGACGCTCCAGACCGCCGGCGGCGGGGGTTGGGGCCCTGTTTGTTCCGCCCGAAACGATTACACTGCGCACCCCATAGTCGAATCACCATCGAGCGAGAGGTCAGATATGGATGCAATGGAACGGATCAAACAGACGATCGAGGGCAACCCCGTCGTCATCTTCATGAAGGGGACGCCGGACTTCCCCCAGTGCGGGTTTTCCATGCGCGCCACCGAGGCCCTCAGGGCCTGTCACGTGGATTTCGTGCATGTGGATATCCTGGCCGAGCCGGAGGTGCGGCAGAACCTGCCACGCTATTCCAACTGGCCGACCTTCCCCCAGGTCTTCATCAATGGGGAATTGGTTGGCGGCTGCGATATCGTGCTGGACCTCTATCAGAGCGGCGAGTTGCAGAAGATGACCGACGCCGTTCGCAACCGCGCGGCCGCGAGGCAGGAGGTAGAGGCTTAGAGGTAGAGGCTTAGAGATCGTGCTCGGCGTCGAGCACGTCCACGCCCGGCGGTGGGGTGAAGGTGAACAAGGACGGGTCCAGCTTTGGGTTGCGCTCCGCGTTCTTGAGCTCGATACGCGTGGTCTGATTCAGGTTGTCGCGGAGATCCATGCGTTTGAGGCTGGAGCCGGCGAACCCCAGGCGGATCTGGGCATAACCGCCGGCCTCGCGCGCCGCACGCGGGTCTTTGGGCCCGAGCTCGAGCCACACGAGCCCCTCGGCGGGCGCGCCGCGGGAGACGACGAAGCGCTCCGCGATGTTCACTTCCCCACCCAACAATAACGCCGGCGTGCTCCCGAGGGCCTTTTGCAGGGATTTTACCGTGACCTGCTCCAGGTCCTTGTCATAGACGTAGACGCGCTGACCGTCGGCCACGATGGATTGCTGATAGGGGCTTTCGTAATCCCAGCGAAACCGGCCGGGGCGGGAGAGGTAGAACGTCCCTTGCGAGCGCTCCCGCTCTACCCCCTGCTCGTCCAGCAAGACCTGCTCGAAACGCGCCTTGAGGCTCACCAGGCCCTTCAAGAATTCATCAAGCGGCGCCGTGGCCCCACCGGCGGCGCGTGCCGATCCGGCGGCCAGGACGAGCGCGGTACACACGACATAGGCCCAGCAGCGAATGCGCATGGGCCCCCTCAATCCGCCGGGGGCGGCCGCACCAGGACCTCCCGGAAGCCGTTCGACTGGAGCGAACCGACCACCCCCTGGCGCTCCATCTCCTCGACCATGCGCGCCGCGCGGTTGTAACCGATCTTGAGCCGCCGCTGGACCCCGGAAACCGAGGCCCGCCGGGTCTCGGTGACGAAGCGCACCGCCTCGTCATACAAGGCATCCGCCTCGCCGCCCGATTCCAGCTCAGCCACCGGGTCGTCGGCGCCGGTTTCGTCTTCGCCGGACACGATGGCCTCGACGTACTCGGGGGCCCCCCGGCTCTTCAGGTAGGCCACGACCTTGTGGACCTCTTGATCGGAGACGAAGGCGCCGTGTACCCGCACCGGCACCCCGGTACCGGGCGGGAGGTAGAGCATGTCGCCGTGGCCCAATAGGTTCTCGGCGCCCATCTGGTCGAGGATGGTGCGCGAGTCCACGCGCGAGGACACCTGGAAGGCGATGCGGCTCGGGATGTTGGCCTTGATGAGACCCGTGATGACGTCCACGGACGGCCGCTGCGTCGCCAGGATGAGATGAATGCCCGCGGCCCGCGCCTTCTGGGCCAGGCGCGCGATCAGCTCCTCGACCTTCTTGCCCACCGTCATCATCATGTCGGCGAGCTCGTCCACGATGACCACGATGTAGGGCAAGGTGCTCAGCAGGGCGACCTCGACCTCGCCCGCCCAACCCTCTTCGGCCACGGGCCCGGGAGTCCCGAACGGGTCCCGGAGGGGCTCGCCCGCCGTCTCGGCGTCCCTGATCTTGCGGTTGTAGCCGGCCAGGTTGCGGACCCCGAGCGCGGCCATGAGCTTGTACCGCCGCTCCATCTCCGCGACACACCAGCGCAGCGCATTGGCGGCCTCCTTCATGTCGGTGACGACCGGCGCCAAGAGCGAAGGGATCCCGTCGTAGACCGACAGCTCCAGCATCTTGGGGTCGATCATGATGTGCCGCACATCCCTGATCGTGGCCTTGTAGAGCATGCTCAGGATCATGGCGTTCAAGGCCACGGACTTGCCGGCGCCGGTGGTCCCCGCCACCAGGAGATGCGGCATCTTGGCGAGGTCCACGGCCACCGGTTTTCCACCGATGTCCTTGCCGAGCGCCAGGGTCAGTGGGGAGGGATTGCCTTCATACTCCGGTGCGCCCAGGATGTCCCGGAGCGCCACCAGCTCGTGATGGTGGTTGGGGATCTCGAGCCCGATGACGGACTTGCCTGGGATCACCTCGACCACCCGCACGCTGATCGTGGACAGCGAGCGCGCCAGGTCCCTGTGGAGGCTGGTGATGCGGCTGGCCTTGACCCCGGGCGCCGCCTGCAGCTCGAAGCGGGTGATGACCGGCCCCGGGTGGACGGCCACGACGGCGACCTCGATGCCGAAGTCCTGGAGCTTGAGCTCGACCTGCCGGGACATGGCCTCGAGCGTCGTGGTCGAGAAACCGGCGCGCGGCGGCGGGGGCAGATCGAGCAGCGACAAGGGCGGTTGCACGGCATCGGGGGGATCGAACAAGGAGACCTGCTGTTCGCGCCCGAACGATACGGGGCGCTCCGCGCGTAACGGCGGGGCCTCGATCCTGGGCTTGGGGCGCTCCGCGATCCTGCTCGTCTCGACCTCGAACACCTGGGCGCGCTCGCGGCGCACGCGCCGGCCGTGCAGCCGGTCGGTGATGGACGCGAACACGTAACGCACGACGTCGATTCCCCGCAGCACCCAGCGACCGGTGATGTCCATGACCCGGAACCACGACAAGCCGGTGAACAAGGTCACCCCGGTCAAGAACATGGCGAGCATGAGCATGGTCCCGCCGAGGTGGCCGAAGGCCGCTCCCACCTGCCGCCCGATCAGACCCCCTACGATCCCGGCGCCGCGGTAGGGTAGCGCGTCGCCCCAGTCGAGATGTGTCCACACGAGCCCGCTGCCCAGGACGACGGTGAGGAGGAAGCCGACCAGGCGGGTCACGCCATAGAGATAATCCGGGCCGTCCTCGCTACGCAGGCCCTTGAACAGGAGCCAGGCCGAGAAGCAGAGGGCGGCGGGAAAGAGATAGGCCACGTAACCGAAGAGGTGCAGCGCGACGTCGGCGAGCCACGCGCCGGCCACGCCGGCCTTGTTGGCGATGGCGCGCCCTACGTGGGTACCGGTATGAGTCCAGGCCGGGTCCGCGGGGTGATAGGTCAGGAACGCGACGAAGACGAAACAGGCGACCGCGCACAAGGCCAGCAAGCCCCCCTCTTTGAGGTGCCGGACGATGTGCCCGTTGAGGGCGATGGGCGGCGAGGCGCGCTTGCGGACAGCTTGGGCCAAAGATATTGAAGCTCCTTATTGGGTATCCAGTATAACATTGTGTTCTGAAGCGGAAAGCTACCCCGTCGGGACCAGGGCGATGGAGGCGGCGCCGGGGCCTCGACCCCGGGCGCCGAGGCGGGTCCATGGTGACAGATCGGGAGGGTCGGGGCCACCCGCCGCTCGTTCCGGATGGCGGTGGGCCGTCACCGCGGCCGGGCGCGGGGGGGGTGCCGCGTAGGGCCCGATAGCGACTTTGTCGCAGGTGGCGCCGATGGGGCTAGCTAGCAGGACCCGGTGGCCGACGCTGTCCTGCCCACGACATCCGTTCCCGTAGGATGTGCACCGCGC
>JACCXJ010000362.1 GCA_013697045.1 Gammaproteobacteria bacterium | reverse complement strand
CGTGGCGACTGAGACGGTCGAACGGACGCGCGCGAGACGCCAACACAAAACGCGTTTGTTAAAGAGGGTCTACAACAATGGCTAAGAGGGGGCCATATGGGGACTTAAGCCAGCTTCGGGTCATCTGACGCGATCTGATAAGCGAAGACGTGTATCGTACTGTCTATGCTAATGACCACTGACGAGATCCTCTTCGTACTCTTCGTGGTAGCACAATGGATCAGTGCCCTGGCAATTGTATGGTTTGTTGTGTTCGTGCGGCGTCAGATGAATCATTTTCGCGAAAAGGAGTTCCTAGACGCCATCCGAGACGAGAAGTTCAGGTTTCCGCAGGACTTGCGCGCCGACGAAACTGCCCTGGCAGGACGTTACGTGCGGCATTGGATTCTCAATCATAAGTCCACAATGACCTACGACCAGTATTCCAAGCATTCTCATCGGGTTCAAAACGCGATGTTAGAAGTGTTGATGGCCTACGACCGTGTGGTTAATGATTGTAGTCGTGGCCTATCGAGGAAAACCGTAGTCAAGTATCAAGGACACGAAGTGAAAAAGCTATGGACCGTTATGGAACCGGTGATTATGCAGTTACGTAGGGCGGCCAATGGAATACCATTGTTGTGCGTTACTCTGCAAGGATTCGTGAAAAGTAAGGAATTCGAAAGACTATCACGGCGCTATTGTGCGGCTCAGGTCGAACACGTTGCAGATTAGCGCGGATTCGCAAGGCCGTATGAAAGGCCGAGGTCGCCTTTGGTCTAGATGGTCAGGTGCTAAATGTTGCCAAGACAACTACAACGAAGTCATTGTCAGGTCGTCAATCGTTGAGCTGGAAGCAGGCGGAATATCAAAATGCTTTTGGCGAGTACTCTGGCGATCAACCAGCGGAACCGCTCGGGCGGCACGATGACGCGCGCGAGCCAGCGGGCGGCGCGCTGATGCATCGGTTGCGAACGAACCGCGCCTCATATGCGTGGTTTGCATCGGCCCGGCCCAAGAGTCCGGATATGCGAAGGGGGCGCCGCCCGTTCAACATTACGCAAGTCTTTGATCTATGGTGCCGGCGAGAGGAATCGAACCTCCGACCTGCTGATTACGAATCAGCTGCTCTACCGACTGAGCTACACCGGCACGGGGCGGAAGTATAAGACGGTCGGCGCTCGTACAGAAGCGAGGTGGGGCCGGTGCGCCGTGCGGCTAGGGGGCATCGGGTTTGCGGCAGACGCGCACGATGACGTCGATCCCGGCGTGCGCGGTGCCCTCGGGCAGCGCCGGTACGTTGGAGATGCGCAGGGTGTCGGCGTCGAAGTCGGTGAGGGTGCCGTCGTCCACGTTGTAGAAGTGGTAGTGGGGCGCGAGGTTGGAATCGAAGAAGGCGCGGTCGCGATCGACCGTCAGCTCGCGCAAGAGTCCGCGCGCGGCGAACAGGCGCAGGGTGTTATAGACCGTGGCCTTGGAGACGCGGGCGCGGCGGCGTTTGAGCCGATCGAGCACCTGTTCCGCCGACAGGTGCTGGCGCCGATCGAGCATGACGCAGGCGACCGCGACGCGCTGCGGTGTAGGGGCGATCCCGTGCTGCGCCAGCAGCTGGGCCGCAAGACCTTGATCCAATGCGTTCATCTAGTGTCCCTCGGCTAGTCTACGCCTGAGAGTTTGTGAAAGAATCTACTGCGCTCGGGATCTCGCGTTGCATCCTCGGCGCGCCAAGCAGGGCCGCTCCCTGGCCCTGGCTTCCCGGCGGTGCTCGGAATCCTCATGTATTTCAATATACATTCCGGTTGCTCGTCCCATCCTTGGGACTCGCCCCTTCGGGGCTTGCGCTCCTTCGCTCCCGGCGAAACGGTCCTGCGCTCCGGCGGAACGCGACCTCCCTTCGCTCGCGACGATTCTTTCACAAACTCTGAGGGGCCGGCCAGGCGAAGGGCTCGGGGGCGACGATCGGCGCGCGTCCGAGGATGAGATCGCAGAGGAGACGGGCGGAGCCGGGGGCGAGCACGACCCCGTTGCGGAAATGGCCGGTGTTGGCGTAGAGGCCGCGGACCTCCGGGTGACCGGCGATGAGGGGCATACCCGTGCCCGATCCGGGTCTCAGGCCCGCCCACTGTTCGGCGATGGGTTGTCGGGCGAGCGCCGGGACGAGCGCGCCGGCCGCGGCGTGCAGCGCCGCCCGGGCCTCGCCCGTGACGGTCTTGTCGAAGCCCACGTGCTCCACGGTGCTGCCGACGAGCATCGTCCCATCGCGGCGCGGTACCAGATAGACCTCGCCGTGCTGCACGATATGCCTGAGCGTGCCCGGCGGGGTCCGGTACAGGAGCATCTGGCCGCGGACCGGGAAGATGACCGGCGGATGCGGCAGCCCGTCCAGCAAGGACAGGCTCCAGGGTCCCGCGGCAATTACCACGGTCCTGGCGTCGATGCGCTCGCCCACCGTCTCGACGCCCAGGATACGTCCCTTTGTGTGTCGAAGTGCCCGGACGTCGCAGTGCTCCCTGACCGCGACACGAGCCGCTGCCAGAGCGCCTCGCAGGGCACGCAGGAGGCGCGGATTTCGGATCTGGGCGACCGCGGGGACGCGCCAGGCCGGTCCGGGGATCGACAACGCCGGTTCGAGCCCCGCAAGGCACTCGGCATCCAAGGCTTCCACTTCTGTCCCCGTCGTAGTCCAGGCAGTGGCCCGTGCCTCCGCATCCGGACCGACCAAGAGGAGGCCGGAGCGCGTCCATTCGGGATCGATCCCGGTCTCGGCCTGTAAATCACGCGCCAAATCGGCGTAGCGCTCCTGGCTGTAGCGCAAGAGGGCCTGGAGCGCCGGTGGCGTCGTCCGGGGCTCGAGCGCGGCCAATACCCCCGCGCCCGCCCAGGAGGCCTCGCGGCCGAGTAGGCCGCGTTCGAGGAGCAAGACCCTGAGCCCCCCCCGCGCCAACTCACGGGCGCAGAAGAGGCCGATGAGGCCGCCGCCGACCACGATGCAGTCGCTCTGCACAGGGGTCCGCGCGCGCTCGTGTGGCGTCCCTCCGCTCCCGCGGCAGGACTTAAACGGGCTCCGGCTCCGCGGCGGACGGCCGGGTCAGCTCCCTGGGGAGGCTGAACACCACTTGCTCGCGGATCCCGGGCGCCTCGGCGACCGCGGTCCCACCCCACTCCTTGAGCCTCGCCACCACCTCTTCCACCAGCACCTCGGGCGCCGAGGCCCCGGCGGTTACGCCCACGGCGGTCTTGCCCGCCACCCATTCGCGGCGGATCTCGGCGGCGCTGTCGATGAGGTAGGCGGGGATCCCCTGTTTCTCGGCGATCTCCTTGAGGCGGGTGGAATTGGAGCTGGTCTGCGAGCCGACCACCAGGATCACCTGGCACTCGGACAGGAGGCGCTTGACCGCGTCCTGGCGGTTCTGCGTGGCGTAGCAGATGTCTTCCTTCTTGGGGCCTACGATCTTCGGGAAACGCCGCCTGAGGGCGTCGATGACCTGGGCGGTGTCGTCCATCGACAGGGTCGTCTGGGTCACGAAGGCGAGGAACTCCGGGTTCTTGACCTGCAATGCCCACACATCATCCACGGACTCGACCAGATAGATGCCGCCGGCGCCGTCGCTGCGCCGGTACTGCCCGAGCGTGCCCTCGACCTCCGGATGCCCGGCGTGACCGATGAGGATGCACTCCCGGCCCTCGTCCTGGTAATGACCGACCTCCATGTGGACCTTGGTGACCAGCGGGCAGATGGCATCGAAGATCTTGAGCCGCCGCCGCCCGCCTTCCTCGCGCACCGCCTTGGAGACCCCGTGGGCGCTGAAGATCACGGTGCAGTCGTCGGGAACATCGTCGAGCTCGTCGACGAATACGGCGCCCTTGGCGCGCAGGCCATCGACGACATACTTGTTGTGGACGACCTCGTGGCGGACATAGACCGGCGCCCCATAGAGATCGAGTGCGCGCTCGACGATCCCGATGGCGCGATCGACTCCGGCGCAAAAACCGCGTGGGTTGGCAAGCATGATCTGCATAACGGTAATCCTCGTTGGGCCGCTTTTTACCTCGATGGTTTCAGGGCATCGACCAACAGGAGGGCCGCCCCGATGCTGATCGCCGAGTCGGCGACATTGAACGCCGGCCAGTGCCAGCCCTGATAATAGACATCGATGAAGTCGATCACATACCCGAGCGTCAGCCGATCGCAGAGGTTGCCGACGGCCCCCCCCAAGACCAGCGTGAGCGCCAGGGTATACCACGAGCGCTCATCCCCGTGCCTCAGGAGCCACACCACGATGCCCGCGCTGACCGCGAAGGCCAGACCGATGAACAGCCAGCGTTGCCAGCCCCCGGCATCGTTCAAAAAGCTGAAGGCCGCGCCGGTATTGTGTACCAGGGTCAGGTTGAGGAAGGGGGCGATCGGCACGATTTCATGCAGGCTCAAGGTCTCCCGCACGGCCATCTTGGTGAGCTGGTCCAGGATGATGATCGCGACGGCCAGCATGAGCCAGCGCCAGGCGCGCGTCGGAACCGGACCGGCGCCAGGGTGCCGGAGCGCTTCCGTACCTTCGATTTCTTGTTGGCCGCGATTGTGTTCGGCCGTCATGGCGGCAGCGGCCCGGGCGATGATTCAAACAGGTACCTCATTCCGGCATGGATTGCCGGAATCCAGGGTACATGGACGTAGGTGCTGTCCTGCATCCTGGACCCCGGCAATCCCTGCCGGGGTGACGAACCACTTCGATTTAACATGACTGTCTACTAGGCATAACACCGGATCTCCCCGGGTCCGAGCACGTTCTCGACGCAGCGGCCACAGAGGCCCGGGTGCTCGGGGTGGCCGCCCACATCGGCGCGGTGGTGCCAGCAGCGCACACACTTCGGATCTCCGCACGGTGCCACCGCGATCTTGACACCCGGTAGGTCCGCGAGGATGGCGTGCTCGGGCGCCTCTGCGATCGGATGGAGCCTGGCCGCGCTCTTGATCAGCAGGAAGCGGTTCATGACCTCCTGGGGCACGACCACGTTGCCGCGCGCCTTGGACATCGTCATCCCCTGGGCGTCTACCGTGAAACCATGGGTCAGGACCGATTTATAGGGTGCCCTCCCGTGCATCGCCACCGCGGTGATGAGCGAGGATTGGAGCCAGCCGCGATGCTGATCGGAGCCCTCCAG
>JACCXJ010000299.1 GCA_013697045.1 Gammaproteobacteria bacterium | reverse complement strand
TCTTCCTCCTGCAAGAGCTTCGTCAGGCCCGGCACGGCATGGTCGAAGGTGAACATGTGATAGTGATAGCCGAGCGTGATGTAGTGCATGATGAAGGGGATCTGGTCGGGATATTCCCGCATCACCCGCCGGGTGAAGACCCGGCTCGCTTGCTTGTAGTGCTCCGGGAAGGTCGCCATGACGCTCTGCTGTTGCCGGTACTGGGACCGGATCGACGCGAGCGTGATCTGCCCGCTCATCCACTTGGAGATCAGGTTTCTGACGCCGGAGGCCAACAGGAAGAACAGCCGTCGCACACGCTCCCCGAGCGCCGCCGGATGTCCCATCCGGGAAAACATCTCGATGGCGCGGCTGAAATACGCGTCCGGGTCATAGAGCGTGCGGATCACCCGGAGGTGCCCTTCCAGCAACTGCTTTCTCGGGATGACCGTCACGATGTTGGTGTAGCCGGAACCGAGGGTGCGTTCTTCGTCGCCCGTCATGTCCTCGATGAGGCGCCCGCTCTGCTTCATGCGCGTGTAGAGCGGCGTTCCGGGCAGGGCCACCAGGGGCCCGATCATGGCGTTCGGGATCGCCGCATCGGTGATGAACTCGATCTGGCGATTGAAGATATCCGCCGTGTCGCTGTCGAAGCCGACGATGAAGGAGCCATAGGTCAAGAGGCCCGCGCCCTGGATCGCCTTCATCCGGTCGACCAACGAACCCTTCATGTTTTGGAACTTGCGCGTCTCCTTCAGGCTCTCGATCGAGGGCGTTTCGATCCCCATGAAGACCCAGATGAAATTGGCTTTGACGAGGAGGTCCATGAGCTCGGCGTCATCGGCAAGATTGACCGTGACCTCGGTACCGAAGAAGAACGGGTGTTTACGCCGCTTGTTCCACGCGGCCAGCTCGACCAGGAACCTCTTGGCCTCCTTCTTGTTGCCGATGAAGTTGTCATCGACGATGAAGATCACCCCGCGGAACCCGGTCTCGTAGATCGCGTCCAGCTCGGTCAGCATCTGGGCGGGGGTCTTGGTCCGGGGCCTGCGCCCGAACATCACGGTGATGTCGCAGAACTCGCAGAGATAGGGGCAACCGCGCGAGAACTGCACGACCAGCATGGCGTAGTAATCGAGGTTCAGAAGATCGAAGCGCGGTACCGGCGTCTTGGTGACATCGGGCTTGTCGTGCGTCGTGTACACGGGTTTGTAACTCCCGCGTTCCAGGTCCTCGATGAACTCCCGCCAGGTGATCTCGCCTTCGTTCAGGACCTGCACGTCGCAATGCGGGACACACTCTTCGGAGCAGGCGGTCGGATAGGGGCCGCCGAAGACCACCAGCTTGCCGGCCGCCCGGCAGCGCGCGGCCACCCGGAAGAGTGAGGACTTCTGGGTGAGCATGGCCGACAGGCATACCACGTCGGCCCATTCCAGATCGGCATCCTCCAAGTCCTCGCAGTTCAGGTCGACGAGGCGAAACTGGTAGCCCTCGGGCGTCATGGCCGCGATGGTGATGAGCCCGAGCGGCGGCATCGCCGCCTTTTTTCCGATCAGGGGGAGATAATACTGGGAGCCCCAGTAGGTCGGTGGGAACCTGGGATAGACCAACAAGATGTTCTTGTAGTTGTCGTTCATGCGGGTACCTCCTCACGCCCGGACCGGCGGGGCAGGGTCCGGTTTGCCGCAGCCGAGTATAGGCAATCCCGCCCCCGCATGCCAACGGTACCGGGACAGGGTCGCGGGCGACACGAGCGGAGGCCTACCACCGTCGTTATCGAGGCAGGGACGGCCCTCAAGCGCACGGGAAGCTCTTTCGTGGTGCCGCCCCCGCCGTTGGGGCAGGGTGCTCGGTACGCCGGTAGGTCCTCGTCGGCGCTTGGCTTGTCACCCGATTTGTAAGAGAATCAGGTGGTTGGGTTCTCTGTTCTCGGCACAGGCACTGCGGTGGGTCCGGATTCACAAGCGAGCGACGAGGACATCGCCCTGTTCCGCGAGGCGGTCGGGACGGTGAGGCCGGTGCGCCCGGACGTTTTACCCATCGAGCGTCCGCGGCCCGAGCCCATCCCGGTGCAGGCGCGTCTCGAGACCCAACGGGTGCTGCAGGAGTCGCTGTCGCGCAGACCGGAGGACGATGAGGTCGAGACCGGTGAAGAGCTGCTGTACTCGGCACCCGGCGTGGGCCCCGAGGTCCTGCGCCGCCTGCGCCGCGGCCAGCTCAGCATGCAGGGCCGGCTGGACCTCCACGGCATGAGCGTCCCGGAGGCCAAGGACGCCGTGGCGCGCTTCCTCTACACGTCCCGCAGCCGCGGGCTGCGCTCGGTCCTCATCATCCACGGCAAGGGCCTCGGCTCCCACCAGAAGCGGCCCGTGCTCAAGGGCAAGCTCAACCAGTGGCTGGCGCGTCGCGCCGAGGTCCTGGCGTTCTGTTCGGCGCGCGGCGTGGACGGGGGAACGGGTGCGGTCTATGTCCTGTTGAGGCGCTAGCCCGGATTTCTCACCACCACCCCGCCGCAAGACCTCGGCGTTACCACGATCGGGGGGACGGCCGGCCGGGACGCCCCTCCGAAAGAGTGTGTAGGGTACGCACCGCGTACCTTTTCGGCGCATGACATGGTGATGACCCAAACTCCCAACGAGGCGTTGCCCTGCGATGGAATCGCGAATCCACCGCGATCATCAGATGTCTGGCGGGCGTAATGGTACGCGATGCGTACCCTACGGCTCAGCCGTCTTGGCTACCGAGGAAACGATAAACCAGCCCGCCGAGGATGCCCCCGACGATCGGTGCAACCCAGAACAGCCATAACTGCAGACCTCCTGATCTCACCGACTCATCCTTCGGCGTTTGGTAGGAGCAAAGCAAGGCCTAAATCAAGGGGTTAGGAACGGAGTAGGCGCGTCGGTCGAGGGTGGCTAGCGGGCCGGTCTGGATTCTGAAAATGGGGGTCTCCACTTAGCTGCAGTGACTACAAGATATTGGGGTCAGGGCTTGGCGATGATGTCCTTGAGGGTGCCTGTTGAGTATATACTACAGCTAAGTGGAGACCCCCTTTTCTGAAAAGATCCCGGGTCGAGGAGCGTGCCGGGTCGCCTCCTCGCTCGTCACACGCCCTAGAACCCCTCCGAGAGGTCGCCTCGATGCCACAACGCCACTTGCCGCTCTTCCCCCAAGGGGTCACCCACATCACCCTGGAGTTGGCCTTTATGAAGGAG
>JACCXJ010000247.1 GCA_013697045.1 Gammaproteobacteria bacterium | reverse complement strand
TCGTCGATCCAGACAAACTGCAATCGCTGGGATTGACCGTCGCGGATGTTGCCGCTGCGCTTTCGGCCAGCAACGTCCAGGTTGCCGTTGGACGGCTCGAAGACAATCACCGGCTTTATCTCGTCATTTCGGACACCCGGTTTCGCTCGCTCGACGAGATCCCCACGACGGTGATCCGCTCCACCCCGGGCGGGATTGTCCTGCTCGAGGACGTCGCGGAGACTGAACGCGCGAGCGAGCCGCAATGGACCCGCGTCACCGCCGATGGTCGCGCCGCGGTACTCTTCCAAATCTACCAACAGCCCGGCGGGAACACGGTCCAGATCGCCGACGGCGTGAAGCACAAGCTACGCGAGCTACGCACACAGATCCCGCACGGTGTGACTATTTCCAATTGGTATGACCAAAGCGAATTGATCACTGCCTCCGCAGCGAGCGCCCGCGATGCCGTAGCGATCGGAGTGGGGTTGGCCGCGCTCACGCTGCTGGTGTTTCTGGGCGACTGGAAGGTCACCGTGATCGCGGCGGTCACAGTTCCTGCGGTCCTCGCAGCCTCGCTGCTCTTGCTCTACGCGTTCGAGATGAGCCTAAACATTATGACACTGGGAGGGATCGCCGCGGCTGTTGGACTCATCATCGACGACGCGATTGTAATGATCGAGCAAATCGTCCGCCGCGTTCGGGAGCGAGAGGTCGAGACTTTCGTAGCGACGGTCCAATGCGCCGCCGGCGAGTTCACGCAGCCGCTTCTGGCTTCTTCCACCGCGACCATTGTAATCCTCGCGCCGCTGGCATTTCTCACCGGTGTGACGGGGGCGTTTTTCAAGGCTCTGTCGTTTACGATGGCAACGAGTCTCATCCTTTCCTTCTTCGTGGCGTGGCTGATCGTTCCGATCCTGAGCGCACGCATGCTGGGGGGTGATGAGCACCTTTCGGAAAGCGGCGGCGTGCTTACAAAGCGCGTGGAGCGTGTCTACGAGAAGTTGATGGGGAGGTTGCTCCTACGCCCTGGGCTTTGCATCGTCCTGATTCTCCCTCTCATCGTGGCGGGATGGCTCGGCCTTCGCAATGGCGCAACGGGTTTCATGCCGGTGATGGACGAGGGGGGATTCATCCTAGACTACTTGTCCGCGCCCGGCACGTCGCTCGACGACACCGACCGCATGCTTAGAAAGGTCGAAGCTATTCTCCAAGCGACGCCCGAGGTGCAGACCTATTCCCGGCGCACAGGAATTCAATTGGGGGGTGGAGTTACGGAAGCCAACACCGGCGATTTTTTCATACGACTCACGCCTCAGCCACGGCGCTCGATCGAGATCGTCATCGAGGACGTACGCAGAGCCGTCGAAAAGTCTGTGCCAGGTTTGAACATCGAGACTCTGCAACTCATGGAGGACCTTATTGGCGACCTGACCAGCGTCCCGCAGCCCATTGAAGTCAAGCTGTTTTCCAACGACGAGGTCGCACTGGAAGGAAGCGCCGTCAAGGTTTCGGACAGGATCTCCTCCATTCCTGGTGTGATCGAAGTACAGAATGGCATCATCCCCGCTGGGGATGCGATCGATATCGAAGTGGATCGCGTGAAGGCAGCGCTCGAAGGCGTCGAGCCCGAGATGATCACGCGGAGCGTCGAGGATTTGTTGAGCGGCAAAGTCACCACTGCGATTCAACAGGGCCCGAAGATGGTGGGGGTGCGCGTATGGATTCCGACTCGGGACCGCCAGACTGAGGCAGCCCTGGACCGCTTCCTTCTCCGAGCTCCGGACGGGCACCTCTTCCCATTAAAGCGAGTGGCAAACCTGTCAGTGGCATCGGGCCAGCCCGAAATCACACGCGAAGACCTCAAGCGCATGGTCGCCGTCACGGGCCGCATCGCCGGGCGCGACCTTGGCTCGACCGCCACAGATGTGGGTCGCGCCATCGACGCACCGCAATTTCTTCCTGCGGGTGTGACCTACGTGCTGGGCGGCCTTTACGAGCAGCAGCAGATTGCTTTCCACGGCCTCACCGTAGTGCTTGCGGTCGCCGCGGCGCTCGTGTTTCTGCTGCTGCTTTACCTCTACGAAAGCTTCCGCGTGGCGGGCGCGATGCTCTTCGTCGCGCTGCTCGCGGTGGCGGGGGTGTATTTCGGTCTCTGGGTGACCGGAACGGAATTCAACATCACGTCGCGCATGGGTATGATGATGATCGTCGGCATCGTCACCGAGGTCTCGATCTTCTACTTCTCCGAGTTTCGCACGCTACCGCCAGCGCCCCGGCGTTTTATCCAGGCAGGATTGAACCGGATGCGGCCCATCGCCATGACGACTGTCGCCGCGATTGTCGCCCTCGCTCCGCTGGCTTTCGGCATCGGCGAGGGCTCCGCCATGCTCCAGCCGCTCGCGATCGCGATCATCGCCGGCTTGATCTTCCAGCTTCCACTGGTATTGGTGGTGCTGCCCCCGCTGTTGTCCCTATCGTTGCATAAATTTCCGCTTACCTGGGGATCTCAGGCGGCTTGCAAGGCCTGGAGGGGCAGCGCAGCTATTATCCTATCTTCTTATTTTGTTTAAAGGCTGGATATCACCGGTGGTGATGTCCAGCGCAACGCTACAAACTCGCTGCAACCCTGTCTTCTACGCCCTTTCCTGACGATCCGCGTGAAACTTTATCCAACTCGAAGGTCTCCTGTCAGGACCGAGTCAGCCTGATCTACCCCCATTAGCTCAGGCTAGCGACGTGCTGCGTCTTCCACCATGAGGTTGAAGCCGGCGCTGTAGTACAGGCCGTCCGCCTCGCTACCCGCCGTTTCCAGAAATAGCTCAAAGGTGCCCGAGCGCGGGTGCTCGAAGGTGTAAACCCCGTTCGACAGGGGGCGAGCGGGAGGGCCTTGGAAACGCACTGAGAAGGTCTCGGTGTGGGTATCCTGGTGCCGTTCGGAGACCTCGATCAAGCGCAGGGACACAACCTCGCGTGCACCACTGCCGCCATAGACCCGGAACCGCTCTCCGATATAGGCCCGGAAGCTATCGTAGCTCGGCGATCGGCTCACGGCCGCGGCCGCCGCCGGTACCGGGCGCACGCTCAGCATCACCAGGATCGCCACAAGGCGGACGCATGGCGCGCCGGATCGGGCGGCGATCGGGGGGCGAAGTGCGCCGCATGACCGTCCTAAATGTCGGCGAGGAGCGATTCGTGGGTCTCCCAACGGACGCCGGGCGCAGGCGTCGGCGTTTCTCTGTGTTTGGAGGAACGGTTGAAGATTCGGGTCATTGAGGCGCCTTTTGACCCCCTCTAAATCTCCCCCTTCGTAAGGGGGAGACTTGGGCAGGGAGACTTGGGCAGGCATGAGCCCTTTCGTAAGGGGAGACTTGGGCAGGCATGATTGTGCGATCCCGGTCCATCCCCGAAGCCGGTAGGGAGTGATCCAGAACCCTTAGTACACGACTTCATAAATACAGTCACCTATAAACGCGAAGGCGCATCCCCTGGGGGAGATTTAGAGGGGGTTAGATGGGGTCCCGCCCCGCCTGCCTCCCGCAAACGCCGCGATCCCCCCTGCGACATATTCCAGTCCTCCTCTCAAGCCATTCAGAAGAGCCGCGACAGATCCACCTCGACCCCCGGCAGCGCCTTGGGCACTAGCCCGCTCAAGGGCTGGACGCGGTGCTCGTCGCGGTACCGTCCGTCAGCGGGTGTCTCGAATACCGTAAGCGCCCGGCCTTCTACGTCGATGAGCCACACCTCCGGGATGCCGTGGCGGGCATAGAGCGGGATCTTGATCTCGCGGTCGTAGCGCAGGGTGGTATCCGCGACCTCGACGATCAGGAGCACCTCGTCCGCGCGCGGCAGGGCAAGCGCGTAGAAATCTTCCCGTGGTTGGATGAGCGCCAGATCCGGCTCGGGCTCGGAGTGCTCCCCGAGGAGGATGGGATCTTGGACCGACACGATGAAACGCGCCCCGGCGGCGCGGACGAACAAGGTGTTGAGCTGCTTGACGATGGCCGCGTGCCGGCTCCCGATCGGTGCCATGGCGATGATCTCCCCCTCGATCAGCTCCAACCGGCCCTCGACCGGGAGGATGCCGGCCTCGCCCATGCGGTGAAAATCATGCACCGTCAGGCGGTGTCTCTGGCACGGATCGAGGGCGGGGCTGGACATGCCGACGGGTCCTACAAAGCGTAATTTCCGAAGTCTAGCACGATCTTGAACGGGAGGTTCTGTAAGTCTGGACGGGGGCATACAGGCACGTCATTCCGGCATGGATTGCCGGAATCCAGCGCACATGGACGTAGGTGCTGTCCTGCATCCTGGACCCCGGCAATCCCTGCCGGGGTGACGAATCACTTCGATTTAACATGACTGACCACTAGGACGATCGTACCCACCCCCGCACCCGGCGAAGCCAGGCGGGGCGTTGCAATTGGCTGCTGGCGTCGATGAATTCAGTCAGGATTGCGCTCGTGACCTTCGGAAGGACCACGCTTTCCGCGCGCTCGACATAATCGTTGTCGACCAATGTGAAGATGGCGACGCGCGCTCCGTCGTGGCGCCAGACCTCCGGGATCCCCAGTGCTGCGAAGATCGGGAACTTGTTCAACGACGGGCCGGTGATGTCGATTTCGATAATAAGGTCGGGTGGAGGGTCTTGGGCAAGATCGATCTGTTTCTTCCCGCGTACCCGCTCGGCGTGTTGAATGTAGAAGCATTCATCAGGCTCAAAGCCTTTCGCCAAGTCTTCACGACGAAAAGTGGTCGAGCCGCCTCCATGAATATCCATCTCCATCTCCTCAGCCAGAACCTCAACTAGCATCGCAATGACGTGTTTGAGGCTTTCGTGCTCATGTGAAGGCGCCATAATTTCCAGCATTCCTTGGTCATAGGCAAAATGCGCGGCGTGACTGTCCTGCATGTCGGCCAACAACCGTTCGTAGGTCTCCCAACGGACGCCGGACAGGAGAATACAGTGGTCCGGACTGCTCGGTTGAACGGCGTGAACCTGGGGCGAGGCTGTCTGTGTCGCGGTTGGCATACCTACTCCTCTCGTCAACCGCGGATCGTACCATCCGGTCCCTCCCCGAGGCCAGCGGGGAGGGATCCGGAACCCTTACCGTGTTAGAGAAACGGCAGGTATCGAGCAGTAGTCTTGATGGTCCCCGAGCGCTGTCCTACCCTCTCGGCGGGAAGACCCCCTGGAGCGCGATGGAGAAGTAGAAGGTCAGGTAGGGTTGCAGGTTGTTGTGCGGCTGATCGCCGCCGGCCGGCGCCAGTGCCTCTGGGGCCAGCATACTGAGATTAGCTCCGCCTGGCGTCTTGTAGAGGCTGCCCCCGCCAAATGCCCGCGCGGGCATCTTAGACACTGGCACATTCGAGTTACCAAAGGCGTTCAACCCGTTGAAAGAATGGCTGTGTGCCGGGATCTCCGACTCGAGCAGGGTCACCGTCTCGGAGCCGCCCGTCTCACCAAGGTCGTGCTGGCTCAGTCCGGGCCCCTGCCCTGGATGCATGGGGACCCGTCCCTGCAGGTCCGGTAGAGCAAAGTTGCTCTTGCCATCCCCGCCGTAGGTCGTCCCCAACAACGAGAACAGCGCCGTGTTCTGCGACAGCGGCAGGATCTGCCCATCACACCATGCCCAACCCCTGGGCGCGAAGTTGAATGGGAAAATGCGGATCTCGGCGACGAATGGGTCGGCCATTGTTCTCTCCTTCTAGGTTGGCGACGGGAAGATACCGAACAGTGAGATGATGAAGTCGACACAGAGATACGGCTGAAAATTCGTGTGGGGCTGGCTGCCGCCCACGGGTGCGATCGCGTTCGGTGCCATCGGGACCGGCGTCCCGGGGGGGGCATAGATCCGTAGGGTCGATGGTTGCGCGGGTAGGTTGCCGACAGGCGTGAGGGCCTCCGCCGTGGCCGTCGACGCGAGTGCCGGGTGGCTGTGGGCTGCGATCTGATTGACCGTGAGCGTGATTTCCTCAGCACCGCCAGTCTCCGCCAGGATGGAATCGTTCCCCTGATGGATCGGGATGCGCCCGCGCAGGTCGGGCAGGGCGAAGGTGCTCTGGCCGTCGCCGCCGTAGGTCGTGCCGATCAACTGGAACAATGTTTCATTCTCCGAGATGGGCAGGAGCTGCCCCTCGCAGAACATCCAGCCGGCGGGAGCGAAGTTCCCGGCGAACATGCGGATCTCACCGACATAGGGTTGGGCCATCGCTCGTCTCCTTAGTTGGGGCTGGGGAAGATGCCTTGCAGGGCAATGCAGAAGTTCAGTGTCAGGAACGGCTGCATGTTGAGGTGCGCCTGACTGCCGCCGGCGTTACCGACCGTCTCCGGGGCCAGGCCTACCAGGTTGCTCGGTGCGGCGTAGATGTTCCCGAGCGTCGTGCCATCGACGACGCCGAGCAGGTTGCCACCGGGCGTCGGCGTGTCGGCGGCGTTCCCGCTCCCGCTCGCGACATGCGTATGGGTCGGCAGCTCCGCGATGGAGAGGGTGTGGGCCTGTTCCCCACCCCGCTCCCCCAGCGTGTGGCCGCTCCCGACATGGATCGGCGTCCGCGCCCGCAGGTCGGGCAGGGCAAAGTTCACCCGCCCATCGCCGCCGAACGTCGTACCGAGCAGCGAGAAGAGCGCCTGGTTCTGGTTGATGGGCAGGAGCTGGCCATTGGAGAGCGCCCAGCCTTTCGGCGAAAACTCGAAGCTCATGATCCGGATCTCACTTAGAAACGGTTCCGCCATCGTATCCTCCTTATCAGATGCCTGGTAGCTGGCAGGTCGCGTTGGAGAGGTCTGTCGCGCTGACACCGACATTGGCCTCGGTCACGCCGGGGTTGTCCGCCTTGATCCGCGCGGTCGTCACTGGGCCCGTGCCGCTGCCCTCGTAGGTGATGCTGCCGCCCAGGGCGCCGAAGTTGCCGTCCAGGAAGACGTCGAAGAAGTTGGCCGGGGTGCCAGTCACCGTGTTGCCCGTCAGCTTCAGACAGAGCAACTGATCCGCATCGCCGAAGCGGAAGATGCCGATGCCGCCCACGAACGGGATCGCGCTGTTCTGCGTGTGGCCGTTGATGGTGTTGTTCGTGATCACGAGATCCATGTCCGTGGAAGCCGAGGCGGTGGACTCACCGGCGGCCACCTCGAACCCATCGCCGCCGATGTTCGTCAGGGTGTTGCCG
>JACCXJ010000194.1 GCA_013697045.1 Gammaproteobacteria bacterium | reverse complement strand
TCTTCAGCGGGGTCATGATGCTCGAATACCTCGGCTGGAAGGAGGCCGCCGATCTCATCACCTTCGCCTTTCCCGAGGTCATCCAGAAGAAGATCGTCACCTACGACTTCGCGCGCCTCATGGCGGGGGCCACCGAGGTCTCGACCAGCGGTTTCGCGGACGCGCTCATCGAAGAGATGGGGGCGGATGTGGACATCGGGGCGCGGCGTGCGGAGCGGGAACGCGCCGTCGAAGAAGAGCGTCGCGAGCGCGAGGCCCGGCGCGTGGCGGAGCCCATCGCGGAGATGAAGGCCTCCGGACGGACGCCACACACGGTCGGCGACATCGCGAGCCCCATCATGACCGTCAAGCCCGGGGTGGCCGTGAGCGAGGTCATGCACCTGATGCGCGAGCGCGGGATCAGCAGCGTGGTCGTCGAGCCCGGCACGGACGGGCTTTGGGCCATCATGACGCAGCGCGACATCATCAGCCGCATCGTGCACGCCAACCGTTCTCCCGCGCGCGTCAAGGTCGAGGAGATCGCGAGCAAACCGCTCGTCACGGTACCCACCGACATGTCGCTGCAGGAATGCGCCTCGCGCATGGTCGAGTCGAACATCCGGCGCGTGGTGGTCGAGGAGCACGATATCCCAGTCGGGATCGTGAGTGATACCGATGTCTTTCGGATCGTCGAGGAATTCGGCTGGGAACCGGTGCTGCTATGAAGCGGCCCCCAGTACTCCATTTACCATTCACCAGTCCCCATTCCCTATGACTCCTCCCTTTTCATGCTTCTGGCCCAACTTTCTCTACTGGAGGGCCCCTGGCCCGCCGCGGTCGCGGCGGGCGACACGACATCCGGAGGAGACCCTGCCATGCCTGTCCCGATCACTTCCTTGTCCATCACCTCCCCGGCCTTCGCCCACCAGACGGAGATCCCGCGGGAATACACCTGCGACGGGTCCGATCGCTCGCCGCCGCTCGTCTGGTCCGGAGTCCCGCCCGGGACCCGGAGCCTCGCGCTCATCGTGCACGACCCCGACGTGCCCGATCCCAAAGCCCCCCAGCGCATCTGGGTACACTGGGTGCTCTACGACATCCCGCCCAGCGCCACGGGCCTGCCCGAAGCGGTCGCTCCCGCGGCGCTCCCGCCGGGAACCAAAGAGGGGCGGAACGATTGGGGACGCACGGGCTATGGCGGCCCCTGCCCCCCCATCGGGCGCCATCGCTACTTCCACAGGCTCTACGCCCTGGATACCGTGCTATCACTCGGCCAAGCGACCAAGACTCGGCTCGAGCAGGCGATGGCCGGGCACATCCTGGGAGAGGCCGAGCTCATCGGGACGTACCAGCGCGGGCGCTAGCAGGCAGCCAGGATCATGGGATAACGCATGTCGATCCGGCAGCCAATGCCGGGATCCAGACTAGCCCAGCAGTACTCTTCTTGTCGACGAAAGAGGCCTTTATTTTTCCGCCTCCTCCCTCGGTACGGATGCTGTAGTGCTTCCGCCGGATCCGGTCCCGGACCCGGTCCAGAGACGGGGTTGTCCTTCACCCATACCAACCTCCGAAGGTGTGTTTGCCTTCCGGCTTTAGGGGCTACTATAATTTGATAATTTGCCCAAGTGCTTGATTAGGCGTCTTCAACAGAACTTATTGAGCGAATCGCTAATGACCGAGATTGCACATACCGGCACGCCACTCCTCTATCTGGGTTTCAGCCTGCTCGTCATAGTTCTGCTGTTGGCCGATTTCGTTGCTTTGAAGATACAGGGAAGCCACAAGGTCTCGGTCAAGGAAGCAGCTGGGTGGTCGGTTGTCTGGTTTCTCGCGGCCATGGCCTTCGGGGGTTGGCTATGGTGGTATCTGAACGGCCTCTACGGTCCCGAGGTGGCCAACGACAAGACACTGGAGTATCTGACCGGGTACTTCATCGAAAAGAGCCTGGCGATCGACAACGTGTTCGTGTGGATCACGATCTTCACCTATTTCTCGATCCCCAGTGAGTATCAGAAGCGAGTGCTGCTGTGGGGCGTGGTTGGCGCGATCCTCATGCGAGCGGTGCTGATCTATCTTGGCGCGGTACTCATTCAGCAGTTCGCGTGGATCTTTTACGTCTTTGGTGCATTCCTACTCGTCACCGGGATCAAGATGTTCTTCTTTAGCAACAAGAAGACCGACCTTGCCCGCAATCCGCTGATTCTCTGGCTGCGCGGCCATCTCCGCATCACCGAAGGGCTGCGAAAGGAGTGGTTCTTGGTAGTCGAAAACGGGATGCGCTACGCCACGCCGCTGCTGCTCGTGCTCGTCCTGGTCGAAACAAGCGACCTGATCTTCGCCCTGGATAGCATCCCCGCGATTTTCGCGGTGACCGGCGACCCGTTCATCGTCTTTACGGCAAACACTTTCGCGATACTCGGGCTGCGTGCAATCTACTTCTTGCTTGCCGATATGTCGGATCGCTTCCATCTGCTCGGCTATGGACTGGCGACCATCATCACTCTCGTCGGGGTGAAGATGCTCATTATGGACTTCTACAAGATACCTATTCTCTGGATGCTCGGGATGGTTGTGTTCGTGCTCGCGGCATCGATAGTCGCCAGCCTGTGGTTACCACGCCGAAGCGTCCTCCCGCGAGGTGAGCCCATGTTGAAAACCTTAAGCATATTCGAGCACGTTATCAACGGGGCGTTGCTTGTAATGTTGGCGTTCGTGGTCCTGTTGGCAACCATCGATCTCGGCTGGGTCATCCTAAGGGATATGCTCACTCCACCTGTGATTCTGCTCGAAGTCAACGAACTCCTCGAACTTTTCGGAGCCTTCCTGCTGGTTTTGGTCGGGGTGGAACTGCTGAACACGGTCAAGGCCTATATCACTGAAAAGACTGTCCATGTTGAAGTCATCCTGGCGGTGGGGATCATCGCCATCGCCCGCAAGGTGGTCATCCTAGAGCCGAAGGAAATGGACGGGCTGACACTGCTTGGCATCGCCGCCATCATCTTTGCTTTGACGTTGGGCTACTATTTCGTCAAGCGCGCTGAGCAGAAAAGCACCGCCTCCTCGGTAGCGTGAATGGCGCTGTGTAGGTGTGGGGGCCTAACCAATAAGGATTGAGACGACCTGAAAGGTCGTTTCAATCCATTGTTCAAGAAGCCCGTGGGACGGGTCTCTTACACTATATACAGACCGGGGGCAGCGCGACAGCGGTGGGGAGGCTGGGGGAAACGAGACGGTCGAGGACATCGCAAAGCTGCTCGCTGCTGACGCGGTTGCCGAGCAGAAGTCAGCGAGCTCCACCTGCTGGCGAGCCAGATGCCGCTCACGCCCATCGAGGAACTGCTCCAGGAGGGGTTTGAGCGGGAAGGCGTGACGGCACGATCGCAGGTGCCGATCGGTCGCTTCATCGTCGCCTACTGGGCGTTTCATAAGGCCGAGGGAGCCTTCCGGCAATGGGGCTACGAGGTCGCCCGTGAGGAGTTCGCGGATGAGACCGTCACCGAGGCCGATCTGTTCAGCGTCTACGGCGGCAAGCGTCCGGAAGGCCGCGTGGTCATCAAGGACCGCATCGCGGATATCATGTTCCAGCTCATGCTGCTGCGCCCCAACGAGTTCGATGTCATCGCGACCACCAACCTGAACGGCGATTATCTTTCGGATGCTATCGCGGCCGAGGTCGGCGGCGTCGGCATCGCCCCCGGCGCCAACATAGCGGACCATGTCGCGGTCTTCGAGGCCACCCACGGCACGGCCCCGAAGTACGCCAACCTCGACAAGGTCAACCCGGGCTCCCTGCTCTTCAGCGGGGTCATGATGCTCGAATACCTCGGCTGGAAGG
>JACCXJ010000130.1 GCA_013697045.1 Gammaproteobacteria bacterium | reverse complement strand
CAGGGGCGAGCTTATTGATTGATTTCTTTGATGTCGGAGTTACGATATGAAAATAGCATCTTTAATAGGCTTGGCGATGCTCTTCGTAGGGCAGGCGCGCGCTGAAGAGATCGGGTGTATCTCGACCACCTTCCGATTCCTAGGCGCCAACGACAAGGTCTGTGTCGAAGCCTTCGATGACCCTGAGATCCCGGGTGTGTCGTGTCATGTCAGTCAGGCCAGAACCGGTGGCATCAAAGGACCGCTCGGTTTGGCGGAAGACCCCTCCCGGTTCGGGATTTCTTGCCGCCAAACCGGTCCCATCGCGCTGACGGAGAAGATATCGGAGGAAAAAGAGGTCTTCAGTGCCAATACCTCCCTCTTGTTCAAAGAGACGCAGGTCCACCGCCTGTACGATCGTAAACGCAACACCCTCGTGTACACCGCCATCAGCACTAAAATCATCGAGGGATCGCCGATGAGCGCGATCTCGACGGTGCCTATCGTGCGCTGGGAGGGTGCAGCAGCACCTAAATAAGGGCCTGCAGTTCTCTTACCTTTCAGCCCGACTCACGATACTCATGTAGCAAACTGTAGAGGCTATCTTACCTTGTACGGCTGTGCGGCGCCGCTGACGACGTGGTGGACAAATCCAAGTTTTTCGATCGCCCTCGGCGAGAGCGCGAAGGGATACATATCCGGATGTCCCATACTGCGGTTGATGCTGTTGATGGCATACGTTAGCGGTAACCAGCTCGCTATCATCGTCTCGATCGAGTGCGGCCGGTAGGCTGTGACCCCGCCTGGGGCCGCTATCGATGCGCCAGCGGCGCCCTGGGGGGTGATGACTCGCAGCGAGAAGTTCCGTGCGGTCTCCAGGGTATCGACGATGTGCAGGTAGTGCGCCCAGCTCTCCGCCCAGTCTTCCCAGGGGTGCGCGCTGGCGTAGCCGCTGATGAAATGGTCTTGCCAGTCCGCTGGCGGCCCGTTGTTGTAATGGTTTCGGAGCGCCTGAGCATAATCAGACCGCTCGTCGCCGAAGAGCGCGCGGCAGGAATCGAGGTGTTCGGTCGAGCGGATCAGGCGTTCCCAGTAATAATGGCCGCTCTCATGCCGGAAATGGCCGAGCAGCGTACGATAAACCTCGCTCATCTCAAGGCGGGTCCGTTCCCGCACCGCATCGTCGGCTTCTTTGATGTTAAGCGTAATCAAGCCCTGTTCGTGCCCGGTCCTTACCGCGATGGTTTCTCGAAATTGCGGGTCCGGGCCGGCGAGAAAGGCGAAGGCCAGCCCTCGCTCGGCGTCTTGCCGTTTGTTGATGAGCGGGAGCCCCAGACCCAGGAGACCATAAATGAGTCTGCGTTTGGCTACTTCGAGGCGCTGCCACAGACGGCGATGCTCCGGCACCGCAAGGTCCGGGATGGTTTGGTTGAACCGGCAGGCCAGGCACAGCGTGTCGGTCTCCTCGGCGGGCACCATCCAGTTGCATACGTTCTCCTGACGGTAGTTCAGGCACATCCGATAAGATCGAGAACCGGCCTCGGGGTCAAGCGCTCGCCAGAGATCACCCCCCAGCGGTTCCAGGGCGCTGAGGACCGCCACCTCGGGTAGATAACCGAGGGTGCGTCCGCAGCGCAGGCACTGCACGTTCTCGAAAAAGATCAGTTGCTGGCAGGCTTGGCAAGTGAAGGCTTGCATAACAATCTCCTCACGGCGATGTCTTGCAAAAAGACTGGGCCTCTGGCGCCTAGCGTAAACCCTCTTGTCAGGCCGCGCAACCTTGCAGCCGCACGACACGCGGCAAGACACCGCGCAATCGGTTCCATCCGTACGATCTACAACCAGCTCGCAATTCTTACGGATGCCGGCGAGTGTGTCGTCTGCATCGACGTGTAATGAGAGTCGCTATGTGATTGTTACATAATGACATTACCTACAGCTCCGGCGCTGGCGCGGACCTTGATTCGAAGACTATATATCCAGACGGATACTCCGCCCAGTAAGGTCTTTATGAGAGGAGATGACCATGAACCGAAATCACATCGACGCCCGGTGGCGGCAATGCCACTGGAAGGAATGGCGCGAGATCAAGAATAGGTGGAACCAGGTACGCGCAAAACCGGGGAGGAGCCTAAACAGCAGTCTGAACGGGTGAGGGCCGCAGAGCGTGAAAGGCGCGCCCAGCTCTCTCCTTCAAGTGGAACCGGGTGCAACTCTACAACCTTCGGCTCTTGGTCTGGCGGCCATTCGTTCAGCCCTGTCTTTCCCACGGAAGTAGGTGTTAGCCCGCGTCCGGGATTCTAGCCCCGGTTGTGACACGTGAGCAGGCCGTTATCGCATGGGATGGTTGAACAGGAGCATGATGATGAACAAAGCACTTATCGGTGTGTTATTTCTAGCGTTCGCGCCTGGCATCGTCCTCGTCATCGCCGGGGCGGTATCGATGCTAAGAAACTATGGCGTCGCGTTCCTGTGGTGCCTGAGATTCGAGCCGGTACGTGAAAAGCTGACCGTCGATCCTGCGCGAGATGCGCCCGGAGGCGCCTGTGGTTACCAAAGCGGAGTGTACCGATCAGCAAGATTTCGGAACGGTTGTTCCTATCGTCGCGACTCGCCATCGATCTCATTCTGCCTCGGCACTCCATCGTTGCTCATACTGAAGTGGTCAAACACCATACCGACAGCAAGCCGCCGGCGGAGGCCGCGAGGAGCGGTACACCGACCCGTAGACCGACCTGCCTCCCACCGATGGCGGCGGCCATCGCGCCTTTGAGGAGGCTGTTGGCGGCAGCCGCGGTCACCAGGCCGGTGACGGCGACGCCCGGCGCGAGATCTCCGCGGCTCATGCGCGCGAGCATCAGGACACCCGCCTCCCCCAGCCAGGCCTTGAGCGCTTCACCCAAGATCATGATCACCGCGAGCAGGGCACCGAAGCTGAGCGCCGCCCTTAGCTCCAGCGGGTTCTCCAAGGGTGCCGCCGCGCGTGTTTCTTCGTTTCCTGCGGAAGCCCAGTAGTATAACGCCGTGCCGTAAACCAGCGCGGCCATGACCGCCGCAGCCGCCCACAAGCGCTGCAATAACTGAGCGTTGATCAGTCCTGCGACCAGCAACATCCGCAGATACATGGTGCCACAGGCGAGCAAGATCCCGGTGGCCAGCACGGGGGTCGCATCGGGTTCTCGGCGTGCCATTCGCGAGAAGTGCAGGGTCAAGGCCGTGGACGAGGCTATACCGGCGCACAAGCCCGCGATCACCGCGCCCTTGCGGGCGCCCGCGAGCTTGATGGCGAAATAACCGGCGAAGGAGATCCCCGCGATCAATACCACCATCCACCAAATCTGGTAGGGATTCAGGGCCTGCCAGGGACCATAGCCTCGGTCGGGGAGGATCGGCAGGAGCACCACCGAGATCAGGAGCAGCTTGAGGCCTGCGCGCAGCTCCTTTTCTTCCAGCGCGCTCACCCAGCGGTGCAGCACCGGCTTGAAGCCCAGCAATAGGGTCGTGACCACCGCGGAGGCGGCAGCCGCGGCCACTTGGCCGAGCGCGGCCAGCGCACCGAATACGAAGGTCAGAAGCCCGGCGACTAGGCTCGTGATGCCCGCGTCGTCGTCGCGCTCTACATTGATCGCATAGGCCGCGGTGAGCACCCCGGCCAGGGCCACGAAGGCCAAGGCCAGGGGTAGTGGACCGAGATGCTCGGCGACCAGCGCCACGCCCCCGCCCAGGAGCCCGATGAGACCGTAGGTGCGCACACCGGCGATGCTTTCGCCCTCCGGGGCCTCGCGCCCTTTCCAACCGCGCTCCACCCCGATCAGGAGTCCGATGGCCAGGCCACGCTCAGGCGTAAGAAAGTCTGTTGCTCGTCTTCCATTGGCCTTGGCCTCTGCTACCTCGAGATCGTTCCTAGCCGATTTGTTCGTCCTCACTCTTGGTCCGTTCCATCGCCTCCGGCTCCATCTCCTCGGCATGCTTGTTAAACCAGATAAAGAGGCCCCATCCCGCCAACAATACAGCGACGGCGATGCCGATCGCCGAGGCCGCGGGCAGTTGCGCCGGGTCATCATGGACGAGCCCAAATACCGCGACCAAGAGCTCGATGCTCAACGATACGACGACAACAATCATGAAGCGCGAGAGGAAGCGGCGCACTCGCGTGGGCGTGCTCGTGTGGGTCTTCCGTTGGATCTTTTCCTCGAGGACCGTCTGGCCCAGCTTCAGCGAGGCGGTCGCGATGGTCAGGAGCCCGATGCTCTCGAGGATCGTATTGAATCGCTCTCTGGCTGACTCCGTGTCGGCCGGGCTCAGGGCATGCCATATTTCCAACAGCGCAAACCAGACCAGGGCGAATCCGCACACCGCAAACGAGAGCGTGATCAGTGCGTAACCGGCGAGGAAGACCAGTCGGACTAGGCTCATCCCTCTGGCCTCTTGCTCTTCGTCTATTGGGCTTGGCCTCTGCTGGCTCGCTATGCTCGACGAGACCTCACGCCTTGGCATGACGAGCCCTACCGATTGCCTCGGTTTTATCTCCGGCGTCAGGGTTCATCGGCTTCATAAGTGCGTATTTCTATGATGTGCTCGCTGGGATCATCAAAATACAGGGCATCCGCCATCCCTTTCGCGCCGGCCCATTCTGCTGGGGGCTGTGCATTATCTCTGCTGTGCGGCCCGTTCCCAAACGGAATATTCAACCGCTTCAGGCGGCTATGGATTTCGTTGAATGATCTTCGTCCCATGCAGAATGCGTAATGGATCTGATCCTTGGGGTTTGCTTCAACGAGATCTATGGTGAATCCATCATGCACCCGAATGATCTCGAACCGATCAAGCTTCCCTTCGTGCTTGAACCCCAAT
>JACCXJ010000128.1 GCA_013697045.1 Gammaproteobacteria bacterium | reverse complement strand
AGGTAGGGTGTGTCACGATCACAGGGACGGAAATGGCTCATGCACGCCTCGCTCATTGGAACCCTGACCGATCCGATCCCCTCGCGCTTGAAAAGTTCCGCGCTAAGTCCGACAGGCTGCTAGACAGACACTTAGGGGCCGCTTCCTGGCGGTCTAGGCGAGGCTGACGGCCTGGATCGGCTCAGAGTGGTAGCAAAGGACCACGCCTATCGGGATGTAACCAGGGGGTCCTCTGCCGGCGCGGCAGCAGCTTCATTAGGCGTCTCAACCTTGACAGAACCGGCCCTTTCGCCGTCAAGAACCTCTCGCTTTAAGACCTCCGATTCTAGAACACTTCTGACCTCCTCGCGCTCGATTCGGACGTCAGGCGACAACCGGCGTACCTCTCTCCGGAGGACTTCTAGAACCGGGTCGCTGAGGATTAAGGCTCCGAGCGTGAGGCTCAAGGCCCGTCGTTGAGTGTGATATTCGCCAAGGTGCGCCTTTTCCCAGCCTTCCTTAGCGAGGAGACCGACGAGATCGATGTGGTTGGCGCTGCGAGGGTTCACCGTTAGCAGATCCAATTCAACGACGAACTCCTGTTCAATCGGCTTGGAAAAGCAGACTTTGTAAACCTTCCAGACGATTCCGTTGGTAAGCGTTACCCATTGGCAACCTTGGTTGGCCGCATAGTCCACTGCCTTAACGTATTGGTCTTTCAAATCCAAACCGATGGCCTTCACCTCGATTAGAACGGCCAACGTACCGTCAAGCTTGATAGCCAGGTTACAAAAGTTTCCACGGATCATGTGCTCGGACGTAATCTCTGTGAATTTATCGTAACCGAATACCTCCTGGAGGAGGTCCGTGACGATGATCACGGTGTCTGATTCGTTCACGTCGCGGGCCTTCGCCGAGGCGAGAATGGGCTGGAAGCGCTTGATACCGGCGCCAATGCGATCTACTGCCTTCTTGGAAAGTTTCGGCATTTAGCGATGCCCGCCTTACCAATTTGGACCAGAAGAGGGATCAATCGGGCCGTGGAGGGCTACCCGGAGCGCCTGTCCCTGCCCTGTTCCTGTCAGTGCCGCCGGGCTGGAACGCACACTTCCAGAATGATCTTCCGAGCTCGCCGGCCGCCGATCGTCTTATCCCGCAACAGCGCCTCGGCCAACGCCTCGACAGCGCACCAGTTGGGGCCCACGTTTACGAACATGGCCTCGGTCCTGACGAAGAGCAGGTCCACGTACGGCCGGAGCTCACGCGGGTCGCCCGTTTGTAATGGGCAATGCTTCGTCGGACGGGCGGCGCAGTCCCAGGGAGCATCGACGATCGGCGGATCAGCGTGCCGCGGTGCTCGTCGGGCATGCACCGGGGGTCATGTACAACAGGTAGTTCCCCATGCCGTGGTTCAGGTTGGGGTTGTCGAGCGGGCGATGGTAGACCATCGACATCTCATAGTCGTGCCGGCTGCTGACGGTGAATCCCTGGGCGTTCTTGTAGACCTGGTGCGGTTCGAATTCGACGAAGGTGCCGTCGGCTTCGACATTGGGGACCGTGCGCAGCAGGGTCCTGTTTTCAGTCTTGTCCTCCAGGGCGATCATCAGGAGCTGGTCATGACCGTGAGGGTAGGCGAACTTCACACACCCGTCTTGGCTGAATTTGAGCGGGGCCTTGGAGACATTGAGGCCGCGCTCGATCGCGATCCCCTCGTCGGTCTCCCCTGGTAGGCGGTCCTTGAACTTGCTGTAACAGACGACGTTGACGCCGACCTGATAGACATCCATCTCCGCGACCTTGGCGCCCTCGGGCGCCATTTCCATGGTGAAGCGTGCCATCACATCCTTGGTCGGCGGCACGCCGTGGTAGAGCGCGAGCACCGCCATGAGTGCCTTACCCTTCTCGAGCTTGACCCCGTAGCCCTCGGGGAACCGCGTCTCGGTCATCTCCAGACCGGCGCCCGCGAAGAACAACGGCTCGCCGGGACAAGACACGCTCTGCTTATCGTTGTTGATCATGAGGATGTGGTGCAGATACTGGCGCGGCAGCGGTTTTCCGTCCTTGGTGTACACCTCGGACTTGTAGGCCACCATGTACATGTCCTTGGGTAGTTTGAAGAAATGAGGCGGCAGGCTGGCCGCGAGGTCGCCGGCATGGGGCGCCGGCGCATCCAGCGGGCCGAAGGTCACGAAGACCTTGTTCCCCTCATAGGTGACCTCGGTCTTGGGCTGTGCATTCAGTGTCGGAATGGCCGGTTCATGGCCTTCGTGCCGGCTCTCAGCACCGGCGCAGGCCGGCCCCATGAGCCCGAGCAGCATCGTAATCAAGGTACGCTTCATGTCTCCTCCCCTGGTCGATTCGGAAAGTCTTTATCAGTCACAGGCCCACTGGGCCCTCCACGGCGCTTCGGGTGGGGCCATTGCCGACCCCAGCCCTCGGATTCAGGAGCCCGGTTGAGCTGTTCTAGGCATGCGTTTCCAATGATAGGTACCGCCCCACTGCCGCGGCGGGATGTTGTGATGTTCGCCAACGCGGGTATACCACCATACCCCGCGCGCCTCCTGGCCATCCTCCGAGATAAGCAGATCGAATCCGCCTTCCCGGTCGTTGCCGCCTTGTTGCCAGGTCCCCTGCCACTTGCGGCCGGTGCGCTGCGTGGTCATGAGGCGCCCGCCCTGGTGGGTGTAGGTGCCGTTGCCAGAGGCGTCCAGGGTCGCGGTATAGGCTTTGTCTTCTTCCTGGACCGCCCATTGTCCGCTCAGATCGGGCACGGTGGCGGCGGGCTCCCGGGGCGCGGTCTCGGCAACGGGCATGAGACCCTCGGCGCCGTGTCGAAACGACTCGTGCCATGACACCAGGAGCCAGCGCCCGTGGCGGCGCTCCAGCACCCCGGTTTCGCGCAGCGGCATCACCGTGCGGGTCTCCCCGCCGCCGCTGCCTACATAGCGGATGTAGTCGAGCTCCATCGCGAACCACGCGACATCGCCACGGGTCCAGACCCGGAGGTCTTTGATCGGGACCTCGAGACGGGTGACGGCCTTGAACTCGGCTTCCATGTCGCGAGCCAACGGCGTCCAGCCGATGTACTTCCGGCCTTGGATGGTGTAACCGACGGCGTCGTCGCCGGCGTCCATCCAGCGCGCCATCGCTTCGAGGTCTCTGTCCTCGTTGGCCTTGACCAGGGCGCGCAGCACCGCCTCGGGATCGCTGGGTTCGCCGGCAGCGGCTGCCCCCCGGAGTGCCAGGACGATGGCAACCGTGGCGAAAGCGATCAGACGCGGCACGGATGTCCCGGGGGCCGAGCGGCCGGCGCGGTCGAGACGCCGATCTTCGCGACGGTTCGGTAGTGGGCGGTGCGGGCTGAAAGCAAGGGGGCGATGGCTCGCATCGCCCATGAGGCTACCCGCGCACGGTTCGGTTTGTCAAATCGCGTGCAGCGGAGCTCCGGCCAGCGCCGGGTCGAGCGCCGGTGCCTGGCAGAGGGCGTTCCGTGGGCTATAGTTGAGATAGCAGGAGGGCTTTGAGCGGCAGGGACTTGACCGGCCTGGAATGGCAGGGTCCCCGGCAACGACATCTCACCAATAACATCCCGAAGGAGGATCGTCATGCCCGACAGCATTTACCGGGTCACCGAGATCATCGGTACCAGCCCGGTGTCGTGGGAAGAGGCCGCCCGTCATGCCGTGGAAGTCGCTGCGCGCAGCCTGCGGGACCTGCGCGTGGCCGAGATCACCAAGCTCGATATGAAGATCGAGGACGGTAAGGTCGTCGCCTATCGCGCGCGGGTGCAGCTCTCGTTCAAGTACGAGCCCCACCAATAGCCGCTCGCAGAGGTCGCCGAGCGGGTGGGCGCGGGACGGCTCAACCGGGGGGCTCGTAACCGCGCATCTCCTGCTCGTGCTGCAGGCGGATGGCCTCGTTATACTCCTCCGGGGTCAGGAGCTTCGCGATCCGATCGCGTTCCCTGGCCGCCCCGCGGTCGTCCTGGTCGGCGGCCAGCGCGTACCACACGTAGGCCTGGCGGTTGTCACGAGCGACGCCGAGCCCATCGCGGTACATCACGGCCAGGTTGATCTGAGCCGACTTGAGCCCCTGCTCGGCGGCCATCCGATACCAGCGTGCCGCCTCCACCGGATCGGCGGGCAGGCCGAGCCCGCCGTCATACATGAGGCCGAGGTTGAACTGCGCCTCGGAGTCGCCGCGCTCGGCCGACTTGCGGAACCAGTAGGCCGCGAGAACGGGGTCCTTGGGCAGGTGCTTGCCCTCGAAGTACATCACCGCCACATTGAATTGGGCGCCGGGATCGAGCTTGTCGGTGGCCTGGTGAAACCACCGGGTGGCTTGTGACTGATCGGGCGCCACCCCTTGGCCATTCGCGTGTAGGAATGCCAGCCTGTACTGCGCGTCGATGTCCCCGCGTTCGGCCTCCACTCGGAGCACGCGCAGGGCGGTCGCGAAGTCGCCGCGCTTATAGGCGGCCTCGGCCTCGGCGAGGTCCGCCCGAACTGGGCTCACGCCCCCGAAAACCACGGCTAGCGAGACCCACGCCGCTACGCGCCGAAGGCTTCCGCAAGGCAGCGACGCCAATCGCCGGCTGTCGACGCAGCGAGCCGGGTCACTCATGGTTCGCATGGCTCGGGCATTCTAGCGCTGCGCTCGCACCCTATCGAGCCCTTGTCCATCGCGAGCGTCGCAATCGGATCAGGGCTAGCACAAGGTCCCGATCTCGTTGGTGTCGAGCTGTGAGAAGCGCACCGGCAATAGCTCTTTGGTCACGATATGTCCGTCCATGTCCTTGTCTACCAGGATCAGCTTCTGCGACTCGGAAAGCCCCGCGGGGATCACCATCTTGCCGCCGCGCTTGATCTGGTGGAGCAAGGGCGGCGGGATGAGGTCGGGGGCGGCGGTCACGATGATCTTGTCGAAGGGCGCCTGATCGGGCCACCCGTAGTACCCGTCACCCACCCGTGTCTCGACATTGCCGTACTCTAGGCGCTGCAGGCGTTTGCGCGCCTGGGCGGATAGCTCTTCGATGGTCTCGATGCTGCGCACCTTGCGAACCAAGCGGGACAGGATCGCCGCCTGGTACCCCAGGCCGGTGCCGATCTCCAAGACCACATCGGTCTCCTGGGGATCCAGGAGATCGGTCATGAGCGCGACGATGAATGGCTGGGAAATGGTCTTGTCGAAACCGATGGGGAGCGGCGTGTCGGCATACGCATAGAGCTGTAGCTCCAAGGGCACGAACTCGTGCCGCGGCACCTGCGCCATGGCCGACATGACCCGTGGGTCGAGGGCGCTCTTGCCGATGTACTCCTGGGCGAAGGCCGTGTGCGTGACAATGTCCACCAGCATCTGCTGGCGCTGCTCCTGGATGTAGGTGTCGTTCATCGGTAGAGGGGCTCGCAGCCGCTCGGACCGGTTGTCCGACACGCGACTGCCGTAGCATATTATGCGCGGCTTACGGCGCGCGGATAAGCCCTACGAATCTCATACAGGCCATCCGGGGGTGCCGCGCCCGACCGGCCCTGCCACTGCCAGGAGTAGAGACGGATGCTTTGGAATCGCCATATTCCCTGTCCGCTGCACGTCTCCGGGACCACCGAGGTCCCGGTGCTGGCGTTGCGGGCGCCGTAGCGGTCCTTCATGGGGCGGCCGCTGGTGCTGGCCTCGTCCTCGGCCCATCGCCGGTTGCTCTTGGCACGCCTGCGGCTGCCGTTTACGGTCGCCCGGCCGGCGGTCGATGAGACCCGCCACGCCGACGAGGCCCCGTCCAGGCTGGTCGAGCGACTCGCCCGGGCCAAGGCCCAGGCAGTGGCGAGCGGCCATCCGGGATCCTTGATCATAGGCTCCGATCAGGTGGCGGTGTGTGCTGGGGAGGTCTTGAACAAGCCTCTGGGCTTCGAGACCGCGCGCCGCCAGCTACGGGCCCAGAGCGGGCGGCGGGTCGAGTTCCTCACCGGCCTCTGCCTGTTGAACGCGGCCACGGGCCGCGTGCAGATCGACTGTGTTCCCTATCGGGTGTGGGTGCGCGAGCTCGGCGACGACCACATCGACGCCTACCTGCACGCCGAGACGCCCTACGACTGCGCGGGGGCCTTGCGCTCGGAGGGGCTGGGGATCTCGCTCTTGAGCCGCATGCAGGGGGAAGACCCGACCGCTCTCATCGGCTTGCCGCTCATCCGCCTCTGCGGCATGCTCGGGGTCGAGGGTGTGGAGGTGCCGGCCGGCGTGAGGGACCCCGGTCCATGATCACGCGAAACCCCGCCTCCGCCGGAATGGCCGACTCCCGGTACTATTTCACAGACTTTTTGTGAAATAGTTCACGGCGCAGGCGGACGCGCCATGGGATCCTCTAACCCGGTCGGGAAGCTCCAGCTTCCAAGGAATTCGTCCCACGTTGACCCGCAGCTCATTGAAACCGAGATAATGATGCGTCAAGCACTGAATTATATCCAACAGAACGCGGTCAAACGCGGCTATGTCGACCAGCCCGACGGTATTTCGGTGCCCGGAATTATGCCGGGCAGGAAGGCTTGATCGAAGTGATGCGGGTCTGGTGGGAGACGTGAAGCAGGAGCTTCACGCCCTGGGTTCCCAAGCCGAGCTTGGGAACCAGCAGGCACGCGCAGAAGGCGCGGCGCTATTGGTCCGGAAGCCGACGCCGTGGATTGCCGTCGCTTGTCCAAGCCGTCTTGCCGGCGTGGTTGATCCTTGTTTCGTTGGACGTACTTACTCAGTGGTATCAGTGGTTAGAAGCTGTTTAAAGACATTCATTCTGGCGAAAGCCGGGATCCGGTGGGCTGCTCTGACGACTGGATACCGGCTTCCGCCGGCGTGACGGATGCAAGAGACAATGCCGTTGAAAGACATTTTCAAGGTTTTTTCAAAAACAGCTTCTAACCTTCATCGATTCACCATCAACTACTACGCTAGGAGGTAATATGAAAGACCGAAGACAACAATCCCTCGATGTCCGTCAAGCTGCCGCTGAGCTGGCTGCCGCACGGCCACATCCCGTTCATCGCAGCAACGGTGACGAGCACCGCCACCGCTTCGAGGACGGCCGACCGAGCTACGCCGGCAATTTCACCAAGTGCCTGCCCCACGACAGCGACGGATTCTTGATTGACCCGAACGACTACAGCGCGTGGGTTCTTGCCGTCGATTCGGGGGATCCGCGGGATTTCCGCACGCTGCGGATGGGACCGGGTCCGTTCCAGGCGAACGGCGACTTCCAATACGTCAATCCGCTCGATCCGAATTCTTTACCGGTGCTGGACTGGGCGCACACGTATACCGAGCCACCCGGTGTTCGGGCGTGGGAGAGTCAAGGGGCGGGCCTTACTTTCGATCTGGAGGGTCCCGATGCCCAGGCCGTGACTATGCCGCCTTGTCCGTCGTTGGACAGCCAGGAACTCATCGCCGAGATGGGCGAGGTGTATTGGATGGCGCTGTGCCGCGACGTACCGTTCGCAAACTGGGCGACCGACGCGATCATTAACGGCGCGCGCGAGTCCCTAAAGCGTCTATGGTGGTTTCGCCGCGACCGCACGCTACAATTGAACGGCGCCACGGACGAGCTGCCGGAGTCCCTCGCCCGCCGGCGCATCCTGAGCGAGGACGGTGTGCAGGGAGTGGCGATGGCCAGCTTGTTCCGCGGTGTTACACCGGGCGAGCGGGTTGGGCCTTATCTCTCCCAGTTTCTGCTAATCGGGAACTCCGGAATCGCCAACGCGCAGCCCATCGAGGAAGGAATGATCGCCTATGGTGCGATCCGTGCGAACCAGCGCGTGCGGGTCGTGACCACCGGCCAGGACTACATGCAGAGCTGGACTGAATGGCGCGATGTGCAGAACGGTGCAGACGTGCGCGGGCGCGAAACCTATGCCGCCGGATACCGCTTCATCGCCACGCCGCGGGATCTCGCGACCTATGTCCACTACGACGCATTGTACGAGGCGTATCTGAATGCCTGTCTCATCCTGTTGGGCCTCAAGGCGCCTTTCGATCCGGGCCTGCCGTTCCAGCTTGCCGACTACAGGGACAAGCAACAGGGATTCGCACAGTTCGGTGGGCCGCATATCCTGACCCTGGTCACCGAGGTCGCCACGCGGGCGCTCAAGGCGGTGCGCTACCAGAAGTTCAACGTGCACCGTCGGCTGCGTCCGGAGGCCGTGGGTGGCTGGATGTACCAACGCCGCAACGGCAACGCCACCATCGTGGAGCGATTGAGCGCTTTGCAGAGCATGGAGGCAGCATTCGCCGGTAGCTCGGGCATCGGAATCCGCCTCGACGCAGCAAACGGAACAGCAGGGAACTGGTTGCTGCCGATGGCCTTTCCGGAAGGCTCACCGACGCATCCATCCTACGGCGCCGGTCATGCCACCGTGGCGGGCGCATGCGTCACCATTCTCAAGGCCTGGTTCGACAGTGGCTGGACGCTCAGGCATGCCGGTTCGGCGATTGCTTATGAGCCGCTCCCCGACGGGAGCGGGCTCAACGACGTGAGCGGAACCCTTTCCACGCCGCTCACGGTGGAGGGCGAACTGAACAAAGTGGCGGCGAATATCGCCATCGGTCGGAACTGGGCGGGCGTGCATTACTACTCGGACTATATCGAGTCGTTCTGCGTGGGCGAGCAGATTGCCCTGGGCGTGCTGGAAGAGCAGAAACTCACCTACGGTGAGAACTTTTCCCTGACCGTCCCGCTCTTCGACGGGACCACCGTGCGGATTTAATGTTGCGCACTTAAAAACGCGCGCCCAAACGGGTAGCCGGGGGTGTTTAACCCCCGGCCCCCACACCACCTAGCATGCGTGGACGGTAGTAATCCGAGATGCCGAAATAGTTCACTCGGTACATCCGTGTACGTCGCCCTGCGGGCACCTGGGGGCGTGCGAATCGGCTCTCCTGCCGATTCGTCATCCAGCCTCGAATGTAACGCGCGAGCCTGTCGAGCCGATAGGCCATTGAGACGCCCCAGCTCCGTCCGGTGAGTTTCGGGAGCGTGTGCTTGAAGTCGGCGAAGGCTTGGTCGGACCATCGCAGTTGGGTGCAGATCTTTTTTAACGACGATGGATCAATAGGTTAGGAAGGAAAAAGCTTGGAAGAGAGGGCGCTCCGTGGTATGTATGGGTTTCGGAAAGTCATACGTCCCACATAGGAGGCCCTCTC
>JACCXJ010000092.1 GCA_013697045.1 Gammaproteobacteria bacterium | reverse complement strand
ATCCACTTCCGACTGTCTTGCTAACTCGCCACGCTGGAGGTATAACCCAAAGTTGTGGATGGGGGGCATGAGAGAGGCGGCGTATCCTTCCGCGTGAATCAAACGCGAAGCCGGCCTAGGCCGGTGGAAGGAGACGCCACCCATGTTGAAGATAGTCGAGAACGAGGCTGTAAAGGAAGAGGGCTGCACGCTGGATGAGCTCGCGAGAGAGGACGCGAGGCGGATGTTGATGAGTGCGCTCGGGGAGGAAGTCGCTGCCTATGTGGAGCGACACGCGCACGAGCGTGACGCGGAAGGCCGGCGCTAGTGGCGCGCAATGGCCAAGCGCGGGCGCGGGGTATCACCTGTGGTGCCGGCACGTTGGAAGTACGGGCCCCTCGGGTCAACGACCGGCGGGTCGACGAAGAGGGGGAGCGGTGCCGGTTCACGAGCCGGATCTTGCCGCCCTATATGCGCCGCTCGCCGAAGGTGGCCGAGGTCCTGCCGGTTCTGTATTTGCGCGGGCTCTCGACAGGGGACTTCCGCCCGGCGCTCGAGACGCTGCTCGGGGAGGAGGCCGCGGGGTTGTCGGCGACGAACATCGCGCGGCTGACGGGGGTATGGGAGGAGGAGTACCGAGAGTTTCGCAAGCGCCGCCTGGAGGACCGCGATTACGTCTATGTGTGGGCGGACGGGGTGCACTTCAACGTGCGGTTGGAGGATGAGCGGCTGTGCACGCTCGTGCTCATCGGGGCGCGTGCGGACGGGCAGAAGGAGTTGATCGCGGTCGAGGACGGCTACCGCGAGAGTGCGGAGAGCTGGAAGACGCTGCTAGCCCGTTACCGGCCGAGATCGAGGAATTCAAGAGCGCTCGAGAAAGCGAGGCCGGGCATCGGGCCGCCCTCGATTGTGAAGACGCGACGACCGCGGGAGACGACCCCGAGCCCGTGGCGGGGAGTCAGCATCGAAGGGAGTCTGCGCCAGCGGCCCGTCTTCGGGTTCAGGATCTCGACCTCTCCGATCGTGCTGTCGCCCTCGGCCAGCTGCTCGCCGCCGGCGGCGACGATGCGGCCTCCGACGACCGCCGCCTGGAAGCCGCTGCGCGGGACCTGGACGGGCCGCAGCCTCTTCCAGCGGCGCGTATCGGAGTCGTAGCGCTCGACGACGTCGAGATTGAGTCCGCCGTCCCGCCCGGCGATCACGTACAGCTTGCCGCCCACCGCAGCAGCCCCGATGTGCTCGCGCGCGACGCGCATTGCGGGGCCGGAGCGCCAACGGTCGCGGGCCGGGTCGTAGAGCTGGAGAAAGCGGAAGACGCGCTGCCCGTCGGCGCCGCCCGGCGCGTAGAGCTTGCCCCCGATCGGGACGAGGGCATGTGCAGCGCGCGGCCGGCCGGAATTCTTGAGCTCCACCCAGGTATCGGTGGCGGGCGTATAGCGAAAGAGGCGGTCGATGGGCTGGGTCACGACGCCGGTGTATCCGCCGTGTACGTAGAGGCTGCCCTTGTAGGCGGCGACGGCGGGGTGATTGACGCCGACCGGCATCGAGCGGACCTGCGTCCACTCGTTGGCGTCGATGTCGTAGCGGGTGACCTCCCTCGTCGTCGCGCCCGACGGAGTCGACACGAAGCCACCGAGCACGTAGATGTAGCGCCCGATTCGGGCCGCGCCGACCTCGGTGCGCTGGAGCGGGCTCGGTGCCAGCGGCAGCCAGCGATCGGTGCTCGTGACGCGAGCCTTCTGGCCGTCGGCGGAGGCACCGCCCGACAGGAGCATGACGCCCGCCGCGCCGCCGATCGCGATCAGTGCCGCAAGGGCGATCCGGGTCCGGGTGCCGCGGAGGGCGCGCGTCATGGCGTGCCCTCGCGGGAGTCGCCACTCGATGGCTCGTACCCGGCGCAGCTCGTCACCGGCAGCCGCGGGTAGCGGGAAAAGGCCGGGTCGGTGCGCGAGCGCTCGCAGAGCGAAAAGCTCGAGCCCCGCGTATTGCGAACGGGGCGCTGGTGGCTGCAGCTGTCGCAGAGACCGGCATTAGTAGGGGCCACGGCCCAGTATGGTCTACTTCACTTTGTATAGTCAAAGGATGGGAACCTTTCGGCGGTGTTTCATGGCTGACCTCCCGGTAAATGACTAATGACCACGTGTTCATTATGCGGCCCTGGCCTCATCGAGGCTAACCCGCGTTCCCGCCGGGGGGTCAGCCTCGCCCGGCGGAAGTCATGATGTCTAGCAAGATTACGTCGCTGATTTTGCTCGTTGAATCATGCGATTGACAGCAGAGTTGGCCTCGATAGCCATGAGCTCTACCTCGGGATGTCGGGACGCAAAAACCCTAAAGACCTCATCAGCAAACGCTTGGCCAATGCTTTCGACTTCGGTGAAATCTAAGATCACGGTCTTGAAGCGCTCAACTCGTGCGAGGAGGCGTTTCGCCTGTGATCGGGATACTAGTTTATCGTTACCATATTGCGCGTGTCGAACGGGAACAACGGTCTTTGTGAAACCGAACGCGTCATCCGATGTGAATTGGTCGAATACGTTCTTAAGGGTTCGGGACGTGTGGTTGTTTAGCTCCATCCATACCACTGTTCCAGACTCGGGTCGTGCTCTCTCAAGAATCCAATCCTGAGCATCGCCGAACTCATGTGAAAAGTAGACGCCGCCAGAAAGGATATCGAATGCGTCAAACACGCGAGAAGTGAAGAAGATGCCCTCCCCCGTGTGGTTGGCCGGGTCGGTAGTCAATTTGCCCTTCGACAACTCCAGAATGGCATGTCGCTCATCCATCAGACCGAGCTCCGCTTGGATCTTCCTGAAAATTCCGATTCCGTTGTCGACGATCGCAATCTCGGTGACGGCCGCGTTCTTGCGTAGCAGAACTTCGACGCTGCTTCCCTCTGCGTGGTCGATCGCGTTGTTGAACATCTCCGTAAAGCCATAACGCCAGGGCGTTTGCTGGAAGCTGGCCTAGAGAGGGCTCAACATCAGACCTCCAAACGATGTCTTCGGCTAACGAATCGTTTAATTCATACTCTTTGAGCCACTGGACAAGTGGGTATAGCCGGTATGCGCGGTTCCGTGTTTTGCCGTCAGATACAAGCGCACGCTCCTCAACAAGCCGCTGCAGGTGCTTGTTCACCGCCTGCCGTGTAATTCTGAAGTGCTCAGCCGCGAACTTGGCGATGTCGGTGGGGTGCTTGTCGACGTGAGAAACGATAAAACGTCGAATCCGCTCCCCCCGCGAACGAACCTTAGTCATCTGGCGTCTCGTGCTGCGTCAACCTGGACGCGTATTATTGCCAACTACAAGACAGGCTATTGTCAACCTTCAGGCGCTGCGGCCCAGGCGTCACGACCCGCTGCCGCCGTCGTCCGGTGTCTTGTCCAGGCCGTGCTTGCGCATCCGGTAGCGCATCGCCATGCGCGTCACACCGAGCTGGCGGGCCGCCTCGGAAACGTTGGAGCCGGTCGCGGCGAGCGCCTGCTCGATGAGGAGGCGCTCGGCTTCTTCGAGGCTGAGGCCCAGGAGCCCGCCGCCCTCCCCCGCCGGCCCGTCTTGGGGTGACGGGGACTCGGGTGCCGGCGGCAGCATCAGTGCCCGGGCATCGATGGCCGCGCCGCCCGAGAGCAGCACCACGCGCTCCATGAGGTGCTTGAGCTCGCGTACATTGCCGGGCCACGAATAGGCCGACAGCGCGGCGCAGGCCTCGGGGGTGAGGCTGGGTGCCGGCAACCCGTAACGGCGCGCCAGCTGCTCGGCGAAGTCGCGCGCCAGCAGCACGATGTCCGTACCGCGCTCGCACAGCGGCGGCATGCGGATCGCGAGCACGTTGAGGCGGAAATACAGGTCCGCGCGCAGTGCCCCGCGCGCCACCATGGCCTCCGGCTCGCGATTGGTGGCGGCGATGATCCAGGCGCTCACCGGGCGTTCCCGTGTGCTCCCGAGCCGCCTCACGGTGCGGCGTTCGAGCACCGCCAGGAGCTTGGCCTGTAGCTCGATCGGAAGCTCGGCGACCTCGTCCAGGAACACGACGCCGTCCTCGGCGGCCTCGATGAGGCCGCTGCGCGCACCGACGGCGCTCGTATAGGCCCCCTTTTCGTGTCCGAACAGCTCGCCCTCGATGAGGTCCTTGGGCAGGGCCGCGCAATCGACGTGCACGAAGGGCCGATCGCGGCGTGGCCCCGAGTGGTGGAGGAGCTTGGCCATCAAGTCCTTGCCGGTGCCGGTCTCCCCCAGGATCAAGACCGAGGGGGGCGGTCCCGCGGCCCCGGCGCAGAGCGAACCGAGGCGCTCCGCCTGGCCGCGGAGCTCGACCATGGTCGGGTGCTCTCCGAGGAACCGCAGGCCCTCCAGACCCTGTCGCTCGCGCTGCCGGGAGTGCTCCAGGGCGCGTTGTACCTCGCTCTGTGCGAAGACCTTGTCGATGGAGACCAGCAACTCCTCCAGATCGATGGGCTTCTTCAAGTAATCCGAGGCGCGCAGCTTCATGGCCAGGACCGCGTCCTCGACCTCGCCGTAGGCGGTGAGCACCAGGACCGGCACGGCGCTGCCGCGGCGCTCGCGGACCTCGCTCAGGAGGTCCAGCCCCGAGCCGTCCGGCAGCCGCATGTCGAGCAGGATCGCGTCCGGCTCCGGGCCCATCAAGAGGCGCCGCGCGTCCGCGAGCGTGCCCGCTACCTGGCAGGTGAGACCGGCCTTGGCGAGCCGCTTCTCGACCGCCCGGGCGAAGACCGCCTCGTCCTCGACCAGGAGCACGCGGCGCGGCGCGCTCACGAAGAAACGGCCGCCCCCTCGCCGAGGGGCATATGGAAGCTCACCCGGGCCCCCCCCTCCGGCACGCGCGAAAACTGGAGCCCGAACCCGTGGGCCTCGGCGACCTTGTAGGCGAAGGGGATCCCGAGACCGGTCCCGTAACGCTTGGTCGTCGGGCCCGGCCCGAGCCCGGAAGGCTCGGGTTCGAACGGCAGCCCGGGGCCTTCATCCACGATGTCGAGCCGGCATGCCGGCCCATCGCGCGCGGTCGCCAGGATCAGCCGTCCGCCGGGGGGGGAGGCCTCGATGGCGTTGGCGAGGAGCCCCGCGAGGGCCTGCTCCATGAGGTCCACGTCCATGGACACGCGCGGTTCCTCCGGACAGCGCCTCTCGTTCACGCGAATGCGCTTTTCTTGCAGCCTGGGGGCGAGGAGTATCAGGGCCGCCTGCACGATCGCCCAGGGCTCGGTGGCGACCCGATGCGGCCGCAAGGGATGCAGGTAGGAGACGAGCGCGGTGACCCAGCGTCCCAGGCGATCCACGGTCTCGATGACCGCCTCCTGCACCTCCGCTACCTCCGCCGGGCTCTCGGCGTGTGTCAGAAGCTGGGCCGCGGCGCGGATGCTCGCCAGCGGGTTACGGATGTTGTGGGCGATGACCGGGACCAGCGCCCCCAGGGCCGCCTGCCGCTCGCTCCTGAGCGCGGCGTCGCGGCTCTCGGCGAGATCGGCGGCCATCTGGTTGAGGGTCTCAGCGAGCTCCGCCATCTCATGGGCCCCGCCGGCCGACAGGCGATGCTCCAAGTGGCCGGCGCTCAATCGCCGCGCCCCGGCGATCACCTCCGCCATGGGTTGAACGAAGCCACGCCGCAATGCGCGCCGGGACAGCAACACCAGCCCGGCGGCGAAGACGATCGGGATCGGCAGGAGCACCGGGGAGAGCCGAGTCCAGCGGTGCATGGTGCGCTCCAAGATGGCGTGCTGTTCGGCGGTGAGGCGCGCGAAGGCCGCGAACGCCGCTTCGAAGTCCCCGACCATGCGCTGCTCGTAGCCCGATTCGAGGATCTTGAGCCGCACCACGCGGTTGACCACGTAGGGATCGGTAAAGATGTTGTTCATGTCGTGCTGGATGATGCGGTAGGCGCGCTGCATGTCCTGGACGGCGAGGGATTCGGGGCGCGAAGCGGTATGACGGCGCAGCCCGTTGAAGTGCTGATCGATGCGTCGGGAGTAATCGCGATAGAGCTCCAAGGCCGCCGGGTCTTCCATGAGCCGGGCGCGGGTCACCTCGCGGATCTGCCGGAACAGGTCACTTCGGACCTGATGGGAGGTGTCGGTGAGGGTGCCGAGCCGGAAGGATTCCCGCGTCGTCTGGCTCCAGAAATAGGCCCATAGCCCGCCGAGCACCCCGGTGACCACGACGAGCAGCAACAGCGCCAGCTCATAAGCGAGCAACAGGCGTTTCAGGGACCCCAAGGGGTGTTGGGCCGGCATGTGGTCCATAGTAACCATGGTTCTGGTCCAAATGAAACAGCGCTGCCCGGATGCGGCTCGCCCGACGGCCCGGCTCGGGTCGGTGGCATTCGGTAAGCGCGTCACCCGCAACGACTTTTTCAGTACTGGCCCACCGCGCCCGTAGCTGGCACAGTAGCTGCGCTCTACACCACCGGATCCTTGGTCCCACATGCCTTTCGTGGGAGAATTCAACTACCTAATCCGGAGGAGCATACGATGATCTGGGAGACACCCGCTTACGTCGACATTCGTCTCGGCTTCGAGGTAACGATGTACGTCTACAACCGCTAGACGCCATATCTATCACCGGGATTGACATCCCGTTGCGAACAGGGGACCGTGAGGTCCCCTTTTCGTTTCGCCACCCCACATCGTTCGAGCGCCAGGCCGTGCGGAATATGAGAGGTTGTGAAAAAACCGTCGCGAGCGAAGGGAGGTCGCGTTCCGCCGGAGCGCAGGAACCGAAGTGTATGTTGAAATACATGAGGATTCCGAGCACCGCCGGAACGCGAGATCCCGAGCGCAGCAGGTTTTTTCACAACCTCTGAGGCCGTGAGCACGCCCGCGGCGATCCTCACGGAGGGCCTCGCGAAGTCCTATGGCGCGGTCGTGGCGCTCGCGGGACTGGACCTCGCCATCGAGGCGGGGCAGTTCTTCGCGCTCTTGGGCCGCAACGGCTCGGGCAAGACCACCACCCTACAGCTCTTGAGCACCCTCTTGCGCCCGAGCGCCGGGCGCGCCTGGGTCGCGGGCAACGACATCCTCAGCGCGCCGCTCGCGGTGCGGCGGCACATCGGGATGGTGTTCCAGGAACCGGCCCTGGACCGCAACCTGACCGCGATGGAGAACCTGCGCTTCGCGGGGGCCCTGAGTGGCCATAATGCCCGCACCGTGCGCGAGCGCGCCTCGGCCCTCCTCCAGCTCTTCGGGCTCACGGACGCGCGCGACACTCCTGTCGGAGCGCTCTCGGGCGGGATGCGGCGCGCCCTCGACATCGCCCGCGGCATTTCGCACCGGCCCCGCATCCTGTTGCTGGATGAGCCCACCATCGGGCTCGACGTGCAGAACCGCCGGGCGATCTGGCAGCACCTCGGCCGCCTGCGCAGCGAGGAGGGCACGACCTTGCTCCTGACCACCCACCATCTGGAAGAGGCCGCGGGCTGCGACCGGGTCGCCTTCATGAGCCGCGGGCGCCTGATCGGACAGGGCAGCCCGAATGAGCTCGTCGGCGCCCTCGGCGAGTACGTGCTCGAGGTCGAGACCGAGTCTCCGGCCGAGACCGCCTCCCATCTGCGGCCCAGGTTCGGGGAACCGCTCGTCGAGGGGGAACGGCTGCTGTTCCGAGTTGCCGGCGGAGCCGTGTCCCTGGACCACCTCACCCACGAGCTTCGGGCGCATGCCCGCGCCATCCGCCTGCGCCGCCCGGACCTCAACGACGTGTACCTCTGGATCCATCGCGACCCCCCCGATGATCATCCAGAGGGCGGAGTGGGCCCAGAGGGCGCAGCGGGGGCCTCGTGAGGCGGGCGATCGCCGCCATCGTGGCACGCGACCTCAAGCGCATGCTGCGCCAGCGGGGGCGGCTCGTGAGCAGCATGGTGCGGCCGTTGATCTGGCTGTTCGTGATCGGCACCGGATTCCAGGGCATGCTCGAGGGCCTCGGCCGGGGGGGCTACCAGCGTTTCCTGGTGCCGGGGCTCTTGTCCATGGTGGTCCTGTTCGGCTCCCTGCTCGCTTCGCTGTCGATGATCTACGACAAGGAATCGGGTGTCATGCGCATGCTCATCATCGCCCCCCTCCCGCGCGCCGTCGTCCTCCTGGCGCGCACGCTCGGTGCCACGCTGATCGGCATCTGCCAGGCGCTCTTGCTCATGCTGATCCTTTTCGCGCTCGGCTATCTCGGGGTCCCGCGCGATCCGGCGCTATGCGCCCTCGGGCTCGCCGCTCAGGCCCTGGTGTGCGCCAGCCTCGGCACCCTCATCGCGGTCTTCAGCAAGGCCTTGGAGGACTTCGCCGTGATCATGAACTTCGTCATCTTTCCCGTGTTCTTCCTGAGTGGCGCCCTCTACCCCATCGAGCACCTGCCGGACGTGTTGAAAGCAGTCGCCCTCGCCAACCCCTTCAGCTACGGCGTCGATCTCCTGAAGCACGCGCTGGGACCGGAGGCCTTGTTCGATCCGGATTTCTCGGTCGGTAAAGATCTCCTCGCTATGCTGACTTTCGTCGTGCTGGCGCTCGCCGTCGCCTGCCGGCGTTTCTCGCAGGCGCCGGTGTTCGAGTCCCTGACGCGCGCCTTCACCGCACCGAAACGGCATTGATACCTTTCGCGCCACCCTAGCCCAGTGCATTTCGAGATCGATTGCTGGATCTGAGAACCCACCCAGCATCAAGCTCGGCGGCTCGATCGATACCGCACGAGGCGCCACAGGGCGTTCCGCAGTGTGGCCGCGGTATCGGTGTCGAAGCGGGAGTTCGGCTACAAATGGCCGCGTCACCATACCTCGACTAGCAGGCCCGCGACGTTCGCGAAGTGGTCATCGCGCGATACCACGATCAAGCCATGCTGCGCAGCGACCGCAGCAATCCAGATATCGTTTTCCGGGATGGGCCGGCCCTTGGCTTTCAGGTCATCCTTGATCCGTCCGTAGTGGCGAGCGGTGGCTCCGTCGCACCCGAGGATTGCCACCGCTGCGGCGAACTCGTCGATGCGGTTGATGTTCGCTTCGGCACGTGCTGACTTGCGAGCCCCGTAGTAGAGTTCTCCAAGTGCAATGGCCGGGACGAACACCTCATCAACGGTGGCCAAGCGCTGCAGGACGGCTGGTTCCGCAGCGAAAATCGCGATGGCTATGTTCGTGTCGAGCAGGAACCTACCACTCATCCGGATTGACCCGCTCGCACCCCGCTTCGATCGCCCTGGAGATGATCACAAGGTCGTCCTTGGGAATTGTCCCAGCAAAGCAGCTCGTTACCTCGCCGGATACACCCCGAAACATCGGACCCGCCAACGTACGGGCAAACGCCAAAACTCGGCGCTGCTGGTCGGGCGCCAACCTGTCGAGCTGCTGGCGGATCTCTCTTTCGATTGCTCGGTTCATATCACAGCTCCTATGCGTAACGGCGCAAATTCTACACCGGTTCCCAGCTGATTCACATCCACAGCCAAGAAAGCACGAAGTTCTGGACCGAGGGCACTCTTACCCCCGGTGCCGGTACGCCAGTGGGTGCCCTCATTGCCAAGCGTTTGCGCTATTCTGGTTCCTAGCAGCCTGTCGGACTTAGGCATCGCGCAGAAATAACTTGATAAAGTGTGAGAGATGTGCTTTAAAGCGGGATGCAGATTGCGTCCACGGTAGAGCAGATCGAGTCGAAGTACCGATCGCTTGTGTCGGTGTTGGATGA
>JACCXJ010000082.1 GCA_013697045.1 Gammaproteobacteria bacterium | reverse complement strand
GCGCGAGAAGTTCTACTGCCTTTCGATGTTCCCCTATCCGAGCGGGAAGCTCCACATGGGGCATGTCCGCAACTACACCATCGGAGATGTGATCGCGCGCTACCAGCGCATGCGGGGCCGGAATGTCTTGCAGCCCATGGGCTGGGACGCCTTCGGGCTGCCGGCCGAGAACGCCGCCATTGAGCGCCGCGTCGCGCCCGCCGAGTGGACCTACGCCAACATCGAGCACATGCGCGCCCAGCTCAAGCGCCTGGGCTTCGGCTATGACTGGGGCCGCGAGCTCGCGACCTGCCGGCCGGAATACTACCTCTGGGAGCAGTGGTTTTTTTTGGAGCTCTTCCGGAAGGGCCTCGTCTACAAGAAGACCGCGCTGGTCAACTGGGACCCGGTCGATCAGACCGTGCTCGCCAACGAGCAGGTCATCGACGGGAAGGGCTGGCGCTCGGGTGCCATGGTCGAGCGGCGCCTGATCCCGCAGTGGTTCCTCCGGATCACCGATTACGCCGAGGAACTGCTCGCCGGGCTCGATGGGCTCGAGGGCTGGCCAGAGGCGGTCTGCACCATGCAGCGCCACTGGATCGGCCGCTCCCAGGGCGTCGAGGCGCATTTCGAGATCCCCGAGCGCGCCACGACGCTGAGCGTCTTCACCACCCGCCCGGACACGCTCATGGGGGTGACCTACCTGGCCGTGGCCGCGGAGCATCCCCTGGCCGCCGAGGCGGCGGCCCGCGACCCCATGCTCCAGGCGTTCCTCGACGAATGCCGCCGGAGCGGCACCAGCGAAGCCGCGCTGGAGACCATGGAGAAGAAGGGCCTGCCGCTCGGCCTGGAGGCCCTGCACCCGGTCTCCGGCGAACGCCTGCCCATCTGGGTCGCGAACTTCGTGCTCATAGCCTACGGGACCGGCGCTATCATGGCCGTCCCGGCCCACGATCAACGCGACTTCGAGTTCGCCACGCGTTTCGGCCTGCCCATCAAGCCCGTGGTGTTCCCGTGCGAGGGTGGTGACGTGGACTTCCAGCATGGTGCCTACACCGATCTCGGGGTGCTCAGGCACTCCGGTATCTTCGACGGCCTGACCTCGCAGGCGGCCTTCCACGCCATCGCGGCGCACCTCGAAGCGCATGGAAAGGGACGCCGCCAGGTCCACTACCGGCTCCGGGACTGGGGGATCTCCCGCCAGCGCTATTGGGGATGTCCGATCCCGATCATCCACTGCCCCCGCTGCGGGGCGGTCCCGGTGCCGGAGGCCGATCTGCCGGTGGTCCTACCGGAGGATGTGGCCTTCGAGGGTGTGGCCTCGCCCCTCAAGCGCATGCCGGAGTTCTATCAGACGCGCTGCCCGTCCTGCGGGGGCCAGGCGGAGCGCGAGACCGACACCTTTGACACCTTCTTCGAGTCTTCCTGGTATTACGCCCGCTACTGCTCGGCCGACCAGTCCGGGCGCATGCTTGATGCACGGGTCGATTACTGGCTCCCGGTCGACCAGTACATTGGCGGCGTCGAGCACGCCGTCCTGCACCTCCTGTATGCGCGCTTCTTCCATCGGCTCATGCGCGATGCCGGGCTCCTCGGGCACGACGAGCCCTTCACCCGGCTCCTGACCCAGGGCATGGTGCTCAAAGACGGGGCCAAGATGTCCAAGTCCAAGGGCAATACCGTCGATCCCGAGGCCTTGATCGAACAGTATGGCGCCGACACGGTGCGGCTCTTCACCATGTTCGCGGCCCCCCCGGAGCACTCGCTCGAATGGTCGGACACGGCGGTCGAAGGCGCCTTCCGGTTCTTGAAGCGCTTATGGCGCCTGGCTCAGGCCCACCTCGCGGCCGGGCCGCTCGACGGGACCGACCATTCGCGCATCGGGCCGAGAGAGCGCGAACTGCGCCGGCTCATCCACCGCACCATCGTCAAGGTCAACGACGACCTCGGGCGGCGCTACACCTTCAACACCGCTATCGCCGCGGTCATGGAGCTTTGCAACGCGCTCGCGAAGCACGAGGCGGATGACGGACCGGGGAGGGCGGTGTGGCGCGAGGGGTTGGAGACGGCGGTGCTGCTCCTGGCCCCCATCGTCCCGCACATCGCCGAGGCGCTGTGGGCGGCCCTCGGACATGCGGGCCTCGTGGCCGACGCGCCCTGGCCTGTGGCCGATCCCGAGGCGCTCCTCTGCGAGGAGATCACGGTCGTGGTGCAGGTCAACGGCAAGAAGCGCGGTACCGTGAACATCCCTTCGGGGGCGAGCGAGATCGAGGTCCGGGAAGCCGCGCTCGCCGACGCCAATGTCCGGCGGTTTCTCGAAGGCAAGTCGGTGCGGCACCTGGTCGTGGTCCAGAACCGCCTGGTCAACATCGTCGCGGGCTGATCGGCCCGCCCAGCTGGTATGAGGATTACAACGTCAGCGCTCCTCGTCGCGCTCCTGTGCGTCTCCGCCTGCGGTTTTCATCTGCGCGGCACGGTGCCCGTCGATCTGCAGTTCTCGCGCGTCTATGTCAGGGACCACCGCGCGAGCCGCGTGGCCGCCGAGCTGGCGCGCCAGTTGAGATACAGCCGCGTGGTGGTGGCGCCGGACGCCGCCTCGGCGGATATGGTGGTCGAGCTTCGCAACGAGCGCTTCGACGAGCGCGTCCTGTCCGTGGACCCGAGGACCGGCAAGGCGCGCGAGTACCAGATCGCTTACCGCGTCGATCTGGCTGCGCGCCACACCGATCGGCGACCGCTGATCAAGAATCAGACGGTCGATCTCCTGCGTGATTACACCTTCGACGAGAGAGCCGCGCTCGGCAAGTTCGACGAACAGCAGGTGCTGAGAGAGGACATGATCCAGGACGCCGCCGAGACCGTGCTGAGACGTCTCGAAAGCATCCGGACGCGACCGACCAAACCTCCGCCGTCGCCGTGAGGCTCAAGGCCGAGGAGGTAGAGGCGCATCTCAGGCGTCGTGGCCTGGCGGCGCTGTACTTCGTGAGCGGCGACGAGCCACTGCGCCGTACCGAGATCGTCGCGGCCATCCGAGACGCCGCGCTCGCGGGCGGGCATGCGGAACGTGTGGTCCTGTATGCCGATGCCGGCTTCGATTGGCAGGCGCTCCGCCACCACCTCGACAGTCCTTCGCTCTTCAGCGCCACACGTCTCATCGAGCTGCGCCTCGGCGAGTCGGGACCGGGTGTCCAGGGCTCGAAAGCGATCATCGCCTGCGCCGAGCGCCCGCCCACGGGAGACGTCGTGTTGATCACTGCCTCCGGGCTCGACGCCAAGGCCCGACAGTCGGCCTGGTACCGGGCGCTCGACAAGGCTGGGGTCCTGATCGAGACGCGGCCGGTGAGTCCGGCCATGCTGCCCCGGTGGATCATGGAGCGCGCACGGCGCCTCGGGCTGACGCTCGAGCACGAGGCCGCAGCCTTTCTCTCCGAACGCGTCGAAAACAACCCGCTCGCGGCCAACCAGGAGATCGAGAAGCTGGCCCTCTCTGCTCCCGGCGGTCGGATCGGCCTCGCGGAGTTGCAGGGCGCGATCGCCGACAACAGCCGCTACGACGCCTTCGATCTGGTCGCGGCGGCCCTTGCCGGCCGGCTCGATCAGTCCCTCAAGGTCCTGCGCGGCCTCCGGGCGGAAGCCGCGGAGCCCGTCATGATCCTTTGGGCCATCCTGCGCGAGCTGCGGCTCGCGTGCCGCCTGTCCTGGCGCTCGGGGCGGGGCGAGGCGCTGGAGGCGCTGTTTGCGGAACATCATATCTGGCCGGCGCGGCAGGGACCCTTGCGGGACGCCTTGAAGCGCCATACGAGCACGGGGCTCTGGGCGCTCCTGCTCCTCGCCGGCCGGGCCGAGCGCGGCATCAAGGGCATAGGCGAGCGGCACGATCCGTGGCTCGCCCTCGACGAGATCTGCATGCGTCTCGCCGGGCGGGGCTGAATTTGGCTCGCAACGCTATAGATCGTCATACCTGCGGAAGCAGGTATCCAGGACTTACGCCGGTTTCCTGGATGCCAGCTTCCGCTGGCATGACGGTGCTTCTGCTACCTGAATGCGTAAACGTGTTTATGAAACGTACTATACCTAGACACCGCTAGACGGGCTTCCTCCAGCCTGGCACCCTTGGACGACCAGGACGTTTGCCCTCGTGACCGGATGCACGCCGCCCGATGTTTCGGGTAAGTTTCGGGTAGACTGATCGGACCAAAGACAGACTGGACTGGACGCGGATGTTGCCGGCAAGCGCATCGACCCGATCATGAACACTCCTAAATACCATGAGGATCATTACGCCTGGGCAAAGCGACAAGCCACATTGCTGAGCCAACGGCGGCTGTCCGAGATCGATGCGGAACATATCGCCGAGGAGCTCGAGGACGTGGGCGGGAGTGAACGTAGAGAGGTGGTGAATCGCTTAGGCGTGCTGTTGGCGCACCTCATCAAGTGGCGCTATCAAGCCGACGCCCGATCCAGTGCCTGGGCCGGTACGATCAAGGAGCAACGGCGTAAGGTCCAGCGTTTGTTGGCGGATAATCCTAGCCTGAAACGGCTCGCGGAGGACCGCTTGCAGGACGCCTATGGCGATGCGCTGGCGCTCGTAGAACGCGACACGGGCCTGGATGAAAGCCACTTTCCGACAGCCTGCCCCTTCCTATTCGAGGTCGTCCTGGATAGCGCATTCTGGCCCGAGTGAACCATTATGACTTCGCCGAGGGAGGCTAACCCCCGGTTGAGAACGCGGGTTAGGCCCCATGCCGTCCTGCCAATCGACGGGCAGTGTGCTTCTTGCTGGAGTTGTCTTGCCGCGCCGGGCCGGGTATATTGCCGAACCATGTCAAGCCGTCCGATCCCCAGACGGGTCGCCTCCTGCGAACCCGTCCTGCTACGCCGCTCGCGGCCCGGGCCCCTGTCCCTGCTGCTGCCCGTCTAGGGCAGACCGACTCTACACATCACCCTGGCGAGGGGATACGCAATCCAACCAAAGTCCAGTAGAGTTCCCAGACGGCCGAGCCGTCGGGCAGCGGAGCAGTGCCATGAATGAACGATTGATCATCTTCGACACCACCTTGCGGGACGGCGAGCAGAGCCCCGGGGCTTCGATGACCCGCGACGAGAAGGTGCGTATCGCCAAGGCCCTCGAGCGCATGCGCGTGGACGTCATCGAGGCCGGGTTCCCGATCGCGAGCGCGGGCGATTTCGAGGCCGTGCACGCGGTCGCCGAGGCCGTCCGCGACAGCACCGTGTGCGGCCTCGCGCGGGCGCTACCGCGCGACATCGAGCGCGCCGCAGAGGCCCTGAAACCGGCGCGCTCGGGACGAATCCACACCTTCATCGCCACCTCGCCCATCCATATGCAACATAAGCTGCGCATGCGTCCCGAGGAGGTCGTGGAGAGGGCCGTCGCCGCAGTCAAGCAGGCGCGCCGGTACGTGGACGATGTGGAGTTCTCCCCGGAGGATGCCGGCCGCTCCGAGATCGATTTCCTATGCCGGGTGCTGGAGGCGGTGATCGCCGCCGGCGCGCGCACCGTGAACATCCCCGACACCGTCGGCTACAGCCTGCCCGGCCCGTTCGGGGCCCTGATCAAGACCCTCATCGAGCGTGTTCCGAATAGCGACAAGGCGGTCTTTTCCGTGCATTGCCATAACGATCTGGGCCTCGCCGTCGGCAACTCGCTGTCCGCGGTATTGAACGGCGCGCGCCAGGTCGAATGCACCATCAACGGCCTGGGTGAACGGGCCGGCAACGCGGCGCTCGAGGAGATTGTGATGGCGGTCAGGACCCGCCAGGACCAGTTTCCCTGCGAAGTCGGGCTCGACACCACCCAGATCCTGCATTGCTCGCGGCTGGTCTCCAACATCACCGGGTTCCCGGTGCAGCCCAACAAGGCCATCGTGGGGGCCAACGCCTTCGCTCACGAGTCCGGGATCCATCAGGACGGGGTGCTCAAGAGCCGCGAGACCTACGAGATCATGCGCGCCGAGGACGTCGGCTGGCACGCTAACCGGATGGTGCTCGGCAAACACTCCGGCCGCAATGCCTTCAAGACCCGCCTGCGCGAGCTGGGCGCCGAGCTCGCGCGCGAAGAGGACCTGAACGAGGCCTTCCTGCGCTTCAAGGACCTGGCCGACAAGAAACACGAGATCTACGACGAGGATCTCCAGGCCCTGGTCACCGAAACGAATCTGGCGACCAGGAACGAATCGGCCAAGTTCATCTCGCTCAAGGTGTGCTCCGAGACCGGGGAGACCCCGAGCGCCCAGGTGACGCTGTGGTTCGCCGGGGGGGAACGGCCCGGTGCGGCCGCGGGCAGCGGCCCCGTCGATGCTGCGTTTCGTGCGATCGAGAGCGTGGTGCAAAGCCAGGCCAATCTGCAGCTCTACTCGGTCAACGCCATCACCACGGGCTCGGACGCCCAGGGCGAGGTCACCGTACGGCTCGAGCGCGGCGGGCGTATCGTGAACGGCCATGGCGCCGACACCGACATCCTGGCCGCCTCCGCCAAGGCCTATATGAACGCGGTCAACAAGCTCTTCTGCGATGCGCCGCGCGAGCACCCCCAGTCCGGCGACGCGCTGTAGCGATCGGTAAGGGAGTCGGTGGTGTCTCCGCTCTGCCGGCGTTACCTCTGGGCCATGGGGATCGATGTGTGGGTGCGGCGCGCCGCCCCGCGGGAGGCGGGGGGGGCGCCCGATCCGGGCGGGCGGGCGGGCGAGGCGGACGGGGATCCCATGGGACTCGAGGCAATGCGCCGCACGGTGGCCGTCTGCACCAAGTGCGAATTGCACCGGGGGCGCACCCAGACGGTGTTCGGGGTCGGTGATCCGCATGCCGAGTGGCTCGTCATCGGGGAGGCGCCCGGGGCCGAGGAGGACCGCCAGGGCGAGCCCTTCGTCGGGCGCGCCGGCCAGCTCCTGAACGCCATGCTCGCCGCCCTCGGTCTGCGGCGCGAATCGGTCTATATCGCCAACATCCTGAAGTGCCGCCCCCCGCAGAACCGCGATCCGCGCCCCGAAGAAGTGGCCTCCTGCGAGCCCTACCTGATGCGCCAGATCGCGCTGGTGGCGCCCAAGGTGATCCTGGCGGTCGGCCGCATCGCCGGCCAGAACCTTCTCAAGACCACGACCCCGATCGGCCGGCTGCGCGGCCGGGTCTTCGAGTACGGGGAAGCCCGCTGCCCGCTCATCGTCACCTATCACCCGGCCTATCTCCTGCGATCCCCGCGTGAAAAACACAAGGCCTGGCAGGACCTGTTGCTGGCGAAAAAAGTCTACCGGGAGCGCTATCGATGAGCGCGCTTGCCCGCACCGTCACGGTGTCCCTGCGCCCCATGGAGCGCGGCGACGTCGCCGCGGTCGGTGCGATCGAACAGGAGGCCTACGCCTTTCCCTGGAGCAAGGGGATCTTCGGCGATTGCCTGAGGGCCGGGCACAGCGCCTGGGTGGTGGAAGAGGGCGGCGTGATCCAGGCCTATTCGGTCATGGCGGTCGCGGCCGGCGAGGCGCACCTGCTCAACCTGTGCGTGCGGCCGCGCTGTCACGGCCGCGGCTTTGGCCGTGTGCTCCTGTCCCAGCTGCTCGATCTCGCCCGGGCGCGCGGGGCCGCGACGATGTTCCTCGAGGTCCGACCTTCCAACGCACGTGCCCTCGGGCTGTACCGCAAGGCCGGCTTCGCAGAGGTCGGCACCCGTCCCGGCTATTATCCCGCGCATGACGGCAAGGAAGACGCCCTGATCCTGGCCATGGATCTGTCGACGGCAAAGCATAACCGCTAGCCGGCGGGCTGGTCTCCTGTCCCGGCAGGGCTCGCCGGTTCCGGCCTACGGCGTCCTTGTTTCGCAACGGGCATTACCGCACCCCACGCACGACTCGGTATGGGGTTGCCGGCGGGTACACACTCATGACAGTTTGTCTGTGACTTTTTTCACAGAAGCGGCTGATCACTCCTGTTAGGGTAGTGTGGGGTCACAGAGTTTGGGGCAGAGTTTGGGGTCAAGGTAAGAATTCCCAAGCGGTTTTTACTCTGACCCCGAACTACACCGTTGGTGAGAAATTTCAATTCATACGACCGGCACCTGCGTTGCACAGCGCTCGGTTGTCCGAAGGAGGAAGCGATGCCGCGTTCCATCGTTCGTTTGGTTCTTTCGTCCGCTCTTGCGCTCGCCGCGATGGCATGTGTTGCATCGACCGACGAAGTCAGAGTGGCTGTGCAACCGTCGACCGATCCCGTCCCGACGGACCCCGGCACCTACCCGCTCAGGTTCGGCGTCTCGAACGGCGACCAGCGCGCGTACCTCCTATATCTTCCCGCCGGCTACGACGACGCCCGAATTCCACCCTACCCACTCGTCGCGATGTTCCACGGGCTTGGCGGCTCGGCGTTCAACTTCGCCGCGCAGCTCGCGACGACGGGGCTCCCCGCGCTCGCGGACACGCAGGGCAAGATCATCGTGTTTTTGCAAGGCACGCAGGGCGAGTGGAGGATGACGAACGTCGTTCGCGACGACGTCCTCTACACCAAGAGCTCCTCGACCACCTCGCCGACGAGATCAACGTCGACGTAACCCGCGTGTTTGCAGCGGGGCACTCGCTCGGCGGCCGATTCGTACACGAGCTCGGCACGCGCGATCCCGAACGCTTCCGCGCGATCGCCGACGTATCCGGGTTCTACGGCACGAGCATTGGCCAACCCGCGGCTCCGCCGCCGGGTACGCTCCTCCCCGTCCTCATCGTGCACGGCGCGCTCGACCTGACCGTTCCCCCCGGAGGCGGCCCCGGTTTGCTCTTCCCCAACGTCAACTTTCAACCGACCCAGTTCACCTACGACTCCTGGTACGCGAACAACGGCTGCACGGAGCCCACGTTCCGACTCCTCTCGATCATCGCCTTATTGGTGGACATCCAGCGGACCAACTGCACCGCCTCGAGGTCGGTGCGGGCCGTCGAGTTCGTGAGCGTGGCGTCCCTCGGCCACCATTGGCCGGCGATCCCGGACGACTTCTACGACGCGTCGAGCGAAATGCTCGCGTTCTTCGATTCGCAGTGACTTCTCTCGCAGAAAAGGATCGGCGGGCGTCGTCGAACGTAGAATCCGGAGGTGCGGCTCCTTTTGGCCATCGTATGCGTCCTCGCGTTCGCGGCTCCGCACGTCGCGCTCGCGCAGAGGTCTTCGCCAAGCGGCGCTCGTCGTCACGGTGGGTGACTACCACGCGTGCGCCGCGATGGCGGACGGGTCGGTGCGCTGCTGGGGCCTCAACGAGGGCGGCCAGCTCGGCGACGGAACGACAATGAACCGGTCGCGACCCGTTCGAGTGCGCGGCGTTCGCGATGCGACGCGCTTCAGCCTCGGGTTTCAGCACAGCTGCGCGGATCCGAACCGTTCAGCGCGGCGGTGTTCGCGGCGCGCTGCAGCTAGGTAGCAATCGATGCGGCGTGCGCCAGGCACGGTGCGTGTCGGGTCGACCGGTCATCGGCGGTTAGGAGGCGTTACGAGGCCCCGTACACCGCCCGGTAGGCGCGCATGGCGTCGAGGTTGGCGGCGCGCGCCGGTTCGGAGGCGAGATGGGCAATGACATCGTCGAGCGTCGCGATGCTGACGACCGTGATGCCGTGGCGCTCGCGTACTTCCTCCGCAGCGCACCGATCGCCCGCGCCGCGCTCCCTTCGATCCAAGGCGACGACGCAAGCGACGGGCTCCGCGCTCGTCTCGCGAATGATCTCGACGGAGGCGTTGATCGAGGTCCCGGCCGAGAGCACGTCATCGACGATCACGACCCGGCCTCGCAAGGGCGCCCCGAAGGTGACCCCGCCCTCGCCATGGTCCTTGGCCTCCTTGCGGTTGAAGCAGAACGGCACGTCGCGCCGCTGTTCCGTCGCGAGCGCCATGGCCAAGGCCGCGGCCAGTGGGATCCCCTTGTAGGCCGGCCCGAACAGCATGTCGAACCCGATGTCGGCCGCGACGAGGGCGCGTGCGTAGAGACCCGCGAGCCGCACCAGATCGCATCCCGTGGCACACCGCGAGAGGTCGAAAAAATACGGGCTGGTGCGCCCTGATTTCAGGGTGAAGCGGCCGAAACAGAGGACCCCCGAGGCCAGGGTCAGATCGATCAGCTGATCGCGCAGATCTCGCATGAGCGGGAATTATAGGTGTGCTCCGATGGCGCGGCCAGTCGGGCTGTGTGAGCTACCCAGAGGCTCACGAGAGAGAGCAGTCCTCGTCCATTGCCGGGCCGGCTTCGAGCGCGAGGCCGCGGACGAGCTCGCTGGCCACGCCGCGGCCCGCGGGATGAGCGGGACCACCGAGGCTCGGCCGGGCCTCGCGCTGTTCACGCCGGCTCCCCCGGTCGCGCTCGCTCGCATCGCCGCGGCACTGCGCTACGCGGACCTCGTGTTCGCCCGCCAGCTATTGTTCTCTTCGGCGCTTTGCACGGGGCTTCTGGTGGGCGATCGGGTCGCGCCGCTCGTCGCCGCGGCCAGGGCCCAGGCGAACCGCTACGGGGAGATCGTGATCGAGACCGCGGACACCGAAGCGAGCAAACCCCTCTTGCGGCTATGCCGGGGTCTCGCTTCGCCCTTGCGGCAGGCCCTCCGGTCGGCAGGATTGTTGGGTGATGCGCACGTGGATCCGGCCTGGCCGCGCCTCCACATCATTTTCCTCCGATCGGACTCGGCCCGGGTCGGGCTCTCCTATCCCGGCAATTCCAGCCCTTGGCCGATGGGGATCCCGAGATTGCGCGCGGCGCGTGGCGCCCCGAGCCGCGCCGGTTTGAAGCTCGAGGAGGCGTTCCTCACCCTACTGACGGCGGGCGAGCGCGAGGAGCGCCTGCGGGCCGGGATGGTCGCCGTAGACCTGGGGGCGGCGCCCGGCGGGTGGTCCTGGGAGCTCGCCCGGCGTGGCCTTTCGGTCACCGCCGTGGACAACGGGTCACTGTGCGGCGAGGCCTCGGAGTCGAGGCTCGTCCGACAGGTGCGCGCGGACGGCTTCCGTTTCCGCCCAGCGCGCCCCGTGGACTGGATGGTCTGCGACATCGTGGACCGCCCCGACCGGGTGACGGACCTGGTCGCCCGGTGGCTTCTGGAAGGCTGGTGCCGCCAATGTATCTTCAACCTCAAGCTACCCATGAAACGCCGGCTCGAGACCGTTTGGCGCTGCCGCGAGGCCATCGGACAGACCCTCGCCGCCGCCCGCTTGCGTCACCGGCTCACCTTCAAGCACCTCTACCACGATCGGATCGAGGTGACGGGCTACATCACGCGCCTGTCCTGATCGATGCTCGCGCTACGCTCGTAGAGGATCGCCCCGTAGCGCCCAAAGCGGGGATATCTAGATGTCTGCGCTTGCCCGTGCCTCTATGCGACAGATATGACAGCTATGCTATTCTTCTGTCGTGCAAACCACACTGCGCATCGCGGATGAGGTGTATCGCCAGGCGAAGGCCGAAGCCGCGCGAGAGGGCATCACGCTGACCCGTTTCATTGAGGAGGCGTTGGCGCTGCGCTTGCGCCAAACACCCACGCTGCTGTCACCGGGGGCACTCCCCGCCTTTCGAGGCGGCCCATCGTTTCCACCGGGCTTCGATCTCGTCGAGGCCATGAAGGAAGCCGAGTCGAGCTCCCCGATCCCCGCCGGCCATTAGCTTTCGTGCTTTTTTTTTCGATCGGGCAGCTTACAGAAAATCCCGTCCAAAACGCCCGCCGGCAGCAACCAAGGAGCGGGCGACGGTCATCGTTCCCTCGTTTAAGGGACAGATTCTACCGATCACGCTCACCGGCGCGCCGTTTTTGGTGCGTCCGGTGGAGCGCCTTATCAGGCACCTCGTCCGTGAGCATAGCGACCGGCACCGGACGAGCAACTGCTACCGACTTACGCAGCGCCTTGATACGCTCAATCTCGTGCATGGTTTGAGCCGTGAAATACGACTCGCCGCAATGCGGGCATGACCACATGGGGATGCCCTCTATCACAAGAAGGTTAGGACCACGACCAAAACTTCGGGTGACTTCACGAAGCAGAACCCCGGCTTGCCCACATGCCGCGCAGCTCGCGCTAGGCGAGATATACGGTAGCAGCCCACGGGGGCTCGTGCCATCGATGCCCGTGGGCGTAGTTGGCGCGGCGTGCCTCCGGCGGGTCATCGCCCCGATAGAGGTGTACTTCCCGACCCCGCGCGGCCCGCTCCCACTCGGCCTCACTCGGTAGGGTGAGGCGGTAGTGGCCGCCGCGCAGGAGGCCGGCTAGGGGCTCAGGAGTCTCGTCCCAGTCCCGGACGTCTTGCCCAGCCAAGCGCAGTAGGCCAGCGCGTCGTCGAACGTCGCCCCGACCACGGGATGGTTCGCCGGGCCCCGCAGGCAATCCGGATGACGCGGCTGATAGCCGCTGGCGGCGACAAACGAAGCAAACTGTGCCACGGTCACTGGATAGCGCCCGATGAAGTACCGGGGGAGATGCACAGGATGCTGCGGTTGCTCGTCCGCAGCAGGCGGCAGCCCTCACTATTTCCTTTTCTTGGGCACGGGAGCACCTGGCGTTTTCGCCGGGCTCACGCCGAAAGGCGACGCTGGAACGGCAGGTTTTTTCGCCTGCTTGGGTTTCTTAGCTTCACGACTACTGCGCTTTTGGCCTTTGGCCATTGAAGTTCTCCTGAAAGGACACGTAGTTAGACATCTGTAGATATCGCCTCGCTGCCATCCAATTCTCTGGCTGAAATGTTGTCCCTCATCGGGTCGAGAAAGACGATCCAACAGCATCGCGTAACACTGTACCATGTCACTAGCCGTTGCGGTGCTGTTGTTCACCGCCGTCAGCGTATGGGTGCTTCCCGCCGGCAGGACTAGCTAGGCGTCCGCGCCGCTGCCCGCCGTACAACCGCCTGCGGGCGCGTCGTTGTTGGCGGCGGTGATGGCGTCGACCAAGGTGCAGCTTGTGCCATCGACAGCGATGGTCGCGCCAGGGCCGGCGCCGGGCCGATGGCCAGGAGAAGCGCCAGCCCCCCGAGCGAGCGCTGCCACCGGCGTTGCAGGGCGCGCCGCAACCTGCGGGGCAGGCGCGTGAGTCCCTGGTAATACCCGGCGAAACGCGGCCAGAGCGCCGAGCCGACCGAGGCGAAACCGGGCAGTGCGGCGGCCCGTGTCAGTTCCTCTTGGAACCGGGTCAAGACTTCGGGATCGGAGGGGGTGAAGGGTAGGGGTTTAGCATAACGGCCTCCTGCTTGGGGTGGATGTGTCCGCGGGCGTCGGGTGCTTGACGACCACTTCCGAGCGCGCCGGCGACGGCAACATCAACGCCAGCCCGCGTGCCATTGAGCGTCGCGGTCCTCCGCGCTTCCAGCGCCCGCGGCGCGCGTGGGATCACCGTGCCTGGGAGGAATGGGGTGACTGCCGGGCTTTGCTGGCATCCGTTCCTCTCGTCCCAGGCACGCGTTGCGGGGCGTCGCGCCCATCGTGGTAGGATCCGTTGCAGCGAATACCGCAGCAGCGAGCGATGGACTACTGGCAGCGGATTAGGATCGAACCCGGCAAGCGCGGGGGTAAACGCTGCGTTTGCGGTAGGCGCGCCGGGTGTCCAAACGCGGGTGTTCGCGTGTGGAACGCACCCTACCCCGGATCAATTCCCGCGGGTCTCGCAAACAACGCGCAAGCCAGGGTTACTCAATCTACAATGGGTACAAGGCACGAAATTCGCCATGTTTCGCTGGTTCATCCCGGATTATTTCCAATGCCATGAACGCCATAGCGTTCGACACCCTCAAGTTCGCCAAACGCCTCAAGGAGGCCGGGTTCACCGAGCAGCAGGCCGAGGCCCTGGCCAATGCCGAGGCGGAATTCATCGAACAGAACCTGGCCACGAAACGAGACATTGCCGACGTCAAGCGAGACATTGCCGATATCAAACGAGATATAAAAGAGCTAGAGGTCACACTGCGCAATGAGATCAAACAGCTTGAGGTCACGCTACGTGGTGACATCAAACAGCTTGACGTCATGCTACGTGGCGACATCAAAACAGCTCGATGTCACGCTACGTGGCGAGATTAAACAGCTTGAGGTCAAGATCGAACAGATCCGTTCGGATCTTGCCCGTGACCTGAAAGACCTCGAATACCGCATGACGCTTAAGCTGGGTACCATGATGGTGGTTGCGGTCGGCGCGATGGCGACCTTGGTCAAACTCTTGTAATTCGGCGGGGATCAGCGCAACGCTCGCCGAAGCACCGTCGGCTCGGGGGGCTGGGTGGGGTCGGGATGAGGGTGATCCAGGGTGTAGTGCAGGCCCCGGCTTTCTTTGCGGCATAGGGCGGAGGCCACGATCAGCTCGGCCACCTGGACCAGGTTGCGCAGCTCGATGAGGTCGTTCGTCACCCGGAAGTTGCCGTAGTATTCCCGGATCTCCTCGGACAGGAGCTGGATGCGGCGGCTGGCGCGCTCCAGGCGCTTGGTGCTGCGCACGATCCCGACGTAGTCCCACATGAAGCGGCGCAACTCGTCCCAGTTGTGGGCCACGATCACCTCTTCGTCCGAGTCGGTGACCTGGCTCTCATCCCAATCGGGGACGCACGATGCCGGCGGGGCCTCGGGTAGTCCCTCTGCGATGTCCCGGTACGCGGAGCGGGCCATGACCAGGCATTCCAGGAGCGAGTTGCTGGCCATGCGGTTGGCGCCGTGCAGTCCAGTGCAGGCGACCTCGCCGACGGCGTAGAGCCCTGGCACCGCGGTCCGCCCGTGGCGATCCGTGACCACGCCGCCGCACATATAGTGGGCGGCGGGCACCACGGGTATAGGCTCGCGGGTGATGTCGATCCCAAGCTCCCCGCACTTCGCCGCTACCGTGGGGAAGTGTCCCAGGATGAAGCCGCTCGGCCTGTGGCTGATGTCGAGATACACGCATTCGAGGCCCAGGCGTTTCATCTCGTGGTCGATGGCGCGCGCCACGATGTCCCGTGGGGCCAACTCGGCGCGCGCATCGAAGCGCTCCATGAAACGGCCGCCATCGGGCAGCAAGAGCCGGCCGCCCTCCCCGCGAAGGGCCTCGGTGATGAGAAAGGACTTGGCCTTGGGGTGGTAGAGGCAGGTGGGGTGGAACTGAAAGAACTCCATATTGGCGATGGGACAGCCGATGCGCCAGGCCATGGCGACCCCATCCCCGGTGGCGACGTCGGGGTTGCTGGTGTAGAGATAGACCTTCCCCGCCCCGCCGCTCGCGAGCACCACATACCGGGCGGTGAAGGAGACCACCGCGCCAGACCGGCGATCCAAAGCATAGGCGCCCAGGCAACGCTCCGCGGCCAGGCCGAGCTTGCTGGCGGGGATGAGGTCGATGGCCACATGGTGCTCGAACACCCGCACGCGCGGGTGGCCGCGGGCCAGTCCTTCGAGCGTGGTCTCGATGGCGCGGCCGGTGGCATCGGCGGCGTGGATCACGCGCCGGTGGCTGTGGCCGCCCTCGCGGGTCAGGTGGTATTCGGGCCGGCCATCGGCGTCCGGGCTGCGGGTAAAGGCGACCCCAAGTGCGATCAGCCATTGGATGCTCTCGGGTCCATGCTCGACCACGAACTGCACGATCTCGGCGTCGCACAGCCCGGCCCCGGCCGCCAGCGTGTCGGCCACGTGGGAGGCCACCGAGTCGCGGCGGTCGAGCACGGCCGAGACGCCGCCCTGGGCATACAGGGTCGCGCCCTCCTGCAAGGGTCCCTTCGAGAGCACCGCGACCTCGGCATGCTCCGCCAACTGGAGCGCGACGCCGAGCCCCGATGCGCCGCTGCCGATCACCAGGACATCGTACCGGTGCTGTCTGACCATCCTAGAACCCGTGCCGGGGGCTCCCGAGGGGTGAGGCCGTGCCGGCGTCGCCGGAACGACACGGCCCGCGGGCTATAATGCATTGTCCGCAAGCGCCGCTCCCCTGCGAACTCGGGCTGCACACGACTGTCTACAGAGTGGCGCCGCAACAATAATACAGGGAGAATGCCCGGATGGGCGACACCGGCGCAGATTCGCAGCTCGTCGAGCGGGTGCAGCGCGGCGACAAGAAGGCTTTCGATCTGCTGGTCCTGAAGTACCAGCATAGGATTTTGAAGTTGATTTCACGCTATGTGCGAGACCCCAGTGACGCCATGGACGTGGCCCAGGACGCGTTCCTGAAGGCCTATCGGTCTCTGCCGAACTTCCGCGGCGACAGCGCGTTTTACACCTGGATCTACCGGATCGCCGTCAACACCGCCAAGAACCACCTGGTGGCACAATCACGACGCCCGCTCGAGACCGACCCCACCGGGATGGACGGTGAAGCGATCGAGCCCGCGGCGCTCCTCAAGGATTACGCGACGCCGGAGAACTATTTGATCACGGAGGAGATCCAGGAGGCCATCGCAACGGCCATCGATCAGCTTCCGGAGGACCTCCGGACCGCGATCACCCTGCGCGAGATCGAAGGACTCAGCTACGAAGAGATCGCCGAGGTCATGACTTGCCCGATCGGCACCGTCCGATCGCGGATTTTCCGGGCCCGCGAGGCCATCGATCATCGATTGAAACCCTATTTGGAGTAACGGACCGCTATGCGCCAGGATACCCTCGAACAGTTGTCGTCCTTCATGGACGGAGAGCTTTCGGATCGCGATCACAGGACGCTCGTGGAGGCGTGTGTGAACGACGATGGCCTGCGGGGAAAATGGGCTCGCTATCATTTGATTGGGACCACGCTGCGCGCCGGCCTGCCCGAGACCCTGCCGCGGGGTCTCCCCGCCCGGGTCGCCCTCGCGCTCGACGACGAGCCGGCGATCCTGGTCGGGCGGCGGCCGCGGGTGCGGGTCGGGCCGGCGTTGGGGTTGGCCATGGCGGCCTCCGTCGCCGGGTTCACGTTCTACAAGCTGGGTGACTGGTTCCCGAAGGCTCGCGAGCCCCGCTTGGTGTCGCAGGGCGCATCGCCAACCGCCGATCCGGGACGGCACCCGCTGACGGAGGACATCCCCTATGCAGCCGTCCTATGGGGTGGCGAGCGCCACGATACCCCCGAGCGCCTGACCACCTATCTCTTGATGCACAACCAGTATGACGGGAGCCTGAGTGGCCCCGAGGTGTCACCATCCGAGGCATCGCCGTACTTCACGACGGTCGTTCATGACTCGAATCCCTAGCCCGCACCGGTCGGTGCAGTGCTTGTGGCTCGCGCTCCTAAGCGGGGTCGTCTGGCCCGCCGCCGCGGTGGAATCCGGCGCACAGGCGCGCATGCTCCTCACCAAGATGTCCGAGGCCACGCGTAGCTTGAGCTACCACGGGACCTTCGTGTCGATGCGTGGCAGCCGCGTGTCCATGATGCGCATCGTCCACCGGGGCGAAGCGGGCGGCGAACGGGAGCGTCTGATCTCCCTCATGGGTCCCGCCAAGGAGGTGATCCGCCGCAATGACGAGGTGACCTGCATCTTTCCTCGCGACCGCGCGGTCGTGGTCGACAGGCGCCCGCCGCGCCAGATCCTCGGCGCCACGCTGTCGCGGCCGGTGGAATCGCTCGCTGCGTACTATGACTTTTCCGTCCTGGGCGGGGATCGCATCGCGGGCCGTCCGGCCTCGGTGGTCGGCATCGCGCCCAAGACCCCGGATCGCTACGGTTATCGCCTGTGGGTGGACTCGAAGTCCGATCTGCTGCTCAAGTCGGAGGTGATCGACGGTGGCGGGGAGGTTGTGGAGCAGGTCCTGTTCACGGACCTCAAGGTTCGTTCGAGGATCCCCGAGGCCTGGCTCGAGGCCGGGATCAGCGGTCAGGGTTACAGTTGGTACACCGGGGCCAAACACATCGCTGAGGCCTTATCCAGCGCAAAGTGGCCCAGGGGTCAATGGCAGGTCCGGTGGATCCCACCCGGCTTCATGATGCAGGAGGATCAGGCCCGCGCCATGGCGGACGGCACCGAACCGGTCAAGCATGCGGTATACTCCGACGGGCTCGCGTCTGTATCGGTGTTCACCGAGAAGGCCACCGAGGCGACGGAGCGCATCGAAGGCCATGCGTCGATGGGGGCCCTGAATTCGTACAGCACCTGGGCCGACGGTTATCAGGTCACGGTGCTCGGGGAGGTGCCCGCGACCACCGTGCGCCAAATCGCGGCTTCGGTTGCCTTCGTGCCGGCTCGGCCGTGACCCGTGCCGAGCCCGGCGGTGTCCGGCGAGATCCCTAGCGTGTCCCGATATCGCGGCCCTGTGGGCCTCGAGCAAATTTACGTGGAGTGAGAGGATAGTCATGGTGTTGGTACAGTGCATACGCACGGCCCTGGTCGCCGTGCTGCTGGTTGTGGGCTGGCAGTGGCCCTCGATGGCGGAGGCGCGCGAGCTCCCCGACTTCGTGCAATTGGCGGAGGACAACAGCCCCGCGGTCGTCAACATTGGGACCAGCGTCAAGAGCGATGCGAAGGAGCCGGCACCCCAACTCCAGATCCCCGACATCCCCGAGGACAGCCCGCTGCATGACTTCTTCAAGAAGTTCTTCGGTGAAGGCATGGAGGGGCCCGATCTCACGCCGCGATCCTCGCTCGGCTCGGGGTTCATCATCTCCAACGACGGCTATGTCATTTCGAACTTTCACGTGGTCAAGGATGCCGACGAGATCAACGTGAGTTTGAGCGATCGGCGCGTATTCGTCGCCAAGGTCATCGGCAGTGACGAGCGCAGCGACCTTGCGGTGCTCAAGATCGACGCCCAGGACCTCCCGGTGGTGCGCCTCGGACGTGCCACCGATCTCAAGGTCGGTGAATGGGTCCTGGCGATCGGGTCTCCGTTCGGCTTCGATCACTCGGTGACGGCCGGGATCGTGAGCGCCAAGGGCAGGGCCCTGCCCAACGAGAACTATGTGCCGTTCATCCAGACCGATGTGGCCATCAACCCCGGCAACTCGGGCGGGCCACTCTTCAATCTCGATGGCGAGGTGGTCGGGGTCAATTCTCAGATCTACAGCCGCACCGGCGGGTTCATGGGCCTGTCGTTCGCCATACCGGTCGAGGTGGTGATGAACGTCTACCACCAGATCCGGGACAAGGGGAAGGTCTCGCGAGGCTGGTTGGGCGTTTTGATACAAGAGGTCACGCGGGAATTGGCGGAGTCCTTCGGCATGGACAAGCCCCATGGCGCGCTGGTCGCGAAGGTGCTGCCGGACAGCCCCGCCGCCGCCGCCGGGATCAAGCCGGGCGATGTGATCGTGAAGTTCAACGGGGTCGAGATCGACCTGTCGTCCGATCTGCCGCCGCTCGTCGGCGGCACCGAGGTCGGGAAAAAGATACCGGTCGAGATCGTGCGCGACGGCAAGTCTTTGAAGGTGGACCTCGAGATCGGCGAGCTTCCGCCCGAGGAGACGCTCAAGCACGCCTCGTCGGACAAGGCCGACACCGCCACCGACAACCGGCTCAAGATCGCCGTCAAGGACCTCACCGATAAGCAGAGGGAGGAACTGGAACTGCCCGGCCACGGGGTCGTGGTCGAGCGCGTCCAGCCCGGCCCCGCACGCCGCGCCGGGATCCGCAAGGGCGACATCGTGACCATGATCGATGACGAACGGGTCAAGGACGCCAAGCACTTCAAGGAACTTGTCGAGGCCCTCCCGGCCGGCAAATCGGTGCCGATCCTGGTGCAACGGGCCGGCCAGCCCATCTTTCTGGCCATCAAGGTCCCGGCCGAGTAGAGGGCCGAATCAAAGGGCCTTGGGGCGCGGCGCTCGAATAGGGCCGGCGCCGTGCCCAGGAGGCATCCTTTGGCCGGAACCGGGCCAGCGGTTACAATCATGCCCCGATCGGCGCCCCGATCGGCAGCCCTTGCCATGCCCTTGCCCGTTCCCATGCCCGCGAATATTCATCTCGAGGCGGCGCGTTTGCGTAGCCGCGTTTCCCATCTCCGCGGCTATTGAGCATGGAGCGGATCCGTAATTTCTCCATCATTGCCCATATCGATCACGGTAAATCCACCCTCGCCGATCGCTTTATCCAACTGTGTGGGGGGTTGACCGAGCGGGAGATGGCGAACCAGGTCCTGGACTCCATGGATATCGAACGGGAGCGCGGGATCACCATCAAGGCGCAGAGTGTGACCCTGGGCTTCGAGGCCGACGACGGCGTGACCTACGAGATCAATTTCATCGACACGCCCGGGCACGTAGACTTCAGCTACGAGGTCTCGCGTTCGCTCGCGGCCTGCGAAGGGGCGCTCTTGGTCGTAGATGCCGGACAGGGTGTGGAGGCGCAGACGGTGGCGAACTGTCACACCGCCGCCGAGCAACATCTCGAGATCATCCCGGTCATCAACAAGATCGACCTCCCGGCCGCCGATCCTGCCCGGGTGGCGCGCGAGATCGAGGACATCATCGGCATCGATGCCGAGAACGCGGCCCGCGTCAGTGCCAAGACCGGCCAGGGGGTACGCGAGCTGCTCTGCGAGATCGTGCGGCGTGTGCCGCCACCGACGGGCGATCCCACGGGATCGCTCAAGGCGCTCATCATCGATTCGTGGTTCGATAATTACCTCGGCGTGGTCTCTCTGGTGCGCGTCTTCGACGGTAGCCTGAGACAAGGCGCCAAGATCCGCGTGATGTCCACGGGCAGGGATTTTCAGACCGAACAGATCGGTATATTCACGCCCAAGCGCGTACCGCGCCGGGTCCTCGAAGCCGGCGCGGTGGGTTATTTGGTCGCGGGCATCAAAGACATCGACGGCGCCCCCGTGGGCGATACCCTGACCGATACGGTGCGCCCGGCGCAAGCGCCCCTGCCCGGGTTCACGGCCGTCAAACCCAATGTGTTCGCCGGCCTGTATCCGGTCGATTCCAGCGACTACGAGGCCTTCCGGGATGCGCTCTCGAAGCTGCGTCTCAACGATGCCTCGCTGCGTTTCGAGCCCGAGACCTCGGAGGCCCTGGGGTTCGGTTTTCGCTGCGGTTTCCTGGGCCTCCTGCACATGGAGATCGTCCAGGAACGGCTGGAGCGCGAGTACGATCTCAACCTCATCACCACGGCCCCGACCGTCGTCTACGAGGTGCTGACCACGGGCGGAGAGGTGCTCCGGATCGACAACCCGGCGCGCCTCCCCGCGCAGAACACCATCGCCGAGACGCGCGAGCCGATCATAGAAGTCGATATCCTGGTGCCGCAGGAATACGTGGGCAACGTCATCACCCTGTGTGTCGAGCGCCGTGGGGTGCAAAAACGTCTCCAGTACCTGGGCCACCAGGTGGCCTTGAGTTACGAGCTGCCGATGAGCGAGATGGTGCTCGATTTCTTCGACCGCTTGAAATCGGTCACGCGCGGCTACGGATCACTCGACTATACCTTCCGGCGCTTCCAGGCCGCGCGCGTGGTCAAGCTCGATGTCTTGATCAACGGGGATCGGGTCGATGCCCTGTCCTCGATCGTGCACCATGCCGAATCCCAAAGGCGTGGGCGCGAGCTCGCGGGGAAAATGAAGGACCTGATCCCTCGGCAGCAGTTCGAGGTGGCGATCCAGGCGGTGATCGGGTCGCAGGTGGTGGCGCGTGAGACCGTGAAACCCGTGCGCAAGAACGTCACGGCCAAGTGTTATGGCGGCGACGTGACGCGCAAGCGCAAATTGCTCGAGAAGCAGAAGGCGGGGAAAAAACGCATGAAACAGTTCGGCACCGTCGAGATCCCGCAAGAGGCATTCATGGCCGTGCTCACGGTGGGAAAGCAGAAATGAACATCGATTTCGCGGTGATCCTGGTTCTCCTGGTCGCGACCAGCGGTGTCATTTGCCTGTTCGATGTGGTATTTCTGGCGCCCGGACGCCGTGGCGGCGTGGTCGGGAAAGCCGCCGACCTGCCAGAAGGGGGGCCGAAACGCCCCGTCCTCGTCGAATACGCCCGGTCGTTCTTCCCGATATTCCTGATCGTATTACTGTTGCGCTCGTTCCTCGTCGAGCCCTTCAGGATCCCGTCGGGGTCGATGATCCCGACCCTGCTCGTCGGCGATTTCATCCTGGTCAACAAGTTCACCTATGGGATCCGCCTGCCGGTCTTGAACGCCAAGGTCTTCGAGCTGGGATCCCCGAAGCGCGGGGATGTGATGGTGTTCCGCTACCCCGAGGACCCCTCGACGCCCTTCATCAAACGCGTGGTCGGGCTGCCCGGTGATCGCATCGGCTATAGAGACAAGACCCTCCGGATCAACGGTGAGCCGGTCGAGCAGGCGCCGCGCGGCGTGTACGACGATGGCGGGTCCGGCGCACAGGCCGATCTCCGGTACGAGACCCTGGGCACGGTCGTCCATCCAATCCTGATCGAACCGGAGCGACCCTCTCTCGACAGCGAGGTCGTGGTCCCGGAGGGCCACTACTTCGTGATGGGGGATAACCGGGACAACAGCCGTGACAGCCGTTCCTGGGGCACGGTCCCCGATGATCACCTGATCGGGAAGGCGTTCTTGATCTGGATGAGCTGGGACACCGAGAATACGGGTGTCAGATGGACGCGCATCGGTCGCTATATCGATTGATTCCATCTCTGTAATCGGAGAACAAACCATGTTACCTCGGGTCCCCTCTTCCCAGCGCGGGGTTACGTTGATCGGCTTCTTCGTCGTCTGCGTCCTCGTCGGTTTCATGGCGCTCGTCGTCATGAAGCTCTTTCCACTTTATAACGAGAGCTTCAAGGTCCGCGCCGCGCTGGAGGCCATTGCCAGCCAGCCGGACATCGCCCAGAAGACCGCCCACGAAATCCGCACCCTGGTCATGCGCAACTTCGAGGTCTCCGACGTCGATCGCTTCACCGATGCCACGATCAAGAACGCCTTGAGCGTGAAACGCGACCCGAGCGGCAGGCAGCGGCTGGTGCGCATGGCCTATGAGGCGCGCGCTCCCTTGTTCGGCAACCTCGATGTCGTCCTCAAAATCGACGAGAGCATCACCATCGCCGGTGCCGCCACGGAGTGAGCGGGCCCACGATCTCCCTGCGCGTCTCGGCCACCGTTTCCGCGACGCGGCGTTGCTGCGGGCCGCGCTGACCCACAGCAGTGCCGGCGAGGCCAATAACGAGCGCCTGGAATTCTTGGGAGATGCGGTGCTCGCCTTGCTTATAGGCGAAAGCCTGTATGAGCGTTTCCCCGGAGCCAACGAGGGACAGCTGAGCCGCCTGCGCGCCTCCCTGGTCAAACGAGAAACCCTGGCCCGGCTCGCCCGAGGCCTCGTGCTGGGTCCCCACCTGGTCCTTGGTGAAGGCGAAAAAAGGAGCGGCGGGGCAGAGCGGGACTCCAACCTCGCAAATGCCCTCGAGGCCGTCATCGGCGCCATTTACCTGGACGGGGGGATCGAGGCGTGTCGCGCCGAGGTGCTCCCCTGGTTTGCCGGTACGTTGGCGAACCTGGTTCGCAATGGTCTTCGTAAGGACCCGAAGACCGAGCTCCAGGAGCGCCTCCAATCCCGTCACCTGCCGATCCCGATCTACGACGTTACCGACATCGCGGGTCCACCGCACCGTCGGGTGTTTACGGTCAGTTGTGCCAGCGCCGCGCTGGGGGTGCCCGTGAGCGGCCAGGGGAGTAGTCGCAGGCGTGCCGAACAGGCCGCCGCACAGGCCGCGCTAGTGCTCCTGACGGGCGGCGCTGCCGCCGGCAAGATCCCGGAGGACTAGCCGTGGATCAGCGGCGAACGATAGCCGGCCATTGTGGCATGGTCGCCATCGTAGGCCGGCCCAATGTGGGGAAATCCACGCTCTTGAACCGCGTGCTGGGACAGAAGCTCAGCATCACCTCACGCAAGCCCGAAACCACCCGTTACGCCATCCTCGGGATCAAGACTAGCGGAAACGATCAGGCGGTCTACATCGATACTCCGGGACTACACCGGGCCGAAGGGCGGGCGCTCGACCGTGCGCTGAACCGTGCGGCCTGTCGCGCCATCGACGACGTACACGTGTTGGTCTTCCTGATCGCGGCACTGCGCTGGACCGATGCCGACCAGTATGTCCTCGCGCGGATCCGGGACCGGTGTCAGCCGGTGATCCTCGCCATCAACAAGGTCGACAGGGTCGGCGACAAGCGCCTGCTTTTACCGTTTCTCGATCAAGTCGGTGGATTGATGGAATTCGCGGAAGTGATACCGATTTCGAGTGCCAACGGCGACAACATCGCAGCCCTCGAAGAGGCTGTATTACACCTGCTGCCGGAGGGAGTGCATGTCTACCCGGACGATCAGTTGACCGACCGTAGCGAGCGTTTTTTCGCGGCCGAGTTGATCCGTGAGAAGCTCTTGCGGATACTCGGTGCCGAGGTACCGCATCGCCTGTCCGTCGTGATCGACGAGTTCGAATGCGTGGAGGGTCTCGACCGGATCGGTGCCACGATCTGGGTCGAGCGCAGGGGGCAGAAACGCATCGTCATCGGTCAGGGCGGCGCGGTGCTCAAACGCGTGGGCGAGGAGGCACGGTTGGACATGGAGCGCATGTTCGGCCGCAGGGTCTTTCTGCGGACTTGGGTGAAGGTCAAAGAGCACTGGTCCGATGATGCGTGCGCCTTGCAGCGACTGGGTCTCGGCGATTGACGAGGGCTCCGCCCCAGGTCGGAGCGATTGGCCGGAGCGATTGAACGCCATGCGCGTCGAATTGCATCCGGCCTTCGTGATCCACCAGCGCCCCTATCGCGAGACCAGCCTCGTCGTGGAGGTGTTTTCCTCCCGGCAGGGCCGCGTCGGTGTCGTTGCCAAGGGCGCTCAGAGGCCGCGCTCCCCCTGGCGTGGGGTCTTGCAACCCTTTCGAAGCCTTCTGCTCGCCTGGTCCGGACGGGGCGAGCTCGGCACCCTGACGCACGCCGAGCCGGCCGGATTCACGCTGCCTCTATCCGGTGGCCGGATCCTGAGCGGCTTCTATGTCAACGAACTGCTCACGCGGCTTTTGATGCGCAGCGATCCACACCCACGTCTCTATGAGGCCTACGCTGAAGTGCTGACGGCGCTGGCCGGGCGCTCCGGCGGAGAGCCGGTCCTTCGGGTCTTCGAGAAACGATTGCTCGCGGAGATCGGCTACGGCCTGGTGCTCGATCGGGACAACGATGGCGGGGCCGCCATAGAGGACGGTCGCGATTACTACTATCAGATCGACAAGGGACCCTGGCGGGTGGCGCCTGCCGATGTCGTGACGGTCAAGATCAGCGGAGGTGCGCTCATCGCGCTGGCGCGCGAAGCGCTGACCGGGCGCGAGCACCTGCGCGAGACCAAGGCGCTCATGCGGTTCGTGCTCGGTGCCTACCTGGGCGGCCGGCCGCTCGCCAGCCGCGAGCTATTCCGGGGCGCGTCGGGCGTTGTATCGCCGTAGGGAGCGATCGGATCGAATGCCGAGGGTGGGCGCACTCCCGATGCTCCCGGCTGCCCGGGATGGAAGGTCAGGGCGAGCATACGGCCCCACAGGGGCCGTTACCGGATAATCGACAACTACTGCAATCTGCCCGGACGTAGCGTAATGGATCCATTCTCCTGTATCGATCTCGGTGTGAACATCGACCATGTGGCCACCTTGCGGCAGGCGCGGGGCACGCGCTATCCAGACCCGGTGCAAGCAGCGCTTATGGCGGAACAGGCCGGGGCCGATGCCATCACCGTCCATCTTCGTGAGGACCGACGGCACATCCAGGAGCGCGACGTGGAGTTGCTCTCCGAAATGATCGAGACCCGCATCAACCTCGAGATGGCGGTGACCGACGAAATGGTCACCATCGCCGAGCGCCTGCGTCCAGCCGACTGTTGCCTGGTTCCGGAGCGCCGCGAGGAGCTGACCACGGAGGGCGGTCTCGACGTGGCAGGGAAGTTGGAGCGCGTCCGCGAGGTGTGCCGGCGGCTCGCCGCGGCGGGGATCCGTGTGTCGCTCTTCATAGACCCCGAACCGCGGCAGGTCGAGGCCGCCCGCGCGACCGGTGCCCCGGTGGTCGAGTTACACACGGGGCGTTACGCAGACTGCGGCGAACGGCAGGCTCGGCAGGTGGAATTCGAGCGTGTCGTAGGTGCCGCGCGACAGGCTGCTGAAAGCGGTCTTACGGTCCACGCCGGTCACGGTCTCAATTACCGTAACGTCAAGCCCATCGCAGCGATTACGCAGGTTAGGGAGCTGAACATCGGTCATGCCATCGTGGCGCGGGCCGTCTTTGTGGGTCTCACCGAGGCCGTACGGGAGATGAAACGCCTGATGCGCGAGGCGAGGTGGCACGGCCCTGGATGAGCGGCACAAAGCCCGCGGCGCATCCCCGCAACCAACGGTGGCACCGCGGGTGTACCGCACCGGAGTCATGATGCCTCGCCGACCAGGCCGGTAACATCGGTCTCTATCGATCCCGCCGACCGGTCCGCGGGCGTGATCGCTGCGGCGGGCGCCTCGGGCTAAAGCCCGGCCGATGGCTGCCGATGGACGCTACCGCATGGACAGCAGGAGACGTAATGGATTTACGCTCATCGAGCTCATGATCGCCGTCGCCGTCTTGGCGATCGCCCTCGGGGCCGGGGTTCCCTCCATGTCGGAGTTCATCAAGAACTCCCGCCTGTCCGTACAGACCCATGCCCTCATCGCCTCCCTCCACCTGGCGCGCACCGAAGCCAACAAACGCAACGCATGGGTCACACTGTGCAAGAGCGCGGAAGCCGCTAACCTGCAGTACGGGAGGAGGGACGAGCTGGGAGGTCGGCTGAATGGTGTTCGCCGACGTGGATAATGGGACACTCGATGCCGGTGAGGCGCTGCTCGATTCACGCGGCGCGGCCGCTGACAGTATCTCGATCGTACCGCGTGCCGCGGACACGATTAAGCCACGGGTACAGCGGAGATATAAGATTCCCGCGCTCGCCCAGGACGGTTCCCGACCGATCTAGCCGCGATCCATTTCCTACGCTGAGAGAAAATGCAGAAATGACGATCCAGCATGGGCATGAAGCGGTAAATTGCTTTCACACTGATTGAGCGAATGCGGTCGGAATTCCTATGGATCCTGACCTGAATCCATTGATCTAAACAAACGGGGATCATCATGCCGCCTGCACATGTTTGCTACGGAAATCGACGTTCCGCTGGGTTCAGCTTGATCGAAGTGATGATCGCTGTAGTCATCGTCGCAATTTTGGCGTCGATTGCCCTTCCGTCCTATCGCGAGTATGTCAAGCGCGGCAAGAGGGCGGCCGCACAAAGCGTACTGATGGATCTGGCAGCCAGACAGCAGGCCTTTCTATTGGACAAGCGACGTTACGGAACGACTAAGGCGGAACTCAGTTTTACTTCCGATCCTCCCGAGCTCGATGCTGATTACGATTTTTCAGCCACAGCCAATAATGGGGTTTCTCCACCAACTTTTGCCGTTACTGGTACAGCGACTGGCTCCGGGGTGATGGCTGGAGATTCGAGCATGACGATCGATCAGAACGGTACCAAGCTGCCGGTGGCTTATTGGAAGAAATGAATACCACCATAACCGCGAATTCGAGAACCAAGGGCTTTACCCTGCTTGAGCTCATGATCGTGGTAGCCTTGGTCGCCATCATTGCGACGATGGGCTATCCCTCGTTCACTGAACTCATCGTCTCGCAGCGCGTCCGCGCCGCGGCTTCCGCTTTGTACGATAGCCTCCTGCTCGCGCGCAGCGAAGCGGTCAAACGCAATACCGCGGTTTCGATGAGTGTCACCAATCTTAAAGATGGCTGGACTATCGTTACGTCCGACAGCACGCTATTGCGCACGCAGGAGCCATTTGCGAGCCTGGAGTTCAGCCCGACCAATCCGTCGATCGCATACAACGGTTTTGGCAGGCTGTCGAGTGGTGCGGGGGCCAAGATCACGGTTACATCACCGTCCAGCTCGAAGTCGCGGTGCATCACGATCGACACCGTTGGACGACCGCGCGTCGCTGAAGGAATCTGCACGTGAATTGGTCTCGAGTTGGAAAGCGTCCGCTCCTCCCGAGGCAGGGATCCGGCTTCAGCCTGATCGAGGTTCTGATCACGATCGTTGTCGTCGTTATCGGTCTGTTGCGGTTGGCCGGCCTGCAAAGCAAGGCATCCGTCATCGAAATGGAGTCCTATCAGCGCGCACAGGGGCTTGCCTCGATGCGTGACATGGCGGATCGGATGATGAGTAGCCGTGGCCTGCTCGATGTGTCGACGGGTAGCCCGCCGGTCGTCACGACGCCCGGGTTTCAGAGCTTTGCTTTGTCGAACGGCAGCATCGTGTTCGGAACCGGCGACAGCTACAGCAACTGTGTGACAGTGACGAACAAGGCCGAGTCCCAACTTTGCCTGTGGGGACAGGCGCTCAAGGGCGTAGCAGAAACCAGCGCCGGGAGTCAGATCGGCGCCATGATCGGTGCGCGCGGATGCATCATCAACGTCAGTCCGCCGACCGACTTCGCGCTAGCCGATTTTTTCATCGTCGTGGTCTGGCAGGGATTGACTCAGACTGCCGATCCCGATGCCGGCACGCCCGCGGCGCTGTGTGCGTCTGGCGTCAATTTCGGAACCGGCCTGCGCCGGGCGGTCGTCACACGCGTGATGATCCCCAAGCTGGTTGGATGACGTGGCCACAACCTGGGGAACCTTGAGCCATGTTTGCGGATAGTTCAGTCGGGACGCATTGGCAACGGCAGTTGATTAACCGGCGGGCGAAGAGTCCCGCGGGTCATCAGCAGGGCATTTCAATCGTCGAAGTCATGGTGTCGATCACCATCGGTCTGCTGGTCCTGTCGTTTCTGGTGAGTATTTTCGCGAACAGCAGCAATACGCGGCGCGAGATCGACAAGTCGGCCGACATTTACGAGAACGGCCGTTATGCGTTGCTGGTCTTGGGCGATGAACTGAGCCATGCCGGCTACTATGGGACTTTGAGCACTGTGTCGCCTGGAGCGACGACGGATCTACCGTGTTCGACGACGGTTGCCGACTGGGTGGCTTCGCTCGCGCTTGCCGTCCGCGGTAGCAATCACAGCGATACCGGGGCCACGCTTGCACTGTTCAGTTGTATCAACGGATCACGCAAGTCCGTCCGATACCGATGCGCTCTTTGTACAACGCGCCGCGACCTGTGTCGTAGGCGTGGGCGGCTGTGCGGGATTGGTTGCGAACGACCTCTATATGCAGGTGTCCGAGTGCGGTGCGCAATATTCGACCAATCCGTTCGTGCTGGCCGCCAACTCGGGCTCGCCCTACACCCTCCAGAAGAAGGATTGCGCAGGTACCGTCGCGCCAGTCCGAAAGTTCATCCGCCGGATCTTTTTTGTCAGTTCCGATGACAAGCTGCAGTACGTCGACATCGGACCCGGCGGTGTCGGCACACCCGTCCCGCTGGCTGAGAATATCGAGAACATGCAAGTGGAGTACGGGGTCGATACCGACGGCGATTCCTCACCGGATAACTTTGCTTCGGTGCCGGCAGACTGGACCCAGGTCGTCGGTGCGCGGGTCTGGCTACTGGCACGTGCGCCTCTAGTCACGGCCGGCTATACGGACGACAAGATCTATACGATGGGCGATGTGAATGCCACTACCTACGCGGCCAGCTTGAATAAGGGTTATAAGCGCCACGTCTTCACGGGTTACTTCAATTTCGTCAACCCTCAGGGCAGGAAGGAATGAACGCGATGGATGGAGGTATGCCGCGCGAAGGCGGGGCAGTGCTGTTCGTGGCCCTGATCATACTTTTTCTCATGACCCTGCTCGCGGTCGCCGCTATGCGCCTGACGACGACTAACTTGCAGGTGGTCGGGAACGAGCAGTTCAAGGCCGAGGCCCAGACAGCCGCCGCCTTCGCTTTGGACCAGACGGTCAACAACAAGGATTTCATCGGCATCACGACGAGCACGACCCAGAAGGTCAGTCTGACCATGGACGACTCGACTGCCGACGCTTCGGCCTTGTCGGTCGCGCTGGGTGCGCCCGCGTGCAAGCGCCACCGCCTGATCACAAAAAGTGAACTCGTCACGCAGGTAGGCGGCCAATATACGGTGTCGTCACAGGACCTGCCCTGCTTTGGCGGTTTGCCATCGGGAGGGGCTACCATCATTGACTTGAGCGCAGCCGGCACAAGCTCGGATGACTCGCTGTGCACGACCGCGCTGTTCGATGTGCAGGCTAGTGTGAACGATCCGACTACAAGCGCTTCCGTAACCGTCAATCAAGGCATCGAACTGCGTATGGAAGCAGCAGATGCCGACGCTAAATGCGCACCCTGATCGCAGCCGATCACCATTGGAGATCCGAATGAAACTGAAGACCAAGCAGTTCGCCATCGCGGCAGCGTCGCTCTATCTGATGTCCGGGGCCGCTCTGGCCGAAGACATCGATCTGTATGTGAGCGGGGGGGCGACGGCCAACGCGCCCAATGTCCTGCTGTTCCTGGATAATACCTCCAACTGGTCAGCAAACTCGCAGAAATGGACGAAGGCAGGTGTGTTGGCCAAGTGCGGCAGCAACGCTACGTGCCAGAGCTACGTGACTCAAGTGTTCGGTTCGGACACCGATCTCAAGCAAGGCCAGGTCGAATTGCGCGCGATCAAGCTGGTATTGAATGAGCTCGTCTGCAATTCCGCTACGCCTCTGAAAGTTAATGTCGGTCTGATGTTGTTCAGTAATACAAATGGCACGGCCGAGGCCAACAATACCGGAGGCTATATTCGTCGAGCCATCAAGCTGCTCGACACCACGCAATGTTCGGCACTGATCGGCGACCTGGATCTCATCGATAGCAAGATCAATGACCCGGACTTCAAGACCAGTTCGTCGGCGGACTACGGAGCACCCCTGTATGAGGCATTCAAGTACTACGGCGGTTATGCGAACCCGACCCAGGCGCAGCAGGGTCTGGGCGGCACGCCGACGGACGGTACCCACTTCGGTACGGCCCGCTACGTGAACACCAACGCGTTCGAAGATGTGAATGCATTCACCGGCGCCGCCAAAACGAACTACCGGAGCCCGATCAGTGCCACCAACAGTTGCGGCAAGAATTACCTCATCCTGGTGGGCAACACCTGGCCCAACCAGGAATACGGAACGAACCAAAATGCCAATCCGCCCACCAATACCTTGATGACGCGTCTTGGCTATTCGCCCGCACAAATCTATTTGACGTCGAAATCGGATATCCGGTTCGGTGACGAATGGACCCGTTTTCTGGCATCGACCGATGTTAGCAGCCAGTCCGGACAACAGCCGGTCTTCAGCTATACGCTTAACGTCTATAATGCCTCGGCCAACGCCGCTCAAACGACACTGCTCAGATCGATGGCAAACGTCGGTGGCACCGGTGCCGGTGGTTACTTCGAAGTCGGCGGCGACCTAAAAAAGTTGGTCGACGCGTTCAAAGACATCTTCACCCAGATCGCCGCCGTGAATAGCGTGTTCGCATCCGCGTCGCTGCCGGCCAGTGTCAACACCCAGGGCACCTATCTCAACCAGGTGTTCATCGGCATGTTCCGGCCCGACGGCGATGCGCGGCCGCGCTGGGCGGGCAATCTGAAGCAGTATCAGTTTTCCTATAATACGACCACCCAATCCCTGTTCCTTTCCGACGCCGCCGGAAGCGCCGCCGTGGACAATGCCAACACGGGCTTCATCAAGGCGTGCGCGCGCAGCTTCTGGACCACGGACACCGGCACCTACTGGCAGGATATTCCGCCCAATCAGACGCCTGCCGGTACGTGCCTCACATCCGGCACATCGGTCTATTCCGATTCGCCGGATGGTAATCTCGTCGAGAAGGGCGCCACGGCCGAGAAGCTGCGGCAGATTTCGGATGTCGCCAACCGTATTGTGAAAACCTGCACGGGCACGACTGACTGCAGTTCGATTGTCGATTTCAACACCAGCGCCATGACCCCGACCGAGCTCGGTGTCGCAAGCGCCGCGGCCCGTGACACCCTGGTTAGCTGGGTACGCGGCCAAAACGCCGGTGACGGACCACCCGACGGCACTGGCGCTTATCAGACCTATAACAAGCCCACGACCGCGACCGGTGGATTGCGTCCCACCGTGCACGGAGACGTGGTCCATTCACGACCACTGGTCATCAACTACGGCAACGGCACGACCAATGATATCGTCGTTTTCTATGGGGCGGGCGACGGCCTGTTGCACGCCGTAGACGGCAACCAGACCACCAGCGGCGCGGGGCAGGAACTTTGGTCCTTTATCGCGCCGGAATTCTGGACCCGCTTGTCTCGCCTACGGGAAGACATCCTGCTGATCGCGTTCCCGGGCGTAAGCACGACCATCACGCCAACCCCGACAAAGAAAGACTATTTCTTCGACGGTGGCATAGGCGCCTATCAAGAGCGGAATAGCAGCGGCAATGTGTCCAAGGTCTATCTCTACCCTATCGTTGCATAAATTTCTCTTACCTGGGGCTTTCAGGCGGCCTGCAATGCCTCGAGGTAGTGCAACAACTCCTCTTGGACCGCCGGATTGGCGGACATGCTGAGGGTGAGCTGTCCC
>JACCXJ010000068.1 GCA_013697045.1 Gammaproteobacteria bacterium | reverse complement strand
GCCTGGCCGACATCGAATTCGCCTACCATCTCTACCACTGAGCCCCTCCCGATCGCCTGCTCGAAAATGTCGCCGACCCCTTGTGCGCGATCAACTTGTGGGTAAAGACCAGCCCAACGGGAGGGGGTTGGGCTGAGAGTTTGTGAAAAAACCGTCGCGAGCGAAGGGAGGTCGCGTTCCGCCGGAGCGCAGGAACCGGAGTGTATGTTGAAATACATGAGGATTCTGAGCACCGCCGGAACGCGAGATCCCGAGCGCAGTAGGTTTTTTCACAAACTCTGAGGGGATCAAAATAATCGACGAAAGTGTTTGATTTGATTCCCCTCATCCCCGGCTTTCGCCGGGGCAGGCTCTAACATTCTCCCTGAGGGAGAAAGGAGTTCCAGATCCGTTGAAGTCGGTCTGCATGACATTGGTTGCGTGAGAACCTATGAACACACCGGATATCAAGTTGACGCAATCCCGCGCGCTGCCCTCGAAACGCGAGGTGGATACGCTCGCTCATTGGGTGATGCTCCTGCCGGTCGAGGGCTGGGAGGGACTCGACGACGCGCTTCCTTATGGAGAGGCGCTGAAACGGCGCTACGAACGCCAGCCGGCGGAGCGGCGCAAGCAGCGCTGCCTCGCCGTCGATCTGCCGAACCCTCGCGCGAGCCACGTCGCTTTCGCCTGCGTCACGGCCGAGATAGGGACCTTCGAGCTCTTGACCCTGGCGCGCCAGCTGGTGGCGCCTCACGTCGCCCTCGAAGCCTCGGCGCTCGGCGTCTGTGTATGCGGTTTCGAGGGGGCGGCCGCCGAGCGCATGACGGAAGCGCTCCTCACTGCGGCGCTGGCCGCGAGCACGGAGATGCCGCGGTTCACGGCCAAGAAGACCATGCCAGCGCGGCTCGAGCGCATCGAGATCTACGGCTGCGAGGCTACCCACGGCTTTGAGCGCAGCTATGCCGAGGCCGAGGGCAACGGCTTGGCCCGCCAGCTCACCGGCCTGCCGGCCAATGAGCTGACACCGGGGCACTACCGCCGCTGGGTGGCGGCGCTCGCCAAGGGCGAGGGCTGGCACCTGGAGTTTCTGGATCTCAAGGCCCTCGCGCGCCGCAAGGCCGGGGCCTTCCTGGCGGTGGCCCAGGGCAGCCCCGAGCCCGACGCCGGGATCGTCCACCTCAAGTATGGACCGCCACGGGCGGCTCGGAGCGGCGGGCTCGCGCTATGCGGCAAGGGGATCTGCTTCGATACCGGCGGGGTGAACCTGAAACCCGCCAACTTCATGCTGGGCATGCACAAGGACATGCAGGGCAGCGCCGTGGCGCTCGGCACGCTCTTGGCGCTGACACGCCTCAAGGTCCCGTTCCCGATCGAATGCTGGCTGGCGCTCGCGACCTATCATATAGGCCCAAGCGCCTACAAACCCAACGACGTCGTCACGGCCATGGACGGCACCACCATCGAGATCGTCAATACCGACGCCGAGGGTCGCATGGTCCTGTGCGATACGCTGACCCTGGCATCGCGCGCGAAACCCACGCTCATCATCGACTTCGCGACCTTGACCGGCGCCTGCAAGCGCGCGCTCGGCAATAGCTACAGCGGGGTCTTCACCAATCGCCCCGAATATTACGCGAAAGGGGGTCTCCACTTAGCTGTAGTATATACTCAACAGGCACCCTCAAGGACATCATCGCCAAGCCCTGACCCCAATATCTTGTAGTCACTGCAGCTAAGTGGAGACCCCCATTTACGCGATGCTCATCGAGGCCGGCCGCGAGAGCGGCGAACGGGTCTGGCCCTTCCCGCTCGATCCCGACTACGACGAGGCGCTGGAGAGCACGGTCGCCGATATCAAACAGTGCGCCGAGGACGCCACGGCCGACCACATCCTGGCCGCGCGTTTCCTCCAGCGCTTCGTCAAGGATGGCGTTCCCTGGATCCACATCGATCTCTCGAGCGGCACCCACAAGGGCGGGCTCGCGCACATTCCGACCGACATCACCGGTTTCGGCGTCCGCCTGGCCCTGCATCTCTTACTCGACAAGGGGCTCCTGGGGCGTTCGTCGGGGGAGGCGGCCCGGACATAGCGGCAGGCAGCGCGCCGCCGAGCGGACAGAGTTCGCCCATCGGAATATCAATATCAGACCGCGTCGTCACCCTGACCTCAAGGACGTTTTCGTGACCGCTCGTGCAGATATCGTAATCGTTGGCGGTGGGCCCGCCGGCCTGTCAGCTGCAGAAACGGCGGCCGGCGGCGGCGCCAATGTCATTGTGCTAGAGCGGATGACAGAGATCGGCAAGCCGGTTCACACAAGCGGCGGGACGTCCGTGAAGCACATGCGAGCATTCGGAGTACCCTCGCATCTCTATCATATCGTCGAAACGGTTCGCCTTCGCTCACCGAACGCCAGGCCGTTTTCAGACTCCCCGATCCGGTTTTGTGTGTTCTCGACGTAACCGGCGTCTACCGACATCTGGCCCATCGGGCAGAGCAAGCCGGCGCCACGATTGTGACAGCTGCAAACGTCATCGCTCCAATCCGTGACGGCAAAGCCGTCGCAGGCTGCGTTTACCGCCACAATGGTGTGGACTGCGAGATCCGTTCGTCGCTGGTAATTGATGCGGGGGGGTACAAGGCCGCGTTCTCGAAAGCGGCCGGCTTACACCCCGGGTTTGAGCGCTTTGGCGTCGGCGCCGAGCAAGAGTTTATCGCTCCGCGGTGCCGTCAAGATGAGGCCCTGCTCATCGTTGGCTCCCGTTATGCACCAGCGGGCTATGGTTGGGTGTTTCCTTGGGGCAGTTCGAGAGTCCGCGTGGGTGTTGGGATTCTCCACGCTGATTCTACGGCAAACCCCAGAAAACATCTAGCGACGTTCCTGAAGGACGCCGGTGACGTGGGTGTTGATTTGAGGGGTGCGACCGTTGTCGAAGATCACTTCGGGCTCATTCCGTCGGACGGCTTGCCTGACCGCCTAGTTCATGACGGAATCATAGCGGTTGGCGATGCCGCTGGTCAGCCCTCACTCGTTGTCGGGGAGGGCATTCGCCTAAGCATCCTCGCTGGGCAGATGGCCGGGTCAGTCGCTGCGGAAGCTGTCACCAAGCGTAGCTTCAAAGCCTCACACCTTCAATCATACGAGACCGAGTTCAGAAAGCGCTATGCGCTCGAGCTTCGAATCGGCTACATGGTCAATCGCCGAATGGCGCAGTGGGCTGACGACGAGTGGGATGACAAAGTCCGGCTGGCAGCCGAGTTTCCAGCGTCGTTGATGGCTGAGCTTCTACAATCACAGTTCTCGGTGGGCCGAATACTTGGCTTCCTGGCAACAAGGCCCCTCATGTGGCCTCGCGCTATTCGATACGCAGTGAAAGGTGCCCTCCAACTACTGGGCGCGTGACACAATGACAGGGAGCTCGGCTCACTTTCCGAAGCGGCGACGACAGTTGCCGGCGTGCCGTTACGGACTCGCTATTGCCACTGAGCGCGTTGCCATCCACGCCACCGCGACCGACACCGAGGAGGACATCGCCGATATGGCGGCGGACGAAGCCATGACGTGCCGCCTTGCCTTTGTCCGCCAGGATTTGCTCTATGTCCCTATCAGGGTCGTTCATGAGAACTGCTCCATCAAAGTTGTCCAGACCGCGGGATCCGCGATGTCGGCCGCCTCGCCCTCGCCACAAGCGACCAGCCGCGGGCCTGCGGGGTCGTAGAAGTATAACTTGAGCAGGGCTAGCGTGACTTCCGAGGCGTCCGTGAGCAATCCCGTGCCGACGGTCCGCCCATCGGCCGGGTGAGGGTGCCAGGCGCCGGATTTGACTCCCCTCACCCTGAGCCCTGTATATTGAGGCCCTCCGCGCCAAGAGAGGGGAACTGTTCGGGCGAGCCCCTGCGCTGTGCCCGAGCCCGGGTAGTCAGTCAAGATGATTCAAACAGGCACGGCATTCCGGCATGGATTGCCGGAATCCAGAGCACATGGACGTAGGTGCTGTCCTGCATCCTGGACCCCGGCACAAATCCGCCAGGAGCGGATTTGGACGCGCGTAGCGCGGGGCGCAGCCCGAACCGCAGGGATGCGGTGAGCAATCCCGGCCGGGGTGACGAACCACTTCGATTTAATTCGATTTAACATGACTGACTACTAGACCATGGCCAGCACCCCAACTGAGCACACCGGCTTTGTCCGGGCGCTCTCGCGCCTGGATGCCACCGCGCTGGTGGTCGGCTCCATGATCGGCTCGGGGATCTTCATCGTCTCGGCCGACATCGTGAGGCAGGTCCAGAGTCCCGGTTTGTTCTTGCTGGTCTGGGGGCTCTCCGGGATCATCACCCTGCTCGGCGCGCTGACCTTCACCGAGCTCGCGGGGATGTTCCCGCGCGCCGGCGGGCAGTATGTGTATCTGCGCGAGGGGGTCTCGCCGCTCGTCGGCTATCTCTACGGCTGGACCTTCTTCCTGGTGATCCAGACCGGCACCATCGCCGCGGTCGCGGTCGCCTTCGCCCGCTTCACGGCGGTATTCTGGCCCGCGTTGTCCCCGGATGTGTTGGTCGGGGTCCGGGTCGAATTGCCGAGCGGGCCCATCGAGGTGGGACTGTCGTGGCAACGATTGCTCGCCCTCGCATCGATCCTGGTCCTGACCTGGATCAACGTGCGCGGTGTCAAGACCGCGGCGCTCATCCAGACGTCACTGACCGCCATCAAGACCGCCTCGCTCGCCGCGTTGATCGTGCTGGGGGCGACCATTGGGCGGAACGCCGACGCCGTGGCCGCCAATTTCGGGGCGGGGTTCTGGTCCGCAGGCGGGATCCCCTTCGACCTCTGGCCCGCTATCGGGGCCGCCATGGTGGGGTCGTTGTTTGCGATGGATGCCTGGAACAACGTCGGCTTCGCCGCCGGCGAGATGCGGGATCCGACGCGCGATCTCGGGTTCTCCATGGTGAGCGGGGTCCTCTGCGTCGTCCTCCTCTACCTCCTCGCCAACGTGGCCTATCTCCTCGTCCTCCCCGTCGAGGCCATCGCTGAGGCACCACAAGACCGGGTCGGCACCGCGGCGTTGCAGGCGATGTTCGGCGAGCCAGGCCTCTACCTCATGGCGCTCGCCATCATGATCTCGACCTTCGGCTGCAACAACGGGATGATCCTCGCGGGTGCCCGGGTCTATTACGCCATGGCAGAGGACCGCCTGTTTTTCCGAGGCGCCGCGAAGCTCCACCCGCGTTTCAGGACCCCCGCACGCGCGCTCTGGTTCCAGGCGCTGTGGGCCTCGGTGTTATGCCTGTCGGGGACCTACAGCCAGCTCCTCGATTATGTGATCATCGCGGCCTTGCTGTTCTATCTCCTGAGCGCCATCGGGCTTTTCCTCCTGCGCCGGCGCCGTCCCGAGGCCGAACGCCCCAACCTCTCCCCCGGTTACCCCTGGCTCCCGGCCGCCTACCTCTTGCTCACGGCCCTCGTGGTCGCGAACCTCCTCGTCCAGAAACCCCAGTACACCTGGCCCGGGCTCATGATCGTGGCCCTGGGCGTGCCGGTCTATTTCGCCTGGCGGCGGTACGAGCAAACCAACTAAATTTAATGCTCGGTTTCGTCCCTCACCCGGCCTCCGGCATGCGGTGGCGCCGGCAGGCGCTGAGCCCGGATCGATTACCATATATCCGGTGATCTCGACGGGCACCGACGGTCGTGGCCGACCCGTTGCGCGAACCGCGGTGGTGTGTGTAGGAGGCGTGAGCATGCGTTCACGTATTGGTATCGAAACAGACCGAATCGCCGCTTTCTGCCGCCAGAATCATATTCGCCACCTGGCGCTCTACGGCAGCGTGTTGCGGGAAGACTTCCGGCCAGAGAGTGATGTGGACATGCTCGTCGAGTTCTCGCCCGGACAGCGGGTCGGGTTCTTTCGCATGGCGGCGCTCGAACGGGAGCTTTCACAGCTCATCGGGCGCCGAGTGGATCTGCGGACGCCGCGCGAGATCAGCCGCTACTTCCGCGACCAGGTCATCCATCAGGCCGAGACCCAATATGCCGAAAGATGACCGCGTGCGGTTGCGGCACATGTTCGACGCCGCGCGCGAGGCCATCGATTTCGGCCAGGGCAAGGTTCGCACCGACCTCGATGACGACCGGCTGCTCGTTCTAGGACTGCTCAAGTGCATCGAGATTGTCGGCGAGGCGGCGGCGCACATCGACCCCGACACAAAGAACCGCTACCCCGAGATCCCATGGGCGGACATCGTCGGCATGCGTAACCGCCTGGTGCATGCCTACTTCGACATAGATCCAGACCGGGTCTGGGACACGCTCGAGCAGGATCTGCCGCCGCTCGTCGCCACGCTCGAAAAGATCCTGGCGGGTTCGGAGTCATCGTGAGAACCAGATGGACCCTCGCACCCCTCGCCCCCGCCGTTGCGCGCGGCCCTGTTAGTCGTTAAATTCGCGGTGGCGGAGAACCGCATCGCACCAGAGTCCTTCCTGATGGACAAACGCATACCACCGCGCGCGGCGCGGCCTGCGGCGCGCCGGCCGCGGACGCTCGGACCCGTCGCCGATCTCGAACACCACCTCCCCGGGGAGTGGTGGCGGGAGCTGTTCGACTCCCTGTATCTGCGCACCGACGGTGACGTCGTCGAGAACGACCTCAACACCATCGCGGAGGTCGAACTCCTGGTCCAGTCGACCGGCATCGGGCCGGGCGATCGGCTGCTCGACCTCTGCTGCGGGCAGGGGCGGCATGCCATCGAGCTGGCCCGTCGCGGTTTCAAGCACATCACGGGCATGGATCGCTCGCGCTATCTCGTGCGGCTCGCGCGCCGCCGGGCCAAGAAGCTCGGCCTGGAGATCGCGTTCCGCGAGGGCGATGCACGCAAGCTGCGGGTCCCCGACAGCAGCCTCGACTGCGTGTTCGTGATGGGCAATTCCTTCGGCTATTTCGATGTGGAAGACGGCGATGTCAAGGTGCTCGCCTCGATCAAAGGGGCGTTGCGTTCGGGCGCGACCTTGGCACTCGATGTCACCGATGGCGAATGGATGCAGCGCCACTTCGAGCCGCGTTCCTGGGAGTGGATCGATCAGAATTTCTTCGTGTGCCGCGAGCGCTCGCTGACTGCCGACGGCACGCGTCTGGTCTCGCGCGAGGTCGTGGTACATGCCGAGCGCGGTGTCGTCGCCGACCAGTTCTATGCCGAGCGCCTGTATTCCCGCGAGCGCATCCTCGCGCTGCTCGAACGCCTCGGGTTCCGGAAAGCGAGGGCGCACGACAACCTGCGGGCGGCATCGACGCGCGGGCAGGACCTCGGCATGATGGGCATGCGCCTCTTCATCACCGCAGAGGGGCCGCACAAGGCCGCGCCGCAACCGGTGCGGGGGCGCGGCGTCCTGCCCGTGACCGTGCTCCTGGGCGATCCCAGGCTTCCCGATACCGTCAAGAAGGACGGCCTGTTCAACCCCGAGGACCATGTGACCCTGGCGCATTTGAAGGACGCCCTCCGCGAGCTGCCGGGATACCGCTTCAGCTATCTCGACAACCACGCGAGCCTCGGGACCGATCTCAAGGCCAAGTCGCCGGACCTGGTCTTCAACCTGTGTGACGAGGGCTACCACAACGACGCCTTCATGGAGCTGCACGTCCCGGCCCTCTTGGAGCTCGCGGGCATCCCCTACACGGGCGCCGGGCCGGCCTGTCTGGCGCTCTGCTACGACAAGGCCCTGGTGCGCGCGCTGGCCGCGGAGCTGGACATCCCGGTGCCCTTGGAGACCTATGTACAGCCAGGCGACCAGTCCGCCACCCTGCCCTCGATCTTCCCGGCGCTGCTCAAGCCCAACTTCGGCGACAGTAGCATCGGCATCACCAAGGATGCGGTGGTCTCGACGCCGGGCGAGTTGGTGGCTTATCTCTCGAGGCTGCTCGACAGTTATCCGGGCCGGCCGGTGCTCGTGCAGGAGTTCCTGCCGGGGGCCGAGTACAGCGTCGGTCTGATCGGGAACCCGAGCACGGGCCTGCGCGCCCTGCCGATCCTGGAGGTCGATTACGGCGGCCTCGATCCGTCTTTACCCCGCATCCTCGGGTACGAGTCGAAATGGCTCCCCGACTCCCCCTATTGGACCCAGATCCGCTACCAGGAGGCCAGCCTGTCCGAAGCCGGGCAGCGCGCACTCGTGGAGTTCTCGACGCGTCTCTTCGAACGGCTGCGCTGCCGCGATTACGCGCGTTTCGATTTTCGCACCGATACCGCTGGCGTCATGAAGCTCCTGGAGGTCAACCCCAACCCCGGCTGGTGCTGGGACGGCAAGCTCAACCTCATGGCGGGATTTGCCGGGATCCCCTATTCCAAGCTCCTCGGCATGATGCTCGAGGCCGCCACCGAACGGCTGGCGTTACAGCGGGGCCCTATGGAGAAGGCCGCGGAGCCCGGCCAAGCGGCCCAGCCGGCCGGCCCAGCGGCCGCGGCAGACATCCTTTCTCTGTAGCTCCGACCCCCCCGGTCCTTCCGAGCGCAGGTTCTCATTCCAGGTCCCATCCGATGACAGCAACGAACCGTCTTCAAGCCCTCCTCATCGCCGGTCTCCTGGCCTGCGATGGCGTCCTCGCACAGCCCGAACCGACGGCGCCGGCAGCGCTCGCCAGGGACATCGTCCTGGTGCTCGACAATTCCGGGAGCATGCGCCAGAACGATCCCGCGACCTTGACCCGGCAGGCGGTCGCGACGTTCCTCGCGCAGATGGATCCCGATACCCACATCGGGATGGTGTTCTTCGACGGCGATGCCCGCGAAGTGCTGCCTTTGACCCGCCTCGGGGACACGACGGCCGAGGCGCTCAACCAGAAGCTCGACGGGCTCGATTATCGCGGGCAGCGCACGAACCTCGCCGCGGCCCTGGAGCGGGCCATCTATAGCCTGAAACAGCAGGGCCGCGCGGAGGCGTCACGCTCCGTGGTGTTTCTGACCGACGGGGTCATCGATATGGGGGATCGGGCCAAGGACCGCGATAGCGCGCGCTGGCTCAGGGACGAGCTGGCCGCCGATGCAGCGGAACACGGGATCGCGATCTTCAGCATCGCCCTGGGAAATCAGGCGGATGTGCTGCTCCTGCACG
>JACCXJ010000058.1 GCA_013697045.1 Gammaproteobacteria bacterium | reverse complement strand
AGGACGGTCAGCATGAGGGCCTGGACGATCCCGATGATCAGACGATCGGCCTCGTCGAAGAGGATCGCGGTGGACTTCACGCCGGCGCGGATGTCGTCCTCGCGGTCGGCCATGGCGTACATGGTGTCGTAGACCACCGCCCATAGCACGGTGGCGATGTACAAGAGCCACGCGATCCGCGGCGTGCCCCCGGTCTGTGCCGCGAAGGCCATGGGTACCGCCCATCCGAAGGCCATCCCGAGGTGGACCTGGGGTAGATAGGTGTAGCGCTTGCTGAACGGGTAGGTCACCGCGAGCAGTGCGCCGCCGAAGGCCAGGAGGATGGTCAGGGCGTTCATCGTGAGGCAGAGGAGATAGGCGAGGGTCACGAGCGCGATGAAGACGTACAACGCCTCGCGCGGGCCGACCTTGCCGGCGGCGATGGGCCGATCCCGGGTGCGCGCCACGTGCGGATCGAAACCGCGGTCGGCATAGTCGTTGATCACGCAGCCCGCCGAGCGCATCAAGACCACTCCCAGCACGAACACCAGGACCACTCCGGGATCCGGCCGACCCGCGCCAGCGATCCAGAGCGCCCACAAGGTCGGCCACAGGAGCAGGAGGATCCCGACGGGCCGGTCGAGCCGCATGAGGCGTGCGTATTGCCCCGCCCGCTCGCGGATCACCGGTACATACGGGTGACTCGCGATCCGATCCGCGAGGGCCACAAGCCGCGCGGCTAGCCGATCGAGGCTGTGGCGCTTCCGGATCACACCGAGCCGTAGTGCAGCGCGTCGCCGAGCCAGCGCCGGATGATGGCGTCGACGCACTCGGGGTGACGGCGCAAGAGCACCCGGCCGGTGTGCTCGACGGCGGTGAGGAGATCGCCGTCGCGCCCGAGATCGGCGACCTTGAGGCGGTGCAGCCCGGCCTGACGCGTCCCCAATAGCTCCCCCGGGCCGCGCAGCTCGAGGTCCCGGCGGGCGATCGCAAAACCGTCCTGCGTCCCGCGGATCGCGGACAGGCGCGCCCGCGCCAGCTCCGAGAGCGGCGCGTGATAGAGCAGCACGCAGTCGCTATGGCGTGTGCCGCGTCCTACCCGGCCCCGCAACTGGTGGAGCTGAGCGAGCCCGAGGCGCTCCGCGTTCTCGATGATCATGAGGCTCGCGTCGGGCACATCGACGCCCACCTCGATCACCGTGGTGGCGACCAGGAGGTCGATCGAGCCCCCCCGGAACTCCCCCATGACCCGGTCGCGTTCCTCGGCCTTCATGCGCCCATGGACCAGTCCCACGCGCACACCCGGCAGATCGGCGGCGAGCGCCGCCGCGGTGTCGGTCGCCGCCTGACACGCCAATGCCTCGGATTCCTCGATGAGCGTACACACCCAGTACACCTGCCGGCCTTCGCCACAGGCATGGGCGATGCGCCCGATCACCTCCGCGCGGCGCGCATCGGGCACCACCACGGTGGTCACCGGCTGGCGGCCGGGGGGCAGCTCGTCGATGAGCGAGACGTCGAGATCGGCGTAGGCGGTCATGGCGAGCGTGCGGGGAATGGGCGTCGCCGTCATGATCAACTGGTGCGGTACGATACCGGCCTCCCCGTCCCGGCCTTTGTCGCGGAGCGCCAGTCGCTGCTGTACCCCGAAGCGATGCTGCTCGTCGACGATGGCGAGGCCGAGCCTTCGGAACCTCACGTCGTCCTGAAACAGCGCGTGGGTCCCCACAGCGAGGTGCAGCGTGCCCTCTGCGATCCCCGAGAGCATTGCGCGCCGCTCGGACTTCGCCAGCCGACTCCCCAGCCACCCGACCTTGATGCCGAGCGCTTCGAACCAGCTTCGGAAGCCGCGCAGGTGTTGCTCGGCAAGCAACTCGGTGGGCGCCATTACCGCGGCCTGGGATCCGGCCTCGATGGCCCGGAGCGCCGCGCAGGCCGCGACCACAGTCTTGCCCGAGCCCACATCGCCTTGCAGCAGCCGGAGCATCGGGGCGGTCTTAGCGAGATCGGCCTCGATTTCTGCGACTACCCGCACCTGGGCGGCCGTGAGGGTGAAGGGCAGGGTCGATAGGAAGCGCGCCTTGAGCCCGCCCTCTGCGAGCAGTGCCGCGGTCGTTTGTGCCCGGATCTCGCCGCGCACGCGCTTGAGGCTCAAGTGGTGCGCCAAGAGCTCCTCGAAGGCCAGTCGTCGCCGTGCGGGGTGGGCGCAAAGCACCAGCGCGTCCAGGGACGCCTCGGGCGGCGGCCGGTGCAAGGCGGTGAGGGTCTCGGCAAACCCCGGCAGCCGCCATCGATCCAGGACCTCCGCGGGCAGATCATGCGCGGCAGCCAAGAGGCCGAACGCGTGCTGCACCAGTTGCCGGAGGACCCTTTGGCTCAGGCCTTCGGTGGTCGGATAGACCGGGGTCAGGCAGTCATCGAGCGGCGGTTCCGATCCCGCCCCCAGGAACACACACTCTGGATGCACCATCTCGAACTGATAGGGGCCCTGACTCACCCCGCCGAAACAGCGCAGGCGCGGCGCCCGAGCCAGGCGCGCCGCCTGTGCCGGGCTGAAATGAAAGAAGCGCAGCTGGATGGCCCCGCTCGCGTCCCGCAGCCCCACGACCAGCGCGCGTCGCCGGCCGCGGCCTTGCTCGGCATATTCCACGTGCCCCTGCACCAGGGCCCACTGGCCGAGGCGCAGATCGCGCAGGGCGGTGATGCGCGTGCGGTCCTCGTAGCGGATCGGCAAATGCGCGAGGAGGTCCTGCACCCGCAGGATCCCGAGCTTCTTCAAGCGCTCGGCGGTCGCCGGCCCGACCATCTCCAGGGCCGTGACCGGCGCCTCCAGGCCCGCTGCCTCGTCAAGCTGTGAGGTCGGCTCCGGCACATCGGGGCGCCGCAGCGCCGTCCCTCATCGACAAGTGCTGGTAACGCCCCAGGCTAGCGACCGAGGACCATGACCGCGTCTATCTCGACCGCGGCGCCGCGCGGCAGGGCCGCGACACCCACGGCCGCACGCGCCGGGTAGGGCTCGCTGAAATACCCCGCCATCACCTCGTTCACGACCGGGAAGTGGCTCAGATCGGTCAGGTAGACATTGAGCTTCACCACCTCGGAGAGCCCACCCTCCGCAGCCTCGGCCACCGCTTCGAGGTTGTCGAAGACCCGCGTGATCTGGGCCCGGATGTCGCCCGGCACCAGCTCCATGGTCGCCGGGTCCAGGGGGATCTGTCCCGACAAGTACACCGTGTCCCCCGCCCGCACGGCCTGGGAATAGGTGCCGATGGCCTTTGGGGCCAGAGCGGTCGAAATGACGCTGCGGGCCGAACTGGGATTGGACATTGGGGGATCGGGCATTGGGGGAATGGACATTGGCTGTACCCAACAAGTTGAAGTCGATGAGCGACTAGGATAACCGCTCATCCGGCGCGGGCACAGCGCCGCCTGGTCGAGGCGGGGCGTCCCTCCGAGTGTACTCGGCAGACCCCGCAACCGGAGTCCCGTAACAGTCGTCCGTCGAGATCCGCCACGAGTATCGACAACTGAAACGGACCTCCGGCACGGTGGCGGGCCGCAGAGAGCTGCACCGCGAGGACCATCCGGGGCAGCTCCAGCGAACCTCCAGTGTGGCCATTGCGACCGTAGCACGAGACCGGGGTTTGCGTACCCCTGGTCTAGTGTCGCGCCAATGAGAGTATTACGATTACCATATGGTAATACTCATATCGAGGAAGCCGGCATGAGCACTACCCTTACAGCCAAGGGACAGGTCACCATTCCCAAGAAGATACGCGATGTTCTAGATCTTGCTCCGGGTACCGCCGTCGACTTCGATGTGGAACAAGGACGGATCGTCATCTGTAAAGCGAGCGAGAAGCCTAGCCGCCCAATTCGCCACCGCGATCGTTTTGACCGCGTCCGCGGGCGAGCCACGGTCAAGTGGCGTACAGAAGAGTTGATGCGCCTTCTGCGCGGGGACGAATGAGTGGTCATCGTCGACACCAACGTCGTGGTGGATGGTGCTGGAGGATGACCCGGATTGGGCCGAGTGGTCCACCGGCCGCATGCGGGGGTTGTCGAAAATACACGAGTTGGCTATTAACCCGGTGATCTACGCAGAGCTCTCCTTAACTTTCGACGCCATCGAGGACCTCGACGCCGTAGTCTCCGACATGGAGCTCAAGTTCATGGAAATTCCGCGTCCGGCCCTGTTCCTGGCTGGCAAGGCGTTCGCCCGCTATCGCAAGCAGGGTGGCGCGAAGACCAACCTCTTATCGGATTTCTTCATCGGGGCTCAGGCGGCCGTGATGGGCTGCGCTATCCTTACCCGCGACACCAGGCGCTACCGAAGTTACTTTCCGACCGTGGCGTTGCTGGCGCCGCCAACGACCGAAAAAGGCAAGCCATGAGGAAGCGATAGGGGTCCGGAAGGGCTAGCGCCTCGCCGCCCTCCGAACCGTGTGGGCGGTTCTCCCGCGCAGTCTCCAGCAAGCGTAGGGCGCGTGCCCGCGCCATTCATTGGCGGTATGATTCCGCCATGCCTGATTACCGTCGCCCCCATGTGCCGGGGGCACCTATTTCTTCACCGTCAACACCTATCAGCCAAACGTTTCTCACCGATGCCGATGCGCGCTCGGCCCTGCGGGATCGGACTTCGGCGAATGAGTTGGCGCGGACACGCGCCCTACGCTCGCTAAAGTGTTACGATGCCGCGCAAAACCGAAATGGCGCCCGTTCAAGTGCAGCGTTTGGTTCGGCCAGGCCCCAACCACTAACGTCATACGTTCGCCCACGTCTTTCGCTACTTTTTTTGCGAGCGATCGCGCACTGCCACAATCTTGAGACAGGGCAAGAGTACCTGGGCTAATTGCTAACCAGAAACTGGAGCACGAATCCGCTGCATCGTGTCGTTCGGCGATTAAGCAGTCTTGTGCGATGCGAGCAGCCGTCGAATTTCAGGCAGCAAGCTCGAAGGGACGGTAATGACGGCTTGGTCGCCTCCGTCGGCGGCCGCCGCCTCATCCGCCGCGATCCACTCCTCGTCCGTCCGCGCTTCCAATTCGGCCAGCAATCGCTTCACGCGCTGCTCATCCCAGCCAGTCGGGAACCGTTGTTCGTTCATTGTCTACGTCTCCTTCGTCGCCGCCGGAACGCTTTGAGTTGCTTGCCGGCGAGCGGGTAGGCCGTCACCACAAACACACCATCCCCTTCTTCATCGGGGACGTATACCACGCGCAGATACCGCCCGGCCTCCGTTTGCCCCAGCGCCTGCCGTGAGCCGCCGGAGCAAAATTCGTCTTCGCCAGGGTGACCGAGAACCCATTCCGCTTCGGCTTCGGTCACGCCATGGTCGTAGATGTGTGGCAATCCCGTTTCGGGGTCGCGGTAATAACGGACTTCCATTCCAGCAGCCCTCGCCTCCTCTGCCGAGATCATTGTAACACGCCGGCCGGCGAGAGGGCAGCAAGCGTATGGTGCGCGGTGCGCACGCGGAATGATCGGCACGTTTCCAATCGGTTACCGAAGGATAAGAAATTCAATGGGCCTATGCAACAGGCAATGATGCGTTGGACGGGCTGGCGGGTGGTTGGGGGGTGGGCGTTCGGGCCGACCCGGGCCGGGTTTTGGCTGGGTGCAGGGGCTTTGGGGTGACGGATCGGCGACGGACACGCGAGAGGCGGGTGCTCGGACGCGGGTCCCTCGGCGCCGGTCAGTAAAGGAACGAAAAAGTTTCCAATAGGTATGGCTAGCCCTGCAATTGCCCGCGCAGCACGGCGCGGATGATGGCCTCGCTCGATAGGCCCTCGGTGTCGAGGGACTGGACGTGGCGGCTGGCTTCCTGGGGTTTGTAGCCGAGCGCCACGAGGCCGCTGATCGCATCCATTTTTGCGTTGCTGAACGCATCGCCGGCCGGTGCCGCGCCGCCCACGAGCACGCCGGGCCGCCAGTCGGTGATCCGATCGCGGAGCTCGACGATGAGGCGCTCGGCGGTCTTCTTTCCGATCCCGGGGAGACGGGTGAGCCGGGTGAGGTCCTGGGTCTCGACCCAGACCGCGAATTCCTCGGGGCTGGTTCCCGACAGGACCCCGAGCGCGGTGCGCGCACCGACGCCGTTGACCTTGATCAAGGCCCGGAACAGGCGGCGCTCGGTCTCGGTCAGGAAACCGAATAGTAACTGGGTGTCCTCGCGGACCGTCAAGTGGGTGTAGAGTCGCACCTCGCTCTGGGGCTCGGGCAGGCGCTCGAAGGTGCTGAGCGGGGTCTCGATCTCGTAGCCCACGCCCCCGACCTCGAGGAGCAGATGCGGTGGCCTCGCCTCCAGCAGGACCCCGCGGATCCGGCCGATCATGCGTGGCGGCCCATCATGCCCAGCGCTTGGGGCGCATGCGCCGGCAGGGGAGGGGGGCGCTTCGGGTGTGTCCATGGCACAGGGCGACGGCGAGCGCGTCGGCGGCGTCGGACGGGGGTGTCGCATCGAGCCGCAACAATACCTTCACCATGTGCTGGACCTGGGCCTTGTCGGCGCGGCCCAGCCCCACGATGGCGAGCTTGACCGCGGCCGGGGTAAATTCAAATACCGGGAGATCGGCGAGCGCGCCGGCGACCACCGCGACGCCCCGTGCCTGGCCGAGTTTCAAGGCCGAATCGGGATTGCGATACATGAACACGAGCTCGACTGCCATCTCATCCGGCCGGTAGAGTCGCACCACCCGGCCGACACCCTCGAAGATGAGCCGCAAGCGATCGGCGAGCTTGCCCGACTCGACGTCGAGGCAGCCGTGGGCGACATGCGTGCTCTTCTGGCCGTCGCTGTCGATGACGCCAAAGCCCGTGACGCGGGATCCCGGATCGATGCCGAGGATGCGGGTCAAAGGGGCCGGCCAGAAGATATTGAAAAAGTGTCAAGCCCTAAAGGCGAGCCAGTGTCTCTTCGCTGATGTCGGCGTTCGAGTAGACGCGCTGCACATCGTCCAGGTCCTCCAAGGCCTCCAGGAGCCGCGTCATCTTCTGCGCATCCTCCAATTCGAGCCTCGCGCTCGTGGTCGCCCGCATGGTGATCTCGGCCAGCTCTGGATTCAAACCCAGGGCGGCCATGGCGTCCTTCACCTGTCCGAACGATTCCGGCGTGGCCAGGACATCGATAGAGCCATCGTCGTTGACCACCACATCATCCGCCCCGGCCATGAGCGCCGCGGACGTCAGGCGGTCCTCGTCGGTACCCGTGGGGTAGCCCAGCACCCCTTGTTTCTTGAAGAGATAGGCCACCGAGCCGTCGGTGCCCATGCTTCCGCTCGCCTTGGCGAAGGCGTGCCGTACCTCGGCCACGGTGCGGTTGCGGTTGTTGGTCATGCAGTCCACCAGGATCGCGACCCCGCCCGGACCATAGCCCTCGTAACGGATCTCCTCGTAGTCCTCGCCGGGCCCGCCGCCGGCGCCGCGCTTGATGGCGCGATCCACGGTGTCCTTGGTCATGTTGTTGGCGAGCGCGCCGTCGATGGCCGCGCGCAGGCGTGGATTCGCCGACGGGTCGCCCCCGCTCATGCGCGCGGCGACCGTGATCTCGCGGATGAGACGGGTGAAGAGCTTGCCCCGCCTAGCGTCCTGCTTGCCCTTGCGGTGCTGAATATTCGCCCATTTGCTGTGACCGGCCATCGCCTGCTGAGCCCCCGGAAACACCGGCGACAGTGTACCCGAAGTCAAGTGGCGCGGGGCTCCCGCGGGTGTCAGCGTTTGGCCCTGACGCGGTTGAACGACTTGATTTTGGTGTCGACTTCCGCGGTGATCGACGAGCGGCGCCGCCAGCGACCGGCGTCACATGGGCCGCGAGCGGGCGTGGCATGAACTCCCCGTTCGAGGTCGTATCGAGCTTGATCGGCAGGCGCCTTCCCTCGGGGTCGAAGCCGGCCATGTCCGCTCATAGGCGAAGTATTTCGCGGGCGCCGCCGGGGGGACAGCCAAGAAACCCGCCGCACCCAAGGCGATGTGGCGGTGAATCAGGATCATGGCGGGCCGGATGGCGTCCCGTCCACTCCGAGAACTGTCCGGTCCTTGTCAAACTCCAGAGCATGTTTCACAATACACACGGCTACGTACACACACGAGGGCGCCATGACGACGTTGATCAGCCGCACCTTCCAGAACGGCAATAGCCAAGCGGTGCGCATTCCGCAGGAGTTCTGCCTTGACGCCAGCCGTGTCGCCATCACCCGCAACGAGCAGGGCGATCTCATCATTCACCCCTTGCCGACCGATCGGGGCACGGCACTGCTGCAAGCGCTTTCAGCCTTCGACGACGACTTCACCGCGTTGCTGGAGGAGGACCGCGCGGGCCAACCCGCCTTGCAGGAGCGGGAGGACCTGTGACCAGCTACATGCTGGACACCAACACCCTCATCTACCTCATCAAGAACAAACCGCCGTCGTTGGCGGAGCGCATCAACGCGCTGGGGAACGATGCAGTGCTGTGCATGTCGTTCTTCACCTTTGCCGAATTGCTCAAATGGGGGTCTCCACTTAGCTGCAGTGACTACAAGATATTGGGGTCAGGGCTTGGCGATGATGTCCTTGAGGGCGCCTGTTGAGTATATACTACAGCTAAGTGGAGACCCCCTTTTGCTCAAAGGCGCCGAGCGCAGCGCGCGCAGAGCGCAGGTGCTGCGCCGGCTCGAGCGTCTGACCCGAGAAATCCCCGTGCTCTACGACACGCGCCGCGCGCTGTGCGAACACTACGCGGTTCAATTCTTACGCCTCGAGGAGGCGGGCACCCCCATCGGTGCCAACGACCTGTGGATCGCCTGCCACGCGCTATCCGAAAACGCCACGCTCATCACCCACAACCTGCGGGAGTTTCAGCGGATCCAAGGCTTGCGGGTGGAAGATTGGGTGGATTGATCTCCTGCCGGTCGTCGGGTGTGCACCGCGCCGTTATCGGTGGCACCGTGATTCCTCGGCGGCATCCTCGGCTCGCCGTTACTGTGTGGGTGCTGCCGACCGAAAGCACCAGCGTGTCGGCCCCGCTCCCCGCCGTACAACCGCGCGTGGCGGCGTCGAACGCGCGGGGGGAGCGTAACTTCAACGCCGGCCCGCGTGCAACGCCGGGCGCTCGCAGGCCGGCCATAGGCCTAGGCCAACGGCGCCTGTGTAATAATAGGCCGCGTTGCGCGGCCGCGAGGCGCGAAACCAGAAAAAGGAAGTCTCGATGAAGCTCTACCACTTCCCGCCCTCTCCCAATTCCCGCCGGACCCTCGCCGTGCTCGATCACCTCGGTTTGGACTGCGAGCTCGTGCCCATCGATCTCTTCCGGGGCGAGCAGATGCGGCCGGAGTTCGTGGCGCTCAACCCGAATCATATGATCCCGACGCTGGTCGATGGCGACTTCGTGCTCTGGGAGTCGAACGCCATCATGCAGTATCTCTGTTCCAAGCGGCCCGGCAATCGGCTTTGGCCCGCGGACCCGAAGACCCAGGCCGATATCAGCCGCTGGCAGTCTTGGGGGCTCGCGCACTTCGGGGCGGCGTGCGGGGTCTACATCTTCGAGCGTCTGGTCAAGAAGGCGATCGGGCAGGGCGATGCGGACCCCGCCGAGATCGCCAAGGGGGAGCTGCGCTTCCATCGCTTCGCGAAGGTCCTGGACGGGTACCTCGAGGGCCGCGAGTGGCTCTGCGGAGACGGGGTGGCCTTGGCCGACTATTCGGTCGGTGCCCCGCTCTGCCTCACGGCGATCGCGGGCTACCCCATCGAGCCCTACGGCGAGATCCGCCGCTGGTATGCTGGGATCGAAAGGCTCGAACCCTGGCGGCGTTCGGCATCCCCGGACAGCAAATGATGGATGGAGGGCAATGACGAGCGGAGGGCCATGACGGGTGGCGGGGCGTTCCGTCTGGAGCGCCGGCCCCTGCCGCCCTTTCCCGGTTTCATCGCGGCATTCGGACCCGGTATCGTGTGGATGGCGCTCGCCCAAGGCAGCGGGGAGCTGATCTGGTGGCCCTACATTATTGCCAAGTACGGGCTCACGTTCCTGTGCCTCCTCATCCCCGCCTGCCTCTTGCAGTTCCCCTTGAACTTCGAGATCGGGCGCTACACGCTCTTGACCGGAGAGAGCATCTTCCACGGCTTCCTCCGCTTGAACCGCGGCCTCGGCGTGTTTTTGTGGGTGCTCATGAGCCTGTCGTTCCTATGGTTCGGCGCCTTCGCGTCGGCCGGGGGCACGGCGCTCGCGGCCTTGACGCACTTCCCGGACGGATGGAGCGCGCGCGGCCAGACGCTGTTCTGGGGGTATGCCTCCATCCTGGTTTTCGTGGTGGCCATCGTGCTCAGCAAGGTCGTCTACGTCCTCATCGAGAAGTTGATGAAGATCGTCGCGGTGGTGACGGTCGCGGGGTTGCTGTGGGCCTGTCTGGAACCCGAGGTGACGGCGGCGGCCCCGGCATTCGCGCGCGGCCTCGCAGGACCGGTGGGCCCGCTGCCACGGCCCTGGGAGATGGCCGACGCCACCAAGCTCTTGACCGCGATCACCTTCGCCGGTCTCGGGGGATTCTGGGTGTTGTTCTATTCCTATTGGTTACGCGACAAGGGCAGCGGCATGGCCGCCCACGTCGGGCGTATTACCGGGCCGCTTTTCGGCCGACCCGAGCCGGTGACGAGCGATGGCTATCTGCCGGACGCGGAGCCCGAGACAGCGCGGCGCTGGCGGCGGTGGCGCCGGTTCCTGTGCTCGGATGTGCTCATCGGGATCGGCGGCAATCTGCTCACCACCCTCATGACCTGCCTGCTCGCCTATGCCCTCCTGTTTCCCAAAGGGCTCCTGCCCCAGGATTACGAGCTGGCGGTGGTGCAGAGCCGCTTCTTCGAGGCCGGCTGGGGCGAGGTGGGACGGGTGTTGTTCCTGGTGGTCGCAGCGGCCTTCCTCACGGACACCTGGCTCGCGACCGCGGATGCCGTGAGCCGCATGCAAGCCGACATCGTCCAGGTGCTGTTCCCGCGCGCTCGGCGAATTGAAACGCGCCACTGGTATTTCTTTTTTCTCGCGCTCTTGACGGTCATTACTTCGTTGACCATGCTCCTCGACGCCCCGGGCCCCTTGATCTTGACGAGCGCGCTCATCGGCTTCGGGGGCACGGTGATCTTTCCGGTGGCCCTGTATTTCTTGAACCACCGCCTGCTCGCCCCCGAGTTGCCCGCCTGGGCCAGGCCCGGATCCTGGTCGGGACTCTTGTTGCTCGTCTCGTTCCTGGCCTACCTCGCGCTGGCGCTGGCCTATCTCTGGGCCGTGTGGGAGACCGCCTAGCGTGTTGCCGAAAGCGGCGTCATTAAATCTATGGCAGGACGGGTATGTGGAAAACTACGGGACGTCGACGATCAGAGCGGGCTCGCCGGGAAGGATGAATGCCGTTGATGCGGACTCGCTCATGGCGCCCATTCGAGGAAGTTTTCGAGAAGCTGCAGCCCGGCCCGCTGGCTCTTCTCCGGGTGAAACTGCACGGCGAAGATCCCGTCTCGCGCGAGCACGGCGGCGAACGACGAGCCGTAGTCGGTCGTGCCCGCGACCCAACCTTGGTCCTCCGGCGCCACGTAATAGCTATGCACGAAATAGAAGCGCTCGCCGGGGGCGATCCCGGCCCACAGGGGATGGGGTCGGGTGGGTGAGACGGCGTTCCAACCCATATGGGGGATCTTGAGCCGTTCCCCGGTCTTTGGATCCGTGAGCCCGTGTGTGAACCGCAGCACCCGGCCCGAGCAGACGCCGAGACCCGCCGTACCGTTGCCTTCCGCGCTCCAGTCCATGAGCGCCTGCAGGCCCAGGCAGATCCCCAGGAAGGGCTTGGTGTGCACGACCTCGCGCAGGGCGTCGATGATCCCCATCGCGCCGAGGTGCGACATGCACTCGCCGATAGCCCCTTGGCCGGGGAACACCAGGCGGTCGGCGCGTTCGAGATCGGCGGCCGTGCCGCTCACCACGACGCGGTGTCGCCCCCGAGACACGTGCTCCAGCGCCTTCGCCACCGAGCGCAGGTTGCTCATCCCGTAGTCGAGGACGACGACGGTCTCCTGGGGACGCGCCATGAGCTAAGATTCAGAGGCTGCCCTTGGTGGAGGGAACGGTGCTGCCCAGGCGCGGATCGGTCTCGATGGCCATCCGGAGCGCGCGGCCGAAGGCCTTGAACACGGTCTCCATGATGTGGTGGGTGTTGCGCCCGCGCAGGGTGTCGATGTGCAGCGTGACGAGGGCGTGGTTGGCGAACCCCCGGAAGAACTCGATGCTGAGATCCACATCGAAATCCCCGACCCGCGCGCGCGGAAACTCGACATGGAACTCGAGACCCGGCCGTCCGGAGCAGTCGAGCACGACGCGCGAGAGGGCCTCGTCGAGCGGCACGTAGGCATGTCCGTAGCGCCGGATCCCGCGCTTGTCTCCCAGGGCCTGTGCCAGGGCCTGGCCGAAGGTGATGCCGACGTCCTCGACCGTGTGGTGGGCATCGATGTGCAGGTCCCCCTCTGCGCGCACCGTGAGATCGATCATCCCGTGGCGCGCGACCTGATCGAGCATGTGATCGAGGAACGGGATGCCGGTCGCGAGGCTGGCTCGACCGCTACCGTCGAGCTCGACCTCGACCACGATCCGGGTCTCGTTCGTGTTCCGCTCTATCTTGGCCTGGCGTTCACTCATGGGCGTTTTCCCTTGCCATGCTATAAGATAACCTCCTATAGCATAGCCTCAACCTAGGGTGGGCGGAACGGCGGGGGTCGAGTGCGGATCGACGTTGAGGCGGTCAGGGCCTATCTCCAGGACTTGCAAGAGCGGATCTGCGCGGCCATCGAGGGACAGGACAGGACCGCACGCTTTTGCGAGGACCGCTGGGAGCGGGTCGAAGGCGGCGGCGGGCGTACGCGCGTCCTGTCTGGGGGTCGGGTCTTCGAGCAGGCCGGGATCAACTTCTCCGAGGTCTTCGGCAGCTATCTGCCGCCGTCGGCCACCGCCCACAGACCGGAGTTGGCCGGCCGGGGCTTCCGGGCACTGGGCGTGTCGCTCGTGATCCACCCGCAGAACCCCTATGTCCCCACCTCCCACGCCAACGTCCGGTTTTTCCTGGCCGAGGCGGACCATGTGAATCATAATCGGGCGGAGCCCGTCTTTTGGTTCGGCGGCGGATTCGACCTCACCCCCTATTACGGCTTCGAGGAGGACGCGCGCCACTGGCACCGCACGGCCGCCGAGGCCTGCGCGCCGTTTGGCACCGAGGTCTATCCCCGTTTCAAGCGCTGGTGCGACGAGTATTTCCACATCAAGCACCGCGGCGAGGCGCGCGGGATCGGCGGGCTGTTCTTCGACGATCTGAATGAATGGGGTTTCGAGCGTTCGTTTGCATTCATGCAGAGTGTCGGCGATCACTTCCTGCCCGCCTATATCCCGATCGTGGAGCGCCGCAAAGACAGGCCCTATGGGGAGCGCGAGCGCGACTTCCATCTCTACCGGCGCGGGCGTTACGTCGAGTTCAACCTGGTGTACGACCGCGGTACGCTGTTCGGTCTCCAGTCCGGCGGGCGCGCCGAGTCCATCCTCATGTCGCTGCCCCCGCTCGTGAAATGGCGCTACGACTGGCGCCCCGAGCCCGGCAGCCCCGAGGCCGAGCTTTATGAAAAGTTCCTCAAACCGCGCGAGTGGCGGTGAGCGCAGGCGAGGAACAGGGGGTCGTTGACGCCCCGGCGCATCCCGACCTCCGCTGGGTCGCGACGCTTTTTTTTTGCGCAATCTCTCAGTTCGGTACGAAGCAGGGCGTAGGGCGCGTGTCCGCGGCAACTCATTCGCCGAAGTCAGCGCCGTTGAGTGATTCGACGTTGCTTCCCCAACTTGCTGGCAGCCACCCTTGTTTGACATACCGATGGAAGCTCGAATACGGCCAATGGCTCACCTGTGCCACCATGCTCCACCGGGTTCCAATGAATGTAATCGATATGCCGGTTGAAGTTGGCCTCATCGCGGATGAGATGTTCCCAGAATCGATGCTGCCACAACGTGATCTGGTTCCGCTTTGTGCGGCGCCCGCTCATCCATTCAGGTCGATTGAGTCTGGTGTGACAGCGCTGCGTGACCATCCGCTTAATGACGCGCCAGCAAGCGGCATCGCACGTCACCTTGACGCGATCCTACGATAGTTCCAAATATGTTCTGTATCACGCAGGAACTCACTTATGAAATCCGTCAACGTCCGAGAGCTCAAGAACAATCCTTCAGAGGCGCTGCGTCAGGCGCGGGAGGATCTGGTCGTCGTCATGAACCGGGACAAGGCCGACGCACTGCTTGTGCATCTGGATGACGAGAAACTGCTGGGAATGCCGGGTGTGCGCCTGGCGCTAGCCACGGCGCTCTTCCGGGACGGCAATCTGCCGGTGGGGCGGGCCGCCCGGCTCGCGGGCCTGACGGCGGTGGAGTTCATACAATACCTCTCCCGCAGCGGCATACCGGTCGTCACCGGCAACGCGGAAGAGGTGCGGCGCGACGCCGAAACGCTCGATACATGGCTCGCCCCGTCGTCCTGAGCGACGCGAGCCCGCTGATTGCCCTGTCGCTGATCGACCGGCTGGACTTGCTGCATTCGCTGCTGGGCCGGATCACGATAACCGACGTTGTGAAGAGCGAGGTGCTGGTGGGCGGTACCAAACCCGGTCAAGCGGCCATTGCCGCAGCCATTAAGGCCAAACGGATCCGAGTGATCGCCGACCGGTGGCCTGAGCCGAAACTCCCCGAGCTGGATGAAGGCGAGGCGAGCACCCTGCGTGCTGCCATCCATCCTGGCGTGCGCTGTCTGGTTTTGATTGACGAGCGTACTGGGCGGGCCGTGGCGAGAGAACTGGGAATCACGCATACCGGCACCGTGGGGCTGATTGTCCAAGCAAAGAAGCGCAGGCTGGTCCCGTCCGCGAGAAGGATATTCGAACAATTGCTCGCCAAGGACTTTCGGGTGGCTGCCGAGATGATCCGGGAAGCGCTGGCGCAGGCGGGAGAGGGCTAAGGACCTTCGCGCTGGAACTTCATCGGGCCAGCTACCGAAGATCCGCTACCGGCCTATTGTGTTGAAAAACTCAAAAGTCTGAAGCGGCCGAGTTGTCGTGGGATATCGATGATCTTGAGAATCTCGTCTGAGTTTTCCGTAAAGAGCCATAAGCGGTTCCCAGCGAGTATTTCGAGATTCAATCATAGCCCCTCGCACCCGACTATATTTAACTCCTCTCAGAGGCACCAATTCTTGCGCCCGCGGTGGAACCGGTGTTTTTCGAAGATCGCGTTGCGGGTCTCCGGCGCAGCGTGGGTTACGCGCCAATGAGTGCCTGGGCCCCCGGCCGGGGTCGAAGCGCACAAACCGGCGTGTCGATGCCGGGAGAGGACAGCGACACCAGCCTATATCATCGATTTCCAATCGATTCGGGATGCGGGATGTCCACCGGGTCGGCGGCAAGCGCCTCGCTCGGCGAGATGATCGCCCCTCTCTCCGAGGCTGGTGTTCGAATACCCGGCGGATTCGCGACTCCGTCGAGGCCATCGCGACTTTCTCGGCCGAGAGGACTTGGACGGGCGTATCCGCAAGCGGCTCGCCGGGCTCGATGTCGACGATGTGCGGGCGCTGTCCGCGGCCGGCGTCGAGATCCGGCTCCTCTGTGCCCCTTTCCCGCCGGGTCTCGCCGAGGCGATCGCGGCGGCCTATCGGGGGCTCGATGGGATGCGGCACTGGCCGTCGCGGTGCGCTCCTCGGCGACGGCAGAGGGACCTGCCCGAGGCGTCTTTCGCCGGCCAGCAGGAGACCTTCCTGAACATCCGCGGGGTCGAGGCGGTGCTCGAGGCCGTCAGACGGGTCTTCGCTTTATGACGACCGGGTTATCGCTTATCGGGCCCACCACGGCTTCGCGCTGAAACCGTGGTGCCCGAAGCCCGGCAGCCCCGAGGCCGAGCTTTATGAGAGGTTCCTCAAACCGCGCGACTGGCGGTGAGCGCAGGCGAGGAACAGGGGGTCGTTGACGCCCCGGCGCATCCCGACCTCCGCTGGGTCGCGACGCTTTTTTTCAATCTCTCAGTTCGGTACGAAGCCGGCCACGTCCAGCGCTTTGCGGATCGCGGGGTGCGACATGAACAGGCTCTGGATCAGTCCGCTGCGATAGTTCTCGATCATGAGCAGCGTGATGCCAGTATCGATGCCGACCACCTCCCGACTCCACCAATGTCGATCCACGTTGAATGCGCTGCCGAAACCGTAGCGGCCCCAAAGCCGGTGCCCATAGCGGTTGTAGATGGTCCGCAGTGCCGCGATGGACAGCTCGGGCGTGAAGATGATGGAACCCGCGGGCGCGGATGGATTCACCGTGCCGTCGTGCCTCGCCCAACCCGACGGAGGGGCGCCATAGGCATCATAGCCACCCGCAGGCGTATCCGAGGCCGTCAGTCCCCATACGTCGTCGTCGTAGGTCTTGAATCGATCCCTCTGATCCCGCGTGAACTGGCGATTGGCCAGGGTACACTGGATCGAATTCTCGAAATAATCATAGCCCAGGCTGTCTTTGCGGCCCTTGAAATCCACGAAGGCGTGGGTGTACTGGTGCATGAACAGCGGGCCGCCTTCGATGCACCGATGGCCGCCGTATTCTCCCTCGAGTCGTTTCCAAGCCTGCCAGCTACCGGATGGGATGGGGTGGGGGGGCGATCCGAGCGCCAGCAGGTATAACACCATCGACTCGCTGTAGAAGTCCCAGCGGTTGGGAAGAAACCCGTGCTCCGGCATCCAACCCATCGACATCGTGAGCGATTGTGGAACGGCACCGCCATCCGTCCGCATCCAGTCCCAGTCCACGCGCTCATATAGCGTGTTTGCAAGCCGTTCTACTTCGGTGCCCGCGAAACAGCGGCCGGCCGTGATGGCCCCGGCCACGAACAGCGCGGTATCGATGGAGGACACCTCCGAGCCCCACGATCGCTCTCCACTGCGGAGATCGAGAAAATGGTAAAAAAAGCCTTGGGGGCTCGCGGGGCGGTCCAGGAAAAAGCGCAAGGTATCGAGCGCACGGCGGCTGGCTTCCGGTGTGCTCACCCAGCCACGCTTCGCTCCGATACACAAGGCGGCGAGTCCGAAGCCCGTGGCCCCGGTGCTGCCTACCGTATAGGAATCTTGCGCTACGTTTCCTGCGCGGTCTTTAACGACACCGGTCTCAGGATCGGCCTGCTCCCGGAAGAACTGGAACGCGGCCAGGGAGACACGTTCCAAAAACTCGTCATCCGACAGCTCCAGGAAATGCATGGGGTCCACAATGGGCGCCAGGCTCAGGACGAGCTTGTCGAGATCGGCGACGCCGTTCAGTTGACCCGCGGTCGAGAAGCGCAGCTTATGCATGCCGGCCCCGACCGCCCCGAGGTCCATCGGATCGGTCCAGGCGAAGTCGTTCCAGGACCCCTGATCCTCCGGTGTGAGTTCGGTGCGCGCGCCCTTCTCATCGTCGAGGTAGATCTGGATGGACGCGCCGGGCTCGCCGTTCTTGGAATAGCGCAGGCTGATCCACAGATGCTCCGTCTCCGGCACCTCCAGCTTGCCGTATTCAACATCACCCGCCTGCGGCGTGCAGGGGACATCACCCGCCTGCGGCGTGCCGGACGGCTCCTCGCGGCAGCCGAACTGCAGCAAGGCCTTGGCGCCGGAGGCCGTTGAGCGGTCGCCGGGCTTACCCACGCTCGCGGTATCGAACGCTTCGGCCTCCCGCTCGTACCTCCAGCGGCTATCGGTGGTAGCACGCGGCGTGACGACCGGTGGCTCGGCCGCCGTGCCGGATGGAGGCCCGGCAATGCCCTCGATCGCGCCATTGGCGTGAGGCTCGAGCGCTATGCAGAAAAGCATTGCAAGGAAATAGCGGATGGTCATCGTCTGCGTTTCGCCGCGGTGGCCGATCCGCTCGGCCCGTGGTCGAGGGCAGCTACCCCGTTGACGCCATCGTCGGACCCGCTTCCCGTTCGAAGACCAGGCGGCCGTTGCGCACCTCGACCCGGACGGTGTCCCCCGGGCCGAAGCGGCCCGCCAGTAGCTCGCGGGCGAGCGGTGTCTCGACCTGGGTCTGGATCGCGCGTTTCAAGGGACGGGCGCCGTACACCGGGTCGAATCCGGCCTCGCCGAGTGTCGCGAGCGCGTCCGGTGTCACCACCAACCCGATGTCCTGCGCGTGCAGGCGGGCGGCGAGGTGCCGCACCTGGATCTGGGCGATGGCCTGGATCTGATCCTTTTGCAGCGAGTGGAAGACCACCACCTCATCGATGCGGTTCACGAACTCCGGCCGGAAGAACTGAGCGACGCTGTCCATCACGGCGGCGCGCATGGCCTCGTAGTTCTCTTCGCCGGCCATCTCCTGGATGAATTGCGAGCCGAGGTTCGAGGTCATGACCACGACGGTATTGCGAAAATCCACCGTGCGGCCGTGCCCGTCCGTGAGCCGGCCATCATCCAAGATCTGCAATAAGACGTTGAAGACCTCGGGGTGGGCCTTCTCGACCTCGTCGAGGAGCACGACCGAGTAGGGCTTGCGGCGCACCGCCTCGGTCAGGTACCCGCCCTCCTCGTAGCCCACGTAACCGGGCGGGGCGCCGATGAGGCGCGCCACCGTGTGCCTCTCCATGTACTCGGACATGTCGATCCGGACCATGGCCTCCTCGGTGTCGAACAGGAACTCCGCGAGCGCCTTGCAGAGCTCGGTCTTGCCGACCCCGGTCGGGCCCAGAAACAGGAACGAGCCGTAGGGGCGGTTCGGATCGGAGATCCCGGCGCGGGCGCGGCGGATAGCATCGGCCACCGCCTTGAGCGCCTGGTCCTGGCCGACCACGCGCCGGTGCAGGGCCTCCTCCATCCGTAGGAGCTTGTCACGCTCGCCCTCGAGCATCTTCGAGACCGGGATACCGGTCCATTTCGAGACCACCTCGGCGATCTCCTCCTCGGTGACCTTGTTCCTCAGAAGCCTCATCTCCTTCAGGTCGATCTGGGAGGCCTTTTCCAGCTCTTTCTCCAGCTCCGGGATGCGCCCATATTGTAGCTCGGACATGCGCGCGAGATCGCCCGCGCGCCGGGCGTTGTCGAGCTCCAGCCGGGCTGCTTCCAGGCGTTCGGTGATGGTGTGCGCCCCATGCACTGCCGCCTTCTCGGCCTTCCAGATCTCCTCCAGATCTGCGAATTCGCGCCCGACTCGCGCGATCTCCTCTTCGAGGTCTTTCAAGCGCTTTTTCGAGGCCTCGTCGGTTTCCTTGCGGAGGGCCTCGCGTTCGATCTTGAGCTGGATGAGGCGCCGTTCGAGCCGGTCCAGCTCTTCCGGTTTCGAGTGGATCTCGATGCTGATGCGGCTCGCGGCCTCGTCTATGAGGTCGATGGCCTTGTCCGGCAGTTGTCGATCGGTGATGTAGCGGTGCGACAGCGTGGCCGCGGCGACGATCGCGGGATCGGTGATCTGCACGCCGTGGTGCACCTCATAGCGCTGTTTCAGCCCGCGCAGAATGGCGATGGTGTCCGCGACGGTTGGCTCATCGACCAGGATCTTCTGAAAACGCCGCTCGAGCGCCGCGTCTTTTTCGACGTATTTGCGATATTCGTCGAGCGTCGTCGCACCCACGCAGTGCAACTCGCCACGGGCCAGCGCCGGTTTCAGCATATTGCCGGCATCCATCGCGCCCTCGGCCTTGCCCGCGCCGACCATGGTATGCAGTTCGTCGATGAAGAGGATGATCCGGCCCTCTTGCTTGGCCAGGTCGTTCAAGACCGCCTTGAGCCGTTCCTCGAATTCGCCACGGAACTTGGCGCCGGCGATGAGCGCCCCCATGTCGAGGGCGAGCAGCCGTCTGTCGTTCAGGCTCTCCGGGACCTCGCCGTTCACGATGCGCAGCGCGAGACCCTCGACGATGGCGGTCTTACCGACGCCGGGCTCGCCGATCAAGACGGGGTTGTTCTTGGTGCGGCGTTGCAAGACCTGGATGGTGCGGCGGATCTCGTCGTCGCGTCCGATGACCGGATCGAGCTTGCCCTCGCGGGCCCTTGCCGTGAGATCGATGGTATATTTCTCGAGCGCCTGGCGGCTCTCCTCCGCGTTCGGGTCATCGACCGTCTGCCCGCCGCGAACGGTGTCGATGGCATTGGCGATGCGCTGCTTGTCGGCACCCGACTGGCGCAGGATCTCGCCCAGTTGCCCGCGGTCTTCGGTCGCGGCGAGCAGGAAAACCTCGCTCGCGATGAACTGGTCCTGGCGTTCCTGGGCGTATTTGTCGCACAGGTTCAGGAGCTTTTCGAGGTCGCGCGAGATGTGCACCTCGCCACCCGTCCCTTCGACGCGCGGCAGGCGACCCAGCGCCGCGTGCACCCGCGAGCGCAATCCCTTGACGTCGACCCCGGCCGCAGCGAGCAGGTGGCGCGCCGTGCCGCCCTGCTGATCCAGGAGCGCCGCCATGACGTGCAACGGCTCGATGAACTGGTGATCGCGCCCGACGGCGAGACTTTGCGCGTCGGCGAGCGCGTTCTGGAACTTGGCGGTGAGTTTGTCGAGCCTCATGTCGTCTGCTCCGCGATGTCGAAATGCCGGAGGATAGATGCGGGCCGGGGCGATTCAAGGCCCGGAGCGAGTCGGCCGACGCCGGCGCCGCGGTGCATCGGGCGCCATGGCGCGGGTGGAAAGCACCCCCGTGTCCGTCCGTATCGCCCGCAACGCCCCGCGCACCTCGAGGCCCAGTATAGACTGACGACCGACCGTTGCACAGTCGCGGCACAGTTCCTATCCTTGAGCGGCCACGCCTCGGCGTTCGTGACGGGGTGACCCTACCGGCGATAGAGGCGCGCGCGGAGTGGATCAATGAGGATTGCGGTTTTCGGTACCGACGCCACGCACGGCGGGGCATCGAGGGCCATGCGGCGTCTGATCGCCAGTCTGTCGCGGCGCGGGCATGCGGTGGACCTCGTCTGCTTGACCCCCGATCCGCGCATGGCCGACTGTTTAGCCGTCCGACGCCGGGTGAAGTCCGATCCGGAAAATGCGATGGACGACGCCGCCGTGCGATTATTCAACGAACGCTATGTCCGCGAGCGGCGGAGCGCGGTTTCCAATACCCTATTCGCGCCGCAGTTGATCGGATACGCGTTGGCCGATTCAGGTCTGCTCGAAGCTTACGACGCCTTCAACATCCATTGGGTGTCGCACTTCCTTTCGATTCATGGGATCGCAGAGATCGCCGCGCTGGGCAAACCCGTGGTCTTGACGCTTCACGACATGAATTTTTTCACGGGCGGTTGTCACTACTCCGCCGGTTGCAGAGGATATGCGGCCGATTGCCGCGACTGCCCTCAGCTCCGTGACGACCCCCTCGAGTTGCCCGCGGCCGTGCTGCGCTGGAAGCGGCGGCTCTACGCCGAGCCGAACGTGACGGCAGTGGCGCCGACGCGATGGCTCGGCGGTTGCGCGGCGGAGAGCGGAGTGTTCCGGGAAGGCGGGGTGACCGTGATCCCGAACTCGATCGAGACCGATGTCTTCGTGCCGGGCGCCAAAGATGCCGCCAAGGCCGCGATCGGGCTCGATCCCGGGGTCAAGACGCTATTGTTTGGCGCCTATAACAACGACGAGCATCGCAAGGGATTCGACCACTTGGCCGAGGTGCTGCGGCACATGCGCGCCGACGCCCGCATCGAGGCCCTCAGGGGCTCGGGGGGTATCCGGGTGCTGGCGTTCGGACGGTCGACGCCGGATCTGGCCGCGTCCGATTATCCGATCCACGATCTCGGCTTAATCGACGACGATATCCGGCTCGCTACCGCCTACGCCGCCGCCGATGTCTTCGTCCTGCCATCGCGCGAGGACAACCAGCCGAATGTGATGCTGGAGGCCATGGCCTGCGGCACGCCGCCGGTCGCCTTCGGCGTCGGCGGTATTCCCGACACCATCACCGACGGGGTGAACGGTCGGGTGATCCAGGGCTTCGACACCGCGGCCATGGCCGCGGCCGTGACGGAATTGCTGTTGGCCCCGGCGCGGGCGGCGGCGATGGCTCGGGCGGCCCGCGAGGCCATTGAGGAAAGTTACCCGCTCGACCTTCAGGCCGCCCGCTACGAGGCGTTGCTGCAGGCCATGGGCGCCAAAACGGCTGCGGCCACCGAGAGGGTGCGCCGGGGCGTAGCGGACGCCGCTCTGTCCCATGGACGGGACGGATCGTGTTTCGTCGAGGCGCCTTTGTCGGTCCCGGTCGATCTGAAGACCGGCGTGTACGGGTTTGCACTGAACCAGCAGGCCAAGCTCGATACCGCCGAGGCCGAGCTGCGACGCCTCCGGGCGGTGGTGCATCAGCACGAACGCGAGCAGGAGGCGTTGTCGGCCAGGCTCGACGCGATCCTGTTCGGGCTGACCCGTTCCACCTCTTGGAAGGCTACGCGCACGCTGCGGGGCGGGCGCGAACGCGCTACGCCGGGGTCCCGGCTCGGCACCGACAGGCCCGTGTCGGCTCGACAGAAGCTGGCAGAGGTCATGACGCTCCTGCACTCGACCTCATGGGAGATGATGGCACCGCTGCGGCTGCTTCACCGTGCCGCGGACCGACTGTGGCGGCGGCTTAGGGAGGGCCTCATACCATGACCCGCCTTCCCCCATGGCACCGACGGCGCGGACCCCAACGACACAAACGGCACGATCGCCCCGGCGAGGCGACGACACCGACCGCGTCGTCATTCAGACCGGCGCGGTGGACGGCGCGCTCCAGCTCCCGCGCGCGATGCTCGTCTGGCCGGCCCGCGTCCCGGGCGGTTCCTCCCGGGCCTAAGCTAGCGGTCGGTCTTTCCGGCCTCTTCGGAAGCGGCCCCGTACGGTTCGAAGAATCGGTGGAGGTAGAGATCGGGAAAATAATGATGGAGGTTCACGCCCGACGTGGCACGCGCGAGCGCAAACCCTCGACCGATCTTGGGGCCCCGGTTCTGCCGAACGATCACCTCGAAGCGTTCCACCTCGAAGTAACTCTCCTTCAACAACGAAACGAGCGCCGGCCCGGAAAACGCGTTCCACGTGGAGACATCGTTCGGATAGATCTTCTGGTGGTCAGTCTGGATGATCGTGTCTTCGGTGTCGAGCAGGATAGCCGTCTCCATGAGCAGGAGCCCACCATCCTTCAGGACGTTTCGGATTCGCGCGAGGCCCAGTTGCGGGTACCTGAGGTGATAGAGGACGCCGAAGAAGACCACGACGTCGAACTGCTGTTCGAGCGAGTCCAGGTCGTAGATGGACACTTCCTTGTATTCGACCTTCGATCCACGGATGCGCTTCGCGAACTCGAAAGTGGCCGGTCCCTGGTCTGGGAACAAGCGCTGGGTATTGATGTCCGTGGCCAGGACGCTGGAGGCGCCCAGGCGCTCCGCCTCGAAGCTCCAGAGGCCATCCCAGGTTCCGATATCGAGGACACGCTTGCTTCTGAAGTCTACGCGACGCATCTCGCGCTTGATCGGAGACTAAAGATGATCCCACTCGCGGCCGGGTGTCACGCGGCCGCCGACGAGATCAATCTTGTGGTACCAGTTCAAACTGTTCATCAGCTCAATGTCGGCTTGATTCATCGGTGCCTCCCGTTCCACGCCCTCTGCTCGCCTAATGATAACTTGGTCAATCGCCCGTACCCAGTCGCAATTTCCAGGATGCTCCCGGTGGGACCCAGGCTCGACGAACGGCACGATCACCTCCGCGGACGCGGCGACATCGACCACGTCGTCATTCAGACCGCCCTCCGTGCGAGGTCACGAGCTCAATACGGCATAAGGGCTTTGATAGTTTTTGATGATCTCCGCTTCCGCCATGAAGCTCCGGTTATTCAGGACCAACGGCGAAGTAGGGCACCGCGATCCGTTGCGTGCAAACACCGTAATGCAGTCGCACGGGTCCGATCTGCCCCAATTCAACAGTTCCTGAAGGAGCACCCTGCCGCCATGCACGACAACGAGCCGGGCGACCTTTTCCGCAGAAACGGACGTAGCTCGACAATGCGGATTTGACCGGTGATCGGTGTTTGCGTGAAAATTCGAGTGATGAATGAAAGCAACGCCCGATTCCTCCAGCCTTTCCAGCACCTGCGGGATATAGCTTTCCAGCACATTCAGCTCCGCATGAACCAGCGAATCAAAAGAAAAGATCAAATCGAAACGGCACTGTACCGCGTGCAACGACAACCCGTCGTTCTTCATGAAGCGGGCATGCGCCGATCCGGAGAATGACGATTCACAAGCCCTGATGCACTTGGCCGACAGATCCACGCCGACATAGGACCTGCAGGCGCCTATCAAAAACTTGGACCATCGCCCGTACCCAGGTGCAATTTCCAGGATGCTCCCGGTGGGCAGCCGGCGGTGCAGCCGCGGGTACAGCGAACCGAACCACTGCGCCTCGCTCCCGCCCCATACCTCGCTCCACTCTTCGCCACCGGTGCTCCAGTCATAAGAACCGTCCCAGCTCGCGATGTTCCACTGCAAATCAGGCACTTTGGTTCCTCACTCGATCTTTCAAAAGACCCCACGTGGATGAAGGTGATCTGGTCCCGTGCTCGATCGCCGCCGATCGCGCCGGAGGCTCCCCTCGACGTCACGACATATGCTGCGGTGGCCAATCGACTGTACGTCCGCTCCCAGGGACCACCGGCCGGGAGTCATAGCCCGAACGAACTATAGTAAGTTCAACGCGGTATGGCAACCCGGCGCAGGCGCGCCACCCGGGTAGCGTCGTCGGCCGGGCAGCAGAACCCGGGCGCCCGCGTGGGCCCTGGTTCGATCCAACGTCTCCGTCGGTTGACACACACCTTCGCCTTTCTTATGCTTCAATCCCGATGAAAGCCAATACGTACAACGACGGCAGCGTTTCCGTCATTATCCCGCTCTACAACCACGAGCGCTATGTAGGTCACGCGCTCGAAAGCGTCTTCGCCCAATCCGCGCAACCATTGGAAATAATCGTCGTTGACGATGGATCGTGCGACGGCTCCGTTGCCGTAGTGCGTGCCCTTGCGGCGGCCAGGCCCGAGATAGTGTTCTGGTCTCATCCCAACCAGGGCGCCCATTACACACTGAACGCCGCGATCCATCGGGCCAGGGGCGAGTTTGTCGCCATCCTGAACTCCGATGACGCCTACCAACCGGAACGTCTCGCCGATTGTCTCGAAGTCTTCAGCGACGACCCAGGTGTCGCTGTGGTGACCACGGCGCTTAATTTTGTGGATGAACAGGGCGATCCGATCCACAATCGGTGGCACGAACGAGGAAAGGCGTTCTACCAAGAGATGGGCGACCTGTCCCTGGCACTCGTGAACGGTAATTTTCTGATGACGACATCGAACATCTTTGCGCGGCGTTCCCTGTTCCACGAGATCGGTGGTTTCTCGGCACTGCGCTATGCCCACGATCTGGAGTTCTTCCTGCGCGTGCTGGTGCGGGGAAAGCGCATTCATTTCATAGACAAGCCCCTCGTCGACTACAGGCGCCATGCATCCAATACCATTCGCGAGAACGTACCGAAGGTCAGAGTGGAAACGGCTGGGGCCGTGGCGTATTTTATCTATGAATACTGGCACAGGTGGCGGGGAGGGAACCGGGACTGGGGCTACCTGGGCCGTATCACGGATATCACGGACAGGCTGGGCCTGACGCCGCTGCTCGTGCATTTCTTTGCATTTTTCCAAGCCCTGCCGCCAGGCGACGATGTATGGCGTGCCTTTGCGCGGGACGAAGGATTCCGGGAGTCGGTGGAGCGGGTGGCACAGCGGACGCCTGCCGTAGCCGCGGATCCCTCATCCCCCTCGACGCGATTGGCGGGTGTCGCCTGACCAAGTCATGCAAAGATAGCCATGACGACCGTTGAGATCACCCTGCCGGATCAACTCGCGCAGGAAGCGCACCGGGCCGGACTACTGACGCCGGAAGCGATCGAACGGATGGTGCGCACGCAACTTCGCACCGAGCGCATCGAGAAACTCAAGCAGGCGCGCCAGACGCTGGCGGCGAACCCGCTGCCACCGATGACGCCCGAAGAAATCCAGGCGGAAATAGACGCCTACCGAGCCGAGCGCCGAGCCGCCGGCCGCTGACCCGTGCGGCCGCTGGGACGGGAACGACAGGATAGGCGATCGTCGATGCCGGCGCATTATGGACCCGCGGCCGAGTCTCTATCCTGCGCCTTCCTCCGCCATGCGCCTCAAGGCGACATGGTCGAGCTTGCCGCTCCCGAGGAGGGGGAGGGCGGCGACGTGCACGATCTGGCGGGGGATGGCGATCTCGGGCTCGCCGATCTCGCGCGCGCCGTCCTGCAGGCGCTCGCGGGTGAGATCGGCATCGGTCGAGAACAGGACGATCAGCTCGCCACGCCGGGCATCCGTCTTGACCGAGGCGGCGTGCTGCGCGCCCGGCGATGCCAAGGCCGCGATGTGCTCGACTACCTCGAGCGATACCATCTCGCCGGCGATCTTGGCAAAGCGTTTGAGCCTCCCGGTGATCTTGACGAAACCTTCCTCGTCCAACTCCACGATGTCCCCGGTGTCGTACCAGCCCGAGCCGAGGCCGGAGCAAGGCGGGTCGAGGACACCGGGCGCCGCGTCACGGTAATAGCCGGACATCAAGTTCGGGCCGCGCACGTGCAGCTCGCCGCCGTGCTCAATGCCGGGGATGGGTTCGATGCGCGCCTCGATGCCCGGCAGGAGCTGCCCCACCGTCCCGCCGCGGTAGGCCATGGGCGTATTGATGGCGAGCACCGGGGCGGTCTCGGTCGCGCCGTACCCTTCCAGCACCCGGATCCCGAAGCGCTCGAACCAGGCCACGCGCACCGGCTCGGCGAGCCGCTCGGCCCCGGCGATCACGTAGCGCAGGCGGTGGAAATCGTAGGGATGGGCGAAGCGCGCGTAGTTCTGCAGGAAGGTCGGGGTGCCGAGGAGCACGGTGCAGCCACGGTCATAGACCAGCTCCGGGATCACGCGGTAGTGGAGCGGGCTCGGATAGATGAAGATGCGGGTCCCGGTCACCAGCGGCAAGAGCGCCCCGATGGTCAGGCCGAAGGAATGGAATACCGGAAGTGCGTTGAAGATCTTGTCCTCGGCCCCGAAGTCGATCACGGCCCGCACCTGGGCGATGTTGGAGAGGAGCGCGCGGTGCGAGAGCACCACGCCCTTGGGCTTGGCCTCGGAGCCCGAGGTGAAGAGGACGACGGCCGGGTCCTCGGGGGCGACGTCGCGGCCGAGCGTGCGCGGCAGCCATAAGGCGTAACCGAGGAGCCAGAGCTTGTCGAGCGGCCGCGCCAGCGCAATCAGATCCTCGAGATAGCAGACCCGCATGGGGTCGAGGGCCGCCACCGTGGCTTTGAGTCGAGCCGTCTCCACGAAGGCGCGCGAGGTGATGACGGTGCGGATCCGTGCGACCCGGCAGGCGTGTTTCAAGCCCTCGGGGCCGGCCGTGTAGTTCAGCATCGCGGGAACCCGCCGGAACACCCCGAGCCCGATGACCAGGGTCACGGTTGCCACCAGGTTCGGCAGCAGGAGCCCGATACCCTCGCCCGGCTCGCAGAGGCGCGCTGCCACCCGCCCGAGCAGGAGCGTCTCCATGAGCAAACGGCCGTAGCTGTACTCGATGCCGCGTACGTCTTCGGCCACCAACCGCCGGCGGCCCTGGACCCTGAGCGCGTCGAGCAGGCCGGTGTAGAGCGTCTGCTTGGTCTCGGAGGCGAAGATCATGGCCTGCATGATCCGGCGCATGCCCTCCCCAGCGGCGCGCCGCCGGTGCCTTGGCGAGGCGGCGGTGCTCGGGGAAAGGCGGGTCGCCGGAAGGATCGTGACCGTGATGCGGGGCAGGAGCCGGCGCGGATGGCGCCCCGCGACCCGCCCGAAATAGGACCGCCCGGTGCCGTCCAGTCGCACCGGGACGATGGCGGCGCCGGTCTTGACGGCCGCGAAGGCCGGGCCGTCGTAGACCTTCATGAGACTACCGGTGGTCGTGATCCGGCCTTCGGGGAAGACCAGCACGGGCCGTCCCGATTCGAGCAGCCTCACCACCTGTCGCATGGCCAGCGGGCTCGTCGGGTCCAGGGTGAGATAATCGACGAGGCGCAGCCCGAGGCGAAACCAGCGGTTCTCGGCCACGTAGGTGTGCACCACGAACACCGGATCGGCGGGGAGGAACAGTGCGAGGATGACGCCGTCCAGGAACGACTCGTGGTTGGCGATGATGAGCAGGCGCTCGGCCACACGGCCGTCAAGCTGGATAGGGGCGAGCCTGCCCACGACCCGCACCCGGAACAAGACGCGCAGCAAGACGCGCCCGATCGGTTTGAGCAGCTTGGCAGGCATCGCAGTCTCCTGGACGACCGACGGTGGTTCTAGAGCAACCCGTATGCCTCCAGAGTCAGGAACCCGGGCAGTTTGGTGGTCGTGACCAGGCGGTCCAGGAGCGCGCCCGCTTCTTTGAATTTGCGCGCCAGAAACTCGACCTCTCCGATCTCCCTGCGCAATACGGCCATCTCCTCTGCGAGGGTCTCGCGGAACAACTCTTTAGTGACCTTGCGGCCGTCCTCTAGGACGCCCTTGGGATAACGGATCCACTGCCATAGCTGGGCCCGCGAGATCTCGGCGGTGGCCGCATCTTCCATCAGATGGGCGATGGGGACCGCGCCCCGGCCGCAGAGCCAGGAGTCGGTGTAGCGTAGCGCGGCGCTCACGTTATGCCGCAATCCTTTCAGCGTGATGGTGCCCGCGGGCAGGGTCAATAGATCGGCGGCGGTGGTATGGACGTCCTCGCGGAGGTTGTGGATCTGGTGCGGCCCCGGCATGTATCGGTCGAACACCCGTTTCGCGATCAGCGCGAGCAGGGGATGGGCGACCCAGGTGCCGTCGTGTCCGTCCCGGACCTCGCGCTCCTTGTCGGCCCGCACCTTGTCCAAGGCCGCCTCGTTGGCCAGCTCGTCCTCTTTGATGGGGATCTGCGCGGCCATCCCGCCCATCGCGTGGATCCCGCGGCGATGGCAGGTCTGCACCAGGAGCTGCGAATAGGACCGCAGGAAATGCTGGGTCATGGTCAATTGGCTGCGGTCCGGCAGCACGTAATCGGGATGATTGCGCAGGCATTTGATAAAGCTGAAGATGTAATCCCAGCGCCCGCAGTTGAGCCCGCCGGCGTGCTCGCGGAGCTCATAGAGGAACTCGTGCATCTCGAAGGCGGAGGTGAGCGTTTCGATGAGGGCCGTCGCGCGGATCGTGCCCCTCAAGATCCCGAGCGCGTCCTGGGAATACAGAAACACCGCGTTCCACAGGCGCGCCTCTTTGCGGCTCTCCATCTTGGGCAGATAAAAATACGGTGCCGTGCCCTTCTGGATGAGCCGCTTGGCGTTGTGGAAGAAATACAGGCCGAAATCGAACAGGCTCGCCGGGATCGGCTCGTCGTCCAGGATCACGTTCTTTTCCTTCATGTGCCAGCCGCGCGGCCGGACGATGAGGGTCGCGAGCCGGCCGTCGTTCAGGCGGTAGGCCTTGCCGTCCGGTCCGGTGTACTCGATGGTACCGGCGATGGCATCCCGCAGATTGACCTGGCCATCCATCATCTGCTCCCAGGTGGGGCTGGACGAGTCCTCGAAGTCGGCCATGAAGGTGTTGGCGCCGGAGTTGAGGGCGTTGATGATCATCTTGCGGTCCACGGGGCCCGTGATCTCGACGCGGCGGTCGATGAGGTCCGCCGGGATGGGCGCGACCTTCCAGTCGCCGTCTCGGACATACCGGGTCTCGGGCAGGAAATCGGGTAGCCCCCCGCGATCGAAGAACTCCTGGCGCCGGCGGCGGATCGCGAGCAGCTCTTTGCGCCTGGGTCCGAAGCGCCTGCAAAGCTCTTCGACGAACACCAGGGCCTCCGGTGTCAGGATCGCCTCGTACTCCGGGCTCATCTCGCCCCGGACGTCCAGGGTGGTCTCCAGGATCTTGTGCACGCTCATGGATCGCTCCTCAATCTCGGCGCAGCAAGCGCCCCCGCCCCGCGCGGGGCGGCGCAGATGCCGCATCGCAGCATTATAGGACTTGGAGGGCGCTGCTCAAGCCCCGGTTGGAGGCGGTAGGTCCGACCAGCCCGTCGCGCCTATATTGGCGCGACCCGGACGAGGTGTGCAGCTCAGAAGTGCTTCTCGATGCCCGCCTGCTTGAGGACCGCGTTGGCGGTATGCCGGGACTTGATCTTCCCATCCACCGCAAAGTGGCGGCCCGAGATCGCACTGAACCAGATGTCGTGATCGCCTTTCCCGTGCCGGTCGAAGCGGCAGCCGTGAGATCGAAGGATTTCCTTGAGCCGAGGCGCGTAGTCCGCCATCAAATGTGGCGGGGTGCGGCGGAAGCGCGCTTGGCAACCACCTCGAATGGAACGGTCGTTTCGTCATCGCCCGGGTAGCCGTTCAAATCCAACAGCTCCGGTACCATGATCTTCAACTTTTCGATGAGGTGCTCAAGCGTCTCGGCTTCGGTGGCCAGGCCCGGGACGTCGTC
>JACCXJ010000049.1 GCA_013697045.1 Gammaproteobacteria bacterium | reverse complement strand
TCCGACAGGCTGCTAGACCAACCCCAAATTCACCTAAGGAGGCTGGCTATGAATTTCCTGGTTCCCAGGCTCGGGAGAATATTCACGTTTGCGTAGGTCTTATTTGGCTTTAGGCTTGCGAAGCTCTTCTTTCTTCGTGGCGGCGTCGAGCAGGGCGCGGCACGGGCTGTCCTCGGCCAGGCCGAGCTCCACCCATGGCAGGATTGCGGCGGGCGGGAGCAAAGCACCTAGGGCCACGGACGCCGTGGCCTTCGCCGCCAGCGTGGTCACTTCGGGACGGGGGGCGGGCTCCTTCAGGGTCCCGCCGATGATGACGGGGGTCCGTGCGCTGAGCAGGCTAATGTCTTTGGGATGGGCGGTGAGGCGGAAATCGATCGTCTCGTCGCGCAGGTTGATGCTGCCGTTGCCCACAAGGTTGGTATCGGTGGTATCCATCAGGAACAGCTTGGTTTTGAGGACACCGTCGCTGATGATGAAATCGGTGATGATGCAGCGGGCCGGGATGCTCGGATCACCGGACAACACGATGCCGAGTGATTCGAGTATGTCCGCGCCGGCCAGTTCCATCATCAATCCGCTGACGCGGCCGTCCTCCATGATCACCGTGATTCCGCCGTCCGCGGCGGCGGCCATTTTCGCCACCGAGTTGCCGGCGGTGGCGATATCCACGCGGCCGAGAAAGGTCCCGGCGGTTTCGTCGGCGAAGGGCGTTTTGGACACGAGACGCTTGAAGGGCACTTTGTCGATTTTGGTGTCCATTTTGGTGAGAATTTCCTCACCACTGGCGTCGAGCATGATGTCGGACGTGATCCGGCCGAAGCCTATAACAAAATTCAAGGGCTGAAGCGTCACGACGCCGTGGTCGAGCTTGACATGAGTGATCAGTTCGTCGACCGGCATCATGGGTGTCACGATATTATCGCTCCGGAACCGGATGTCCGCATCGGCGACCCGCAACCCTTCGAGGTCGTAAGGCTGGTCCGGTAGCAGCCGCGGGCGCGGAGGAGCGTCCGGTTTGGGACTCGCGCCTATGAAACCCGCGAAATCCCGCAGATCGAGCTTGCGGGAGATCAAGTCGCCGTCCATGAACGGGCGCTCGTTCCGCATCGTGAACATGAGGTCGCCGGAAAGATCGCTGCCGCCAAGCTTTCCCTCGAAGCCATTTATTCGCCAGCGCTCGCCCTCGCGGCTAATGTTCCCGGTGAAGCGGTAGGGCGGGGTCTCGGGTATCCAGACCCGGGTGAAGGGGCGCAGCACGGCCAGGTCGGGCCCATGGGTTTCTACGCGAAGGTCGGGGCCTTTTAGTTGCAGGAGCTCGGCGATGGTGCCCGAAACCTTGGCCTCGGTGTCTCCATAAGCGACTTTGACGCTGACGGGAAAGGGCTTGCCCTGCTGCCAAAGAGTCAGGATCGAACCCCCCCGCACGTCCAGCGTGAACTGTTCTTTCTGAAGACGCCCTCGGCCGGTCAACTCCAAGGCCTGCTCGTTGGACGCGCCGACGACGTTGGATACGTTCATGTCCAGCTCGGTATGAGAGGTGGGATCGCGGAACACGAGCTTGCCGTCGTCGATGGCGAGACGGTTGATTTTGGGGAACCACCGCCGGCTGATCGGCGGCCCGGCCGGTTTTTTCTCCTCGTCCTTGGATGGGATGCCGAGATCCCAGTTGGCCTTGCCTTCGGCATTTTTTTCCAGAAGCAGCCGGGGTTTAGAAACTCGGATCTCTGGGAGCACCAGGTGGCCCTTGAACAGATCGGGAATCCGCAGGGAAACTTCGGCGCGATCGAGGGTGAACATTTCGGGCCGGCTGCCCCAAGAGGCATTATCCAGCTCGATATCGTTGATGGTGATCTTCGGAGTCCACGACCAAGCGACGTTCAGATCGCCCCGGATGGCGAATGGGCGTTCCAACTGGTCGCTGACCATCGTCGATAGGGGGCCGCGGAGCCTGTTTAAGTCGAAAAAAGCTAGGAAGAGAACGACGGCAAGGATCAGCACCCCGAGAACGATCCCGATCCATTTCAAAAGCTGTGAAATCATTTGTTGAGATCCCCTCATCCTCTGTCCCGGAGGGAGAGGGGATTTATCTGCATAGCCTTATAGTGCGCTTAGCTGTCCTTAATTGAAAGCTGCCGCGGGTGACTACGAGGGGACCAGCCAGCGGGCATCAGGAGCCGCGGCGAAGCAGGCGGTAGGGATTCGTTAAGGCGGAGCGCTCGGCGGCGCCAGCGCGAAGTCGGCCGGGCGTAGTTGGCACGAGTTCGATCGCGATGGATACTCGCGACCGCCTTCCCGGTCAAACCGGTGGCGGATCCATTTCCCGCGCGTTGTGGCGATGCTTCGCGATCGCCTCCACGAACGCTGGCAGCGCGCTGTTCAGCTGCGCGTCGTCGAACAGCAGCAGGCCCGGGTCGGGCTCGCCCGAAGGCAACGTCGCCGGCACGCCGGCGTTCTCAACGAAGTGTCGTCCGGCGCCGAGGGCCAGGATCGGCTTGCAATGACGGTACGTGCCAACGATGAATTCAGCGGCGTGACCGAGGCCGCCGAGGGCCTTGGCTGCGGCATCGCCGCCCGGCACTGCAACCGCGTCGAACAGTACCGACGGCATCGTCTCCATCGTCACTTCGACTTCGAGCGGATCGCCGTTTTTGCTCTGGACGCGGCCAAGCCGCGCGCCGACGTAGCGCGCGACGGCGCCGCGCTCGGTCAACCCTGCGTGGATCGTCTTTGCGCCCGCGCTGTCTACGCCGTCCGCCACCAGGATAGCGACCTGCCGGGTGCGTATGCTGCCGTTGCCGGGACGAGCGAACAACGAGAGCGCCGACGAGACGTCCACTTCTGGCTGTGGCGGCTCGCCGAGCGCGAGCGGCAGCGGTCGAGGCACCTCGTCCATGCCCAGCCCGGCCGCCACGGCCTCGGCGAGCTCGTCGGCGACGTTTCCGATCATGGCCACGACGCGCTCGCGCACCGCGCGCACCTGCACCTTCGTCAACTCGAAGCGGAAAGCGCGGATGATGTGCGCCTTTTCCACCGGGGTCTGGCTGTTCCAGAACAGCGTCGCTTGCGAATAGTGATCCGCGAACTTTTCCGGCTTGCCCCGGACCTTGTCTTCGTGTAGCGGCTCGGGAAACGACGTGAAGCCCTTCATGCCCGCCTGGAATGGGCACCCGCCGGCGAGTGAATTCGGCTCGTAGGCCACCCGGCCCCGCGGGATCGCCTGGCGATGCATACCGTCGCGCTGGTTGTTGTGGACCTGCGCCACCGGGGCATTCACTGGAATCTCGTGGAAGTTGGGCCCGCCGAGCCGTGAGATCTGCGTATCGATATAGGAGTGGATGCGCCCGGCGAGCAGCGGGTCGTTGGAAAAGTCGATGCCGGGCACAATGTGCGCGGCGCAGAACGCGACCTGCTCGGTCTCCGCGAAAAAGTTGTCGGGGTTGCGGTTGAGCACCATCCGGCCGACCGGCGTTACCGGCACCAACTCCTCGGGGACGATCTTGGTCGCGTCGAGCACGTCGAAGCTGAATCCTTTAGCCTCCTCGTCGGTGAAGATCTGCAGGCCGAGCTCCCATTCGGGGTAGGCGCCCGCTTCGATCGCTTCCCACAGGTCCCGGCGATGGAAGTCGGGATCGGCACCCGAGATCTTGAGTGCCTCGTCCCAGTCGACCGAATGGGTGCCGGCTACCGGTGACCAATGGAATTTCACGAACCGCGACTCGCCGGCGGCGTTCACCAGCCGGAATGTATGGACGCCGAAGCCCTGCATCATTCGGAAGCTTCGCGGGAGGCCGCGGTCGGACATCACCCACATGATCACGTGCGTCGATTCCGGCGTGAGCGAGATGAAGTCCCAGAACGTGTCGTGCGCGGTCCCCGCTTGGGGCATCTGGAAGTGCGGCTCGGGCTTCGCGGCATGGATGAGGTCGGGGAATTTCATCGCGTCCTGGATGAAGAACACCGGGATGTTGTTGCCCACGAGGTCGAAGTTCCCTTCGTCCGTATAGAACTTCACCGCGAAGCCGCGAACGTCGCGGGCCAGGTCGGTCGCGCCGGCCGGGCCGACCACCGTCGAGAACCGGACGAACAAGGGCGTCCGCTTCGCGGGGTCCTGGAGGAAGCTCGCGCGGGTGAGATTCGCGAACGAGGCGTACGGCTCGAAGTAGCCGTGGGCGCCGGATCCGCGGGCGTGGACGATCCGCTCGGGGATCCGCTCGTGGTCGAAGTGGGTGATCTTCTCGCGGAGGACGAAGTCCTCGAGCAGCGCCGGACCGCGGGGCCCGGCCTTCAGCGAGTTCTGGTCGTCGGAGACGACCGTTCCCGTGTTCGTCGTGAGCGCGACGCCGCCGCTCGATGCGGTCTGGTGCAGCTCACCCGAGGGGGGCTGAGTGGCGGTCTTTCTCGGATTGTTCGGCATCGGATCCTCTCGGGTGGACCCGATGCGAAGGCAACAATTGTGCCATTCATATCCGTGCTTCGCGCGTGAGCGAGGGGCGCGCCGGGCGTCCGCGGACGGTTCAGAACTGTTCTGGCTCCAACTCGACCTCGACCTCGACCGACACCTCGTCGTCGACCTCCTCGTCTTCGTCCCAATTGATGCCCGGGACGGCCTGCTGGGGGTCGAACGGCCGGTTCTCGACGAGGGTGGAGCGGGGCGTGGACAGGAAGCGGAGCAGGTCGATCCCCGCCGGGATCCCGTTGCTCGAGCGCCCGAGACCGACTGCCGGCAGGCGCAGCGAGGCCCCGATGGTGCCGCGGTTGATGTTCAGGGAGCCGGTCTTCAGGCGGCCGATCATCTCGGCGAGCTCGGCGTGCTCCGGGTGCACGAACAGCGACGTCGACACCCGGTACATGAGCTTGTTGTGCAGCGCGACTGCCTCCTCCCAGTCCTTGACCCGGTAGATCAGCGCGGTCGGGCCCGGCGGCTCGTCGTTGAGGAACGGGTGACCGTTGGCGTGGTCCACCACGTAGATCGCCGGCGTGACGTAGAAGCCGCGGTGCCCTTCGACCTCGCGGTTGCCGCACTCGAGGACCGCGACGTGGTTTCGCTGGGCCAGGGCGCGGCCGTAGCGGCGGTACCGCGTGCGGTAGTTCTCCGAGATGACCGGTCCGACGAAGCACTTCGAGTCGAAGCCGTAGCCGACGGTCACCTTGCCGGTCCGGCGGGTGAGGTGCTCGAGGAAGGGCTCGAAGACGTCGTCGGTGACGATGACGCGACCGGTCGAGTTGTGGCGTTGGCCCGCCGTCAGGAACGCGCCGACGAGGACCTCGTAAACCGCCCGGTCGAGGTCGCAGCCCCCCACCACGAGCGCGGCGCCCTTGCCGCCGCACTGGTAGAGCGTGGGGAGCTCCGGGCGCTCGAAGGTGGCGCGGCGGATCGCCATCGCAGTGGCGAAGGAGCCGGAGAACAGCAGGGCGTCGAGTCCGTGGTGCGTCGCGAGCTTCTGCCCCACCGACGTCCCGGAGCCCTGGACGAGCTGGAAGGTCCCGCGCGGCAGGCGGCACCGGTCGATGAGCTCGGCGATGGACTGGCCGACCCCCGGCGTGAACTTGCTCGGCTTGAGCACCACGGTGTTACCGGCCAGCAACGCGGACATCGCCTGGAGCGTCGGCAAAAGGAGCGGCAGGTTGTACGGGGCGAGGATGCCGACCACGCCGCGCGGGCGGAAGTCGCTGCGCGCCTCGCGTTCGTTGAGGATCTTCGGCTCGAGGAGCTGGATGCCCTCCTCGAGGAGCAGGGCGACCGAGCGCACCGAGGCGATGACCTCCTGGCGCGACTCCCACAGCGGTTTACCGGTTTCACGGGTGATCAATACCGCGAACCGCTCGGCGGTCTTGTTCACGAGGTCGCGGAAGCGGCGGACGGCCTTCGCGCGGTCCACCCGGCTCACCCGGCGCCAGGTCTGGAAGCCGCGGGTCGCCATGTCGACCGCGTCGTCCACCGCGGACTCGCTGAACGGAAACCGTCCGAGAACATCGGACCGATCGCCCGGATTGACCCCTACGATGTAGCCGTCCACCCGCTCCGGCTTGACGAACGAGCCCCAGATGTAGTCGCCGCGACGGAGCAGACGCTCGCGCTGGTGGTCCACCCCGTCCCTCCCCTGCTGACCGCGGCACCCTATCACGCGTCGGGGCTGCCGCGGGTCAGCCCGCCCGATATGGGGGGACCCCAGGAGCGACCCATGAAGAACGTCTACGACTCGGTGCTGCACGCGATCGGGCACACGCCGGCGGTCCGGTTGAACCGGGTGACCGCCGGGCTGCAGGCCACGGTGTACGCCAAGCTGGAGATGCTCAATCCAGGCGGATCGGTCAAGGATCGCATCGCGGTCCAGATCATCGACGATGCCGAGAAGGCCGGGCTGTTGAAGCCGGGCGGCACCATCGTCGAGGCGACCTCGGGCAACACCGGCGCCGGGCTCGCCATGGTGGCTGCATTGCGCGGCTACAAGTGTGTTTTCGTCTTGCCGGACAAGCAGTCCGAGGAGAAGCGGGCCGCGCTGCGCGCCTGGGGCGCCAAGGTGGTCATCTGCCCGACCGACGTCACGCCGGAGGATCCGCGGTCGTACTACAAGGTCTCGCGCCGCATCGCCGACGAGACCCCCGGCGCGTTCTACGCGAACCAGTACCACAATCCCAGCAACCCGGTGGCCCACTACCGGTCGACCGGGCCCGAGCTGTGGGAGCAGTTCGACGGGAAGATCGACGTCTTCATCTGTGGCCTCGGCACCGGTGGCACCGTGAGCGGGACGGCGAAGTACCTGAAGGAGAAGAACCCGAATATCCGGATCATCGGCATCGACCCGGTCGGATCGCTCTACTACGACTACTTCCAGACCGGTCAGCTCACCGAGCCCTTCTCGTACGCCATCGAGGGGATCGGCGAGGACTTCCTGCCGACCACGATGGACTTCGAGATGGTCGACAACGTCGTCCGCGTCGCCGACAAGGAGGCGATGCAGATGACGCGCCGCCTCACGCGCGAAGAGGGCATCTTCTCGGGCGTGTCGTGCGGTGCCGCCGTCGCGGGCGCGGTGAAGTGGGTCGCCGCGAACGACGCGAAGGACCTCGTCGTCGTCGTCCTGCTGCCCGACGGGGGATCGAAGTACACGTCGAAGGTCTACTCGGACCGCTGGATGGAGGAGAACGGCTTCCTCGAGCCGATCTCGGGCCTGGGCCACGTCCGCGAGCTCCTCGACCGCCAGGGCGACCACAAGCCGATCACCGTGGACGACACGCTGAAGCTCAGCGAGGCCATCGGCCTGCTGAAGCTGCACGGGATCAGCCAGATGCCGGTGATGCGCGAGGACCGCATCATGGGGATCATCCACGAGAAGGTGCTGCTCGAGAACGCGCTCTCTCGGGGTCCGGTCGAGAAGCGGGCCGGCGATCTCGCGGATTCGAACTACTGCACCGTGAGCCCGGAGACCGAGCTGACGGTCCTCGCCGACCTGCTGCGCAAGACGAAGGTCGCTTTGGTCCTCGAAGACAGCAAGCTCGTCGGCGTGCTCACCCGGATCGACCTCATCGACCACATCGCCCGCCAGGTCCTCCCGTCGGTGCCCGGTGTCTGAGGAAACGCCGCGGGGGCCGCACATCGACACGCTCTGCATCCACGGGGGCCAGCACCACGAGCCGGTGACCGGGGCGGTGATGCCCCCGGTGTTCCAGACGTCGACGTACGCCCAGGAGTGGCCCGCGAAGCACACCGGCTACGAGTACGCGCGCACCCACAACCCGACCCGCGAGGCGCTCGAGCGCTGCGTGGCGACCCTCGAAGGCGGCACCCACGGCGTGGCTTTCGGCAGCGGGCTCGCGGCGACGAACGCGCTCCTCCAGACGCTCCCGGGGCGGGCCCACGTGGTCTGCGGGGACGACGTCTACGGCGGGACCTTCCGGCTGTTCACCAAGGTGTTCGAAAAGCACGGGATGACGTTCTCGTTCGTCGACTTCACCGCGATGGCGATCGAAGAGGCCATCCCCGAGCGCACCGCGCTCGTGTGGCTCGAGACGCCGACGAATCCGCTGCTGAAGGTGTTCGACATCGCCGCGGTGGCCGCCCGGTGCAAGGCCATCGGCGCGAAGCTGGCCGTCGACAATACGTTTGCGACGCCGATCTTTCAGCGCCCGCTCGCGCTCGGCGCCGACGTCGTGCTGCACAGCACCACGAAGTACATGAACGGCCACTCCGACGTCATCGGCGGCATCGCCCTCACAGCCGACGAGGCGATCCACACCGCGCTGCGCTTCACCCAGAACGCCGCCGGGGCGGTCCCCGGACCGTGGGACGCCTGGCTCACGCTGCGCGGCGTGAAGACCCTCGCGCTGCGCATGGCGCGCCACCAGGAGAACGCGAAGCAGGTCGTGGCCTGGCTCGCCGCCCAGGCCGACGTCTCGCGCGTGTACTACCCGATGCACGCCGCAGATCCCGGCTACGCGATCGCCAGCCGACAGATGTCCGGCTTTGGCGGCATGATCAGCTTCGATCTCGAGGGCTCGCTGCAGCGCGCGGAGACGTTCTGCGCCTCGACGAAGGTCTTCACCTGCGCCGAGTCGCTCGGCGGCGTCGAGAGCCTGCTCGAGCTCCCCGCCACGATGACCCACGCCTCGGTCCCGGCCGAGCAGCGCCGCGCCCGCGGCCTCGCCGACGGGCTGATCCGCCTGTCGGTCGGCATCGAGGATCCGGGCGACCTGATCGCCGATCTCGATCAGGCGATGACGGCTTCCAAAGCGTGAAGCTCGGCCGGCGCGTCCTCGTGTGGGTCCCGGATCGCGGCGTGCCCGCGCTCGGGACGTCCGGTGCGAGCGTGCACGTCCGCGGCGTCGTTCGCGGACTCGCCGAGCGCGGCTACGAGGTCACGCTCGCCGTCCGCCGGATCCGCGACCACCGGGCGTACCGGCTCGCGGCGGTCCCGGCACGGATCGTCGAGGTCGGC
>JACCXJ010000038.1 GCA_013697045.1 Gammaproteobacteria bacterium | reverse complement strand
AAGATCACAGACGCGCAACTGGCCTCGCTCAATCTCAAGCCGGACAACTTTCATGGCGACTGGAACTACACGGTCCTGCCGACGCGAAGGACAACTTAGTCATGTTATTTGTGCGCGACGCCTTACTCATCTCCTCGTTTGTGATATTCGGGCGTGTCGCCCCTCAGCAATGAGGGGCGTGGATTGAAACCCCGATCCTGCTTTGTTCCGGGCTAGCTACAGATCGTGTCGCCCCTCAGCAATGAGGGGCGTGGATTGAAACAATCTGGTGTCGGCGTTCCGTTCGCGACAGACAAGTGTCGCCCCTCAGCAATGAGGGGCGTGGATTGAAACCAAGCGGGCGTGCTGGGTGCGGCCCGGCTCGCGGGTGTCGCCCCTCAGCAATGAGGGGCGTGGATTGAAACTCGAAAACTGCGGCGGGGTCGAGCGCTTGCGCTTGTGTCGCCCCTCAGTAATGAGGGGCGTGGATTGAAACTGCTGCTTGCCCTGCGCACGCTCGGCCGCCTGGCGGGTGTCGCCCCTCAGCAATGAGGGGCGTGGATTGAAACGCATAGCAAAGGGTGAAACGGCGAGGTAATGGAAAGTGTCGCCCCTCAGCAAAAGGGGCGACACAAGAATGTCATGGCCTCAGCAAGCTCAGAGAAGACGCTTCAATCCACGCTCCTGTGCGGGAGTCCAGGGGGCGTAGCCCCCTGGTCGATTTTTCTTAAATATGACGGACAAGACGCCACAGGCCGTCCAATCGGCGCACGAGCTGCGCCTCCAGCCGATTGCCCGGCAGCTACTCGCTGCAATGGTCACGCGCGCTTTGCTTTCCGCCTCTTTGAAGCACCTCGTGACACCCGCTGATCACCTCTCGGAAGGAAGCGCCGGCCGCTGCCCAATCTACGATATCGACCTTGAAGGGCAGGTCGGATTCCGAGAAGGCTTCTTGCAGGCCCGTATAGCGGAGCGCGCACAATGGCTTATCGGTCATCACCGCCAGATCGAGATCGGAGTAAGGCTTGAGGTTGCGCTCATGCACCCGCGAGCCGAAGACCCACACATCCCATTCCGGCACGTGCGATTTCAGAACTCGCCTTATCATATCGAGGTGCTCGGGGAAAACATGGATCATTCCGACACATTCCGTCTCTCGAGCTCTTGAAGCAGGCTTTCGGCATCCTCCAAAAAGGCCACGGCTGCCTGATGGACCTGGGTGGCCTTGTCCTCGTCGTAGGTGTGCGAGGTGATATTGCGCTGCCGGCGGTATTCAAACCAGGCTTGCGGTTGGGCGATCAGACCGCGCTCCGCCCCCTGCCGGATCAGATCCTTGAATCCAAGCGCATCGATCTCCGCCGGCGTGGGCGCATCCAGTTCCAAGCGGCGCTTGAGCATCTTCCAGGAAAGCTCATAGGTGTACTCGAAGCGCTGGATCACCGCATCGCGCAGCTCCGTATCCTCGGGAGTGGCTAGCGAGCGCCTGACGGCCCGCTCCAGACTATTGATGGCCTTTTTAAGGCTGGAAAGATCGAGTTTCACGCTTCAATCCAAGATGCCCTGTGAACTGTCCCCACGAAGCGTCGAGAAGAAGGGATTAGAGAGGGGACCGGTGGCCTGCAGCCAGCGGCGCGATATTGAACCGGCGGCTCAAGGCCTGCAGGTAGACCGCGAGCGCGGTACCGAGAAGGATAAGGATGATCCAGCCCATAGGTCCCCGCAGTCCAATGCCGGCCGGTTCAGATGCAGGCGCTGTCGGCCGGCTCCTCGATGACCCGGTTCTCGATGTAGCCGATCCCCTCCACCTCGACCCGCACCACGTCGCCGATCTGGAGATAGCCGCGCGGCTTCATCAGGACCCCGACCCCACTGCAGGTGCCGGTCGAGACGATGTCGCCGGGCTCCAGCGTGAAGGCGGTGGACAGGACCTCTACCTGTTCATAACAATTGAAGATCATATGGCACGTATTGGAGGACTGGCGCAGGCCGCCGTTGACCCAGGTCTTCAAGTCCAGCGCATGGGGGTCCGGAACCTCGTCCGGCGTCACGATCCACGGGCCGATGGGGCCATGGGTGTCGAAGGACTTGCCGAGCGTCATGGTCGGCGCGCGCGCCTGCCAGTCCCGCACCGAGACATCGTTGACGACGAGATAACCGGCAATTACCTCCCGTGCCCGTTCCTTCGGCACATGCCGGCAGCGACGGCCGATCACGAACCCTAGCTCGCCCTCGTAATCGAGCTTTTCGGACACCCTCGGTCTGTGGATAGGGTCGTAAGGACCGTTCACACAGGTCGGCTGCTTGTTGAAGAAGGCCGGGAACTCCGGGCGCTCGCGGCCGGTCTCGGCGATATGATCGGCATAGTTCAAGCCGATGGCGAGGAACTTGGGCGGGCGCGGCACGGGCGGACCGAGATGGACCGCCTCCAGCGGGATCCGCCCCCGGCCGCTTTCGATGAGCCTCGCAAGCCCGTCGAGCGCCGACCGGCCGGCCCCCAAGAACCCGAGCATGTCTCGCGGCAGCTCCGGCGCGGCCGAACCATCCACGACCTCGTTCCCGACCACCGCGCCGAGACGGGTCGAGCCCTCATGCGCAAAGGTGACGAGCTTCATCTCGGTAGGCCCTGTGGATCGCCTGGCGGAACCGCGGGATGGCGCGTAGTATGGCACAGCGGCCCGGCGATTTATCCCGGCCAGGTTCGATCGATCAAGCAGGGAGCGCCAAGCCCGCGAGGATCGCTTGGCCGGTGGCGCCCGTGCCCGCACGGTGTGCGGAACAACGGATCAAGGCTTTTTGCCGTTGTTCTTCGGGCCAAGACAAAACCGGAGGTACCCCATGGCCATCACGTTCTATTGCGCCTCGGGCTCGCCCCCTGCCTGGCGGGTGTGGCTGGCCCTGGAGCACAAGCGGCTCCCCTACACCCTGCGGATGCTGTCGTTCTCGGGGGGCGATCTCAAGACCGAAGACTTCGCCCGGCTCAACCCGCGCAAGAAGGTACCGGTCCTCACCGATGGGGAGCTCACGCTGTACGAGTCGATTGCCATCGTGGAGTACCTGGACGATCGCTATCCCGACGCCGGAGACGGGAGACTTTTCCCCGAGGACCTAAAGGCCCGCGCCCTCACGCGGCGTTTGATCCAGGAAGTCGACCACTACCTCGCCCCGGCCGTGGGGCCGATGCTGCGAGAGGTCTTCTACAAGCCCGAGGAAGAGCGCGATGGGGCCGTGATCGCGGCGGGTCGAGAGAAGCTCGCGGCCGAGCTTCGGTTGTTCGAGGGTGAGTTGCGCGGGGACTATCTCGTGGGCCCCGTGACCGCCGCGGACCATGCCCTCTATGCGATGCTGGCCTTGACGGTGCGCGCAGATCTCAAAGACCCCCGCACCAACGTCCGCGGCCTCATCGGGCCCAAGCTCGCCGACTGGATGGGGCGGATAGAGGCCCTGCCGTACTACGAGAAGACCTATCCACCCCATTGGAAGCCGGTCTGAGAGTTTGTGAAAAAACCTACTGCGCTCGGGATCTCGCATTCCGGCGGTGCTCAGAATCCTCATGTATTTCAACATACACTCCGGTTCCTGCGCTCCGGCGGAACGCGACCTCCCTTCGCTCGCGACGGTTTTTTCACAAACTCTGAGGGGATGTGTGACGTGCTGTGGGTCCAGGGCCGGAAGACGACCGAAGGACGGTACGAGGGGGAAGTGGGCGATGCGTAATACACCGAGGGAGATCGTGGGTTCGCGGGTTCGCCGCAGGCGCGTGCTGGTGGCCGGCCTCGCGCTCGCGGGCGCCATGGGCCCGGCCCTGTCCGGCAACTACGCCCCCATGACCCGTGACCAGGCGCTGGCGGTTCTGGCCGGCGCCGGCGGGGATCAGCGGCCGGACTTGCGCAACCGGGACTTCCGGGGACAGGATCTCTCCGGTGTGGACTTCAAGGGCGCGGACCTCTTCGGCACGCACCTGCACGGCGTGCCGCTCAAGGGCGCCAAGCTCGCGCGCACCAACCTCGACATCACTATCCTGCGCGGGGCCGATCTAGAGGGGGCGGACCTGCGGGGGGCGAGCATCTTCGGGGTGGTGCTCGTGGACGCCAACCTCAAGGGCGCCGATCTCACGGGCGCGCGCCTCATCGCCGATCTTCAACGCGCCAACCTCGACGGTGCGAAGCTCGTCCAGGGGCGTTTCGGCGCGGACATGAAGAACCAGCCCATGGGCAAGCTCAGCACGCTCATGGTCAGTGCCAAGCTCAGAGGGGCGGATCTGACCGGCACCGACCTGTCCGGCTGCGACGTGCGCTTCGCGGATTTCACCGGCGCCAACCTGACCGACACCGATCTCTCGCGCTGCGATCTGCGCGGCGCCGACTTCACCGCGGCCGACATGACCCGCACCCGCCTCACCAGCGCCACCCTGGATGGGGCGAAGTTCCATCAGATCAAGGGCCGCGACACGCTCGTCGGCTTCGACAGCGCGAAGGGCCGGGACGCGGCCATCTTCGACTGAAGCCGCGGCCCAAGCCGGTTCCTCGTCGTGACCGAGGACGGCAACCTCCCATGCTGGGCGGAGACCGGAGCGAGCCAGGCACAGCGCATGCGCTCCTTCACCATCGCCATGAACGGGGAGGCCGGCGGTGTACAAAGGACTCGCGATTACCTTGTGCGCCGCGCCCCTTTTTCAATCAACGCAAGTGCGCAGCGATGAGGGATCCTCTGCGACGCCAGGCGGGATCAAGACCGTTTTCGTTCGTTCGCTACAATTTCTGTGAGCTACAATCGGGATCATGCCGGTCAAGCAAGTCCTCACCGAAAGCCGCGTCCCGGTCAAGGTCTACACCGACGAGATCGAGGGCTCGGCGCGCCAGCAGCTCCTGAACGTCGCGACCTTGCCCTTCGTGCATCACCATGTCGCGGCGATGCCCGATGTGCATACCGGGATCGGGGCCACGGTCGGGTCCGTGATCGCCACCCACCGCGCCATCATCCCGGCCGCGGTGGGGGTGGACATCGGCTGCGGCATGATGGCCGCGCGCCTGTCGCTCACGGCCGATGCGCTCGATGAGAAACGCCTGAGACTGGTGTTCCATCAGATCGGCCGGGACGTGCCGGTCGGCCGCGGCCAACACCGCGAGGAGCGGGCGGCCGGTCACGAGGCGCGGCCGTTCGAGGCTGGCCTCGCTCGGATCCTCGAAAAGCACCCCGGGGTACAAAAGGCCTGCGGCAAGTCCACCAACTGGGCCCTGCAGATGGGGACGCTCGGCGGCGGCAATCACTTCATTGAGCTGTGTCTCGACGACGACGGGCGGGTGTGGGTCATGCTGCACTCGGGCAGCCGCGGGATCGGCAACGCCATCGGCACCTATTTCATCGATCTCGCCCGTCGGGACATGGAGCGCTGGTTCATCCAACTCCCGGACCGCGATCTCGCCTATCTCCCCGAGGGCAGCGAGCACTTCGAAGACTACATCGAGGCCTTGGGCTGGGCACAGGCCTATGCGGCACGGAACCGCGAGACGATGTTGAGGCTCATCCTGGCAGCGTTACGGAGACACCTGCCGCCCTTCGAGGTCACCTCGGAGGCGGTGAACTGCCACCACAACTATGTCGAGCGCGAGCACCATTTCGGCGCCAACGTGTGGGTGACCCGCAAGGGCGCCATCCGCGCGCGTGCCGGCGATCTCGGGATCATCCCCGGCAGCATGGGCACCAAGTCCTACATCGTGCGCGGCAAGGGCTCGGAAGACAGCTTCCAGTCCTGCGCCCACGGGGCCGGCCGGCGCATGAGCCGGGGTGCGGCCATGAAGTCCTTCACTCGCGAGGACCTCGCGCGCCAGACCGAAGGCGTCGTGTGCCGCAAGGACGAAGGCGTCATCGACGAGATCCCGGGCGCCTACAAGGACATCGACACGGTGATGGAGAACCAGTGGGACCTCGTCGAGGTCGTGCACACCTTGAAGCAGGTGGTGTGCGTGAAAGGTTAGAGCCGGACCGAAGGGAGGGAGCCGACGCCCACACTGTGGTAAGGACGCCTCCGTCCGGTCGAGCCCCTCCCGCCACTCCCTCAGGGCCACCGCACCGTCGTTCTTGTGATGGGCCGCTTGAAACCCTGCTCTTCCCCACTTCCGCGACGTATACCGAAGCGGCCGCAGGGCGTCTTGCGCTTCGGCCTCCCATTGAGCCTTGCCTGGTCCAGGACCATACTCCCCGACCAGCCCAACTCCCAGATCCACAAAGGGAAACCGAGCCATGATCGACGTTCTGAGCTCACCGGAACCGCCTCTCGTCCCCGCCCAGCGCCTTACATCCCCAAGGCGCATAGCCTTCGATCCAGCGGTTCAGTTCAACAGAACTTATCCGCACCGCACGGCGGATAAGATACTATCCGTTTCCACCCAATGCCTGATCCGCCGGCGATGACAATTGGAAAGAGTATCCTGATGCGCATGTTTGGTCGTCCCAAGGGCAGCCTTGGGAGGGTGGGCGGCATCATCATGGCGCGCATGAACCGGAAGGTCGCCGCCTGGGCCATCGACCTGCTCGGCGTCCACCCGAGCGACAGAGTACTCGAAGTGGGATTCGGGCCCGGTGTGGGCATTCAGCTTCTAGCCGAGTCGGCATCGTCGGGGCGTGTGGTTGGTGTCGATCACTCCAAGGACATGGTCGGGCAAGCCACGGTTCGGAATGCGAAGGCGATTAAAGCTGGTCGCGTCGACCTCCGGCAGGGTTCTGTGGAACGGTTGCCGTTCGAAGACGAGAGCTTCAATAGCGCGCTGGCCGTCAATTCCATGCAGGTCTGGCCGGATGCCGTGGCTGGGCTGCGAGAGATACGACGTGTCATGAAGACTGGTGGCCGGATTGTGCTCGCTTTCACCCGGCATTCTGGGCAGCCGAAAAGCGGATTGACTGACGCGCTGACCGCCGCCAGCTTCACAGGCGTGCGCGTAACGGAGACGGACGACGGGTTCTGTGCGCTCGCGACGAAGCCCTGACCGAGATAACGGGGAGATAACGACAGGTCGTTTCAATCCGTTGTTCAAGAAGCCCGGACGGAGGGCGAGACACTTTCATTTGTATAGGGGGGAATGCTTCGGGCAGTGGAGACCGCGGTAGCGCGCCAGTGGTGGGAAGAATGGGGGAAACGAGCCGTCGGCGAACTTGGCCAGTCTACAACGGGCGATGCGTAGGTTCAGCGAGGGGTGGCGCGTGGCGGGCATCCCAGGGCGGATTGCGGCGCCACGAGGCAACAACTGAGGCTACCTGCGACTGCAAAAGCTGGGAGGTGGCAGAAGTCCACAGGCGGCCGCGGCCAGTGCCGTGGCCTAGACCCTCCGACTATATGAATTGAGCGGCTACGGGGGCGAAGCGACCCTGCCGCGCAGCGGCTTACTTGAACCCTTCCATCGAGCGAACACACCCCGGCAAGCCGGCGTGCACCGCTCATGTCAAACATTCGGACTGAGGAGAACCATGGTCTCTAATCGCATTCTACCGACGGAGAACCATCATGACTAAGAACACTCTCGCGGCCGCGCTGGCCGCAACGATCGCGGTCATCGTACCCACCTGGGTTCGTGCGGACGATGCACCCGTGACTACCCAGATCGTGGATGCACTGAACAAGCGCTTCGGCGTGCATCCCGGCTATCGCGCGAATCACGCGAAGGGCATCGTCGTGGAAGGCAGTTTCACGGCCTCGTCGGAAGCCGCGACACTGAGCAAGTCGCCGTTGTTCACCGGCGCGAAGCTCCCGATAACCGTGCGTTTTTCCGATGCGGGCGGAATGCCTGATCTGCACGATGCCGCGCCGGCTGCGAACCCGCATGGCATGGCGATCAAGTTTCATCTACCCAGCGGCGGTGAAAGCGATATCGTCGTCAATTCGCTCAAGTTCTTCCCCGTGGCGACACCCGAGGATTTCCGCGATCTGCAGTTGGCAGCCGCCTCAAGCCTGCCCGGATCACCGAAGTCGGCCCAGCTCGACGCATTTCTCGCCAGCCACCCGAGCGTGGAGAAAGCCAATGCGACGCTCGGTACGCCGGACAGTTTTGCCGACGAACAGTATTACGGAGTCAACGCGTTCGTGTTCATCAACAAAGCTGGGCAGAAACAGTCCTTCCGCTACATCATCGCGCCCGAAAGGGTCGTGCACTTGAGCCAGGCGGAAGCCGCGAAGCAATCGCCGAACTACTTGATGGATGATCTACCCGTGCGCCTCGCCAAGAGGCCGGTGACGTTTCATATCAAGGCGCAGCTGGCTGCGGCCGGCGACTCTACGAAAGACCCGACGCAGGCCTGGCCCGATGATCGCAAAGTCGTCGATCTCGGCGTGCTGACGATCGACAAGACCGTCGCCGACAGCGCCGCTGCGCAGAAGAAACTGCTGTTCCTGCCCGGGCGTCTCACCGATGGCATCGAGCCATCCGATGATCCTCTGATTGCTGCGCGCGACGGTTCCTATGCCGTGTCGTTCGGACGACGCAGCGCAAATCCCTAACATGGCGACAGGCGAAACCAGCTAGGGTGGGCAAAATCGAAGCGTTGCCCACCGATACCAATGCCTAACAATCGCATCAACTCGGACCGTCAACTACGCTGCGCTTCGCTAGCAGCCGGTTATGCGGCATGCTAGGCAGCGCGAAGGAGACGTCGTGAAAACCCTGGCATTCGTGTTCGGCCTTTGTATCAGCGCTGTCGGCGCGGTCGGCATCCTTGCGCCGTCCGGCCTCGTCTGGCTCGCCCAACACTTCGTCACTCCCGGCGCGTTCTACGTCGTCG
>JACCXJ010000036.1 GCA_013697045.1 Gammaproteobacteria bacterium | reverse complement strand
CCCCCTGCACAGCCAGAGGTCACTCGAGGTACGCCATGCTTGGGTAGACCCGCATGCCGGACATACGAAACCCTCTGGCCAGCGGAGGCGCTCAAGGTAGCGCCTGCATGCAGCATCGTCCGGAAACCAGGCCTGGAACTCCGACCACATGGCCGGGTAGTGTTGGCCCGCTCGGAGATCGATATCGTACGCCATAGCCACAACATGTTGAGTATACTACAGCTAAGTGGAGACCCCCTTTAGTTATAAGACCCTACCTATGTGTCCTGCCTACTACACGATGCCCGACCCACGCCTCCACTTCCTCATTTCTCCCCCGGCCTATTGCGGTCGGACGCACCTGGCCGACCAGCATCTTCTCGAATATCGGGTTGTCGGTCTGGTAGTACGACCGTTCCGTCTGCTCCAGACAGGCAACCTTCAAACGCCCCGATGCCAGGTGCTCACAAGCCGACACGATGGCCTCCTTCCGATCGTGCCTATCCTTCAATAACCCAAGCCCACTCACGCACATCTCCTTATCCACTTCGTCACCGAACGCGCAGACCCTATTCACCTCGCTGGGCTTGGATGCCACGTACGTGACACTCGCAAATGCTAAACCGAAGAAGCAGCTTCGCCGAGACACGCCGGATAGCTCCAAGCATTCAACCGAAACCCGTTCTACTTCCGCGTAATCATGGAACGATTTCACCAGGTATCGAATGCAGGCGCTCACAAACTGCGTTTTTGACTCACAGTACCGAATAGCTGCCGCCATGCGCCCCTTGGCACCCGTCAGCCATCCGGCGATTTTGGTCTTTAGGTTCTCATTAAAGTCCCTCACCATCTCGTGCTCGTATTCCATGAACACACCTGTTTCGCAGTAGTACTCCATAGCCGCCTCGCCGAATATACCGCACTGCTGTTGGGCTTTCCGCATCGACCCGCCGCTTATCACGCCGAAGGCATGACCCATAGCGTGTCCGCAGTTCCCTCTTAGAAACCCCTTGATGATCGTCGAATCTTGACGGCAAAGGTCTATGATCTCATCGCGGACCCTATTCATATCAACGTCTTCGTATTCTGTCCCTGCGCTCCCAGCATGAGCGTGAGTGCCGCTCTGCGGTACCTTGTGCCCAGCAAAATATTCCCTTAACACCCCATGCGTACACGAGTAAGTACAGGCGTCGCCGCACATCGCCAGGGACACTGCAAGATTTCCCGTGCGTTCAAGCAGCAGTGAGCCCAGGCCATGCAACTCTCCATGGCAAAACGCGTTCTTGCCCTCAAAATACTGAACGATCTCCTTGACGCCAAGGTCGTCCAAGTAGCGTCGGAAGACCGGCCCTCCCTCCCCTCTTCTAAAGTCGATCCGATTCCAGTCCTCGTCAAACGCTCGTACCCGCTGCGCGCGCTCGTCCTTTTCCATCCGGCCCTTCCATAAGGGATGGTCCAGCTCCGTTAGGTGCTCACCCGTCGTAGGGGCGGACGCTAATGCCGGATTGGCATCTTCATGAGGGTTCGAACCCTGATCGTCGGCAGCGACCGATGGACACCGGGAGGCCGCCACGATCAGTACTGCGTATCCCACTGCGCCGAGAAGCCCGAGGCGTCTCGACACCGCTTGGCTCAGATAGGCTATCAACATAGCGTTATACCATTCTGGAAAGTCATAAATGAATAGGCTACGGATTTGGGAACCGCGAGAGGCACCGTAGGGAAGCAAAGGCCCGCAACACAACCCGTACCGTTCGCACACGTCCCAGGTGTTCGAGCCGTGCCTACGACGTGGCGCTAGCAGGCAGATCCCTGCCGTAACGGCTAGGTGAGCTCCGCGCCATCAGACGTGCCGATCGCTAACGCACGCAGTTAGTAGGCGCCGTTCCCCTACGGTTTCGCCCTAAGGCTCGAGAACAGATCTCGAAGAACTTCGTGCTCCGTCCCGTCGTGGTCTTCAAACGGCGGGCGACACGCCGCTTCGCTCGGTAGTTCGCTTCTCCTGATGTCAATCTGCCTAGTTTCCCGCCGCTGCGAAAAAAGAACACTGTCAGACTTGTCCGCAACCACCTCCCGGGCCAGCGCGACGTCGACCCGCTTCGCCTGGGCGGCATAGCCGTACACCAACGCCGTGTCGCACAGGATGTTTATCAGCCTGGGTATTCCGCGAGAAAAAATATGCACGATATCACAAGCGCCCGATTCGAAGAGCTTGGGGTCGCCACCCGCTACCTTGAGGCGATGACTGATATATTCCGTTGCTTGGACCCTGCTGAGCGGGGGAAGGTGATAATCCACAGCAATTCGCTGCGCGAACTGAACGAGCTCTCGCCCTCGCAGCATTTCTCTGAGTTCTGGCTGACCTACCAGGATGAGCTGTAGAACCAAATCCTTGTCCGCGTTCACGTTCGAGAGCATCCGCAATTCTTCCAAGGTCTCGGCGCCAAGATTCTGCGCTTCGTCTATGATCAATACGGTTCGACGGTTCCTCGAATACTCGTCTATTACAAAATCGTAAAACGTCTGGTAGAGTGCGACTTTCTCTTTCGCGTGGTAGTCCAGCCCGAACGCGAGCAGGACCCATTGCAGCAACTCCCCTATAGACCGCTGGGTATTCGACAGCAAGCCCACTGTGACATCTCTGTCAACATTGTTCAGAAGGTGCCTAATCAGGGTCGTCTTACCGCAACCAATCTCACCCGTGATCACCGTGAAGCCTGCCTGGCTCGCCAGCCCGTATTCCAGCATGGCCAGCGCGTTACTGTGCTGGCTGGCGAGGTAGAGAAACGACGGGTCAGGCAGCAGCGAGAACGGTCTCTCTTTGAATCCGTAGAAGGACTCATACATAGCGGTATTCCAGGTCCTCGCACATTAACTCAATAGTACTTATAAACGGGGTCGGCGGACTTGTTAAGAACCGTACCTATCAGTTTGGTACCTTGCAGCAACTCCGGCACCCGCGCAAGTTCCTGTCTGAGGGTCCGGCCTTCCTCCACAACCAGCAGTACCCCATCGGTCTGTGGCAGGAAGGCCAGTACATCATCCGTTGCCATCAGGGTAGGCATGTCGAATACGATGTAACGTGATTCGTATCGTGTCTTTAGATCCTGAATCAACCGCATCATCGCCGGGGAGGACAGCATCTCCGAAGAGTTGGCTAGTGGCTCGTTGCCCGGGAGCACGACGAGCCGATCGATCCCGGGGCTAAAAAGAATCTCACTCAGCGGAACGCCCCTAAGTAAGTGGTCACTCAAGCCAGGTGCGGCCTCGTGTGAAAAGCTCCGACCTACATTAGGCCGTCTCAGATCGAGGTCCACCAGTAGTACGGTATGGTTGACCTCCTTCGCCATGCTGATTGCGAGGTTTACGGCTGTCAGCGTTTTCCCATTATGCTCCGTCATGCTTGTGATAGCGATTGAGCGCCAGCCGTTTCCCGTCATTCGCTGTAGGACACGCGTACGCAGGATCCGGTACGCATCGGCCATCGCGCCTTCCTCTGCCGCGGCTACAAGGCGTTGTTGGTCGATAATATCCGGCGCCAGCTGCAGCGTACGCGTCTCCGTAAACTCAATAGATAGATCCGGCGTAGCTGGCGACCATACTCGGCGAGTCTTGTATATAGCCCCGTGCTGGCGTTCTTCACGAGCACGTTCTAACGCTTGTTTAATCCGTTCCATCGCGGACTAACCTCCCGGCAAGAGTTCGTGTTGGGTCATTGTAGGCTATCCCAAGACATGATTTACACCTAGCGGCTTTTTCCGTCTCCCTAGAAGGTTCCGTGAGCCGTCTCAAACGTATCCTCGGTTACGGTGTTACCGCCTCTATTTGCTCTGGGCGATACCCCATTCGGTCAATCATCACAGATCATACCTGCTGCAATGGGCTGACCTGAGTCTGAACGATTACACCGGCGCAGGTCAGACACAACGCGACTGCAACAGCGGTGACAATCCTGCGGCGTCGTCGTGCGCTCCTGTCACTGCTATTCTCGATATACGGTATTACCCCGAGCAAGGGCGCATTAATCGTGGCTACTAAGGTCTTTGCCCCGCGCACCGTCCGATCCAATGCCTCGGCCAGGACAGCCGTACCGATTCCGCCCGTAAAGGCGGCAATGATGCCGAACAGCACAATCAATCTGCGCTGCGGTTTATACGGCGTATCCGGCAAAGACGCTGCTGATATCAGAGAGTACCGTTCTCCCTTGTTACGTATCTCTAGCTGCTCGGCAAGCTCTGCTTCCCGTTGCTTGCCTTTGATCTTGTTGTATTCGTTAACCGCTGCCTCGTGCTCTCTTTGCAGCGCCTGGTATTGGCGCTCAACCTGAGGCGTTGCAGTAAGCCGCGTTTCATACTCGCTGAGTTTCGCTCTTAGCTGCGCCTCTGTCGCCACTAGCGTCCGAAGATCGGTGGTTGCGGCTTCCAGCCGAGCTTGGAGCCCGATATACGCGGGGTTATCCGGCCTCCTCATGGGTTGCTGCGGCCCGGGCACGGCCGTCGCGATCCCCTTGAGATTGCTCTCGAGACCATCTACCTTGCGCGTAAGCTTTCTCACGTCAGGGTGCTCTGCGGAATACCGCTGCCGCGCTGCATCGAGATCCGCCCGTGCGCTCGCCAGCTCTGTTTCAATCGCTACACGATCGCCTGTGGCCGTCGTGCTCTGTGATGCCAGGCTCGCGATCTCCTTGCGTAACTTGACGACATCAGGATGCTCCGACGAATAGATAGCCAACTTTGACGAGTACTCATTCCGCAATATATCGAGTCGTTCCGCGGGGCTCAGGATCGGTTTGCCGTCGGATCCCAACGATGTTGCGTAAGGTTTGACCTGTGCGCGCTCCGCCTCTAAATAGATCCGCTGCTGCTGGAGAGATCTTATGCGCTCTTGATTCTCACGTAGATCGCGTTCGGTGGACTCCATGAGCCTTAGATTGAGGTCGGATAGCTCAGGTAGACGGCCGGCATTATCACTCTTGAACGTCGCAATTCTTGCCTCCATATCGGCGATTTCCTGCCGCCACTTCTCTGCCTGTTCCGTAATAAAACTTGCCGTGTCTGCCGCCATCGCGGTGCGGCTGGCAGCATTCTCGCTCAGGAACAGGTCCGCCAACGCATTAGCAATCTTCTTTGCAACCCGGGGTCTTTCCGATTCGTAGGAAACATTGAAAGCGATGGTGGCCACTCGCGGCTTGCCGGTGCGTGGGTCGACCACCTCCGCGCCGACGGGCTCTACAAAGACAGATTCAATCATCTCGCCGGCCAAGACATCGATGGACGCGGGTTGGCCGAGCTGATCGGCTAGATCCAACTCCGTTACGATCTTGGCAAGATGGCCGCTGGTAACGACTCGCTGTTTGATGTTCTCGATCTGGGTGTCGGCGTAGTTATTTACCGTCGTTCGGACGATGTCGTCCGGAATCCCCTGCTGCTCGATCTTTATGGTTGCCGTGGAACGATAGACCGATGGAAGTGAGACGGCCACAATCATGGCGACGAGCGACAAGACGGTAGTGACCGAAAGCATCGGTACCTTGCGGCGGCGAAATATGTCGATGTAGTCGCCTAGCGTTGCGGACTCGGGCTGCATATTGCCTTCCGGATATGTGGATCTGGGAGATGCTGAACTGGTAAGACGTTTGTCGGGATCGTATTCGTCGGCAATGAATCCGCGGAGTTAAGGTCTTTGTGAGCGCATGAGAGCGTGGCGCGCGGACCGGCTCGAGCGATGCGGTAACGGTACAAAAGGCCTTCGACTTGACATTCTCGAACCTAATAGGCGTTGTCGTGATGTAAAGTGAACAGGGTACGCGCCAGAATCGAGAAGTCGAGGCCAATGGACCAGTTGTTGATGTAATGTAAATCCAGCTCTACTCGGCGGGCCATCTTATCCACCGTTGCCGTCTCGCCCCGGGATCCCTCGACCTGGGCCAGGCCGGTAATGCCGGGTTTTATCCGGTGCCGTGTGACGTACCAACCGATCTCCTTGGCGTAGTATTCGTTGTGTTCGACGGCGTGCGGCCGCGGCCCAACCAGAGACATGGTACCTTGTAGGACGTTGAACAACTGTGGTAGTTCATCGAGGCTGCTGCGTCTCAAATAGCGGCCGACAGTAGTGATTCGCCGATCATGACGCGTCGCCTGTTTGATGTGGTCGTCGGTTGAACGAGACGCGAACATAGTCCGGAACTTCCAAACCTCGATGACCTTGCCGTTCCATCCGTGACGCTTCTGTTTGAAAAACACCGGGCCGGGGCTGTCCAGCTTGATAGATAGAGCGACGAGCAACATCAGGGGGCTCAGGCATAGCAAGATGAGGACTGCAAGGAGCCGGTCTTCGACGGCTTTGGCGAGCCGGTGGGTGCCGAGAAGTGGGGTCTCCGACAGAGCGATCAAGGGAACGCCACCGAGCTCCTTCAAGCTGAGGTTCACGGGGCTGAGACGGAAGATATCGGGCGCCCAGTAGACGTCCACGGATATCCTAGCCAGATCGGTATAAATGCGTCCGAGTGAAGGCGACATACTCAGGGGTAGCGCCAGGTAGACGACTTCGATGCTGTTGGCTTCGATCAGCGGTCCCAGATCCCTGCTACCACCAAGAACCGGCACACCATCGAGCAACCAGCGTCTGAGAGCCAGTTCATCATCATCGACTACGCCAACGACTTGTATATGGTTCCAGGGATTCTTGTTGATTCTCTGCGCGAGGTAGTATCCGAGTGTACTGGCGCCGACGACGATGGCGCGCGCCTTCACGCGGTGGCGCCGCAGATCCGCCAAACGCAACAACATGGGAACCAACAGGTGGGCGACGAGTTGCAAGCAGTAGGCGCCGGTGACCCACAGTAACGCCAGCTCGCGAGAGAACTGACCAGACGTCTTGGTAATGAATGCGACCAGGAGAAGCGTAAACACGACCATCCACCATGCCTTGGTAAGCCGCATCACCGTAGCAAAGCGATCGGCGAAGAAATGATATACGCCGAAATAGCTGTAAAAGATGATCATGAGAAGCACAGATACAACGGCAGGCACGCTGTAGAGGACGTCCAGGCCGCCAGGTCTGCTGTGTGCGAGGAGGAGCAGGAGTCCTACCACGAGTCCGCCGTCGATCGTCATCTGGAGGGGCCGCAGGACGGTCTTTTGGCGCTGGCCGAGCCACACGTTGCGAGGCCCCGGGAGAGGCCATGCTCTAACGGGGATCGAAGGTTCCGAAGTGCTTGAAGGCACCAACCGATTGGATTCCATGTCGTTTACCGGGTTCATCCAGAGCCTAGCAGGCATCCAAGGGCCTGACGCTCAGAGCCTTTGCGCGGCTCCGGCATCCTGGGCGACGTCGCTCATCGGCTGCGAAAACTGTGCTTTGACCGTAAAGCCAGCCGTTCTGGCGCGTGCATGCAGGTTGCGTTCCGGATCGCGGCTTAGCCGTACGACGATGCCAGCAATCCGGGCAGACGCGTGTATCGATACCCTGCGGCACGATGACGCCGGAGATGCCTCTCGGTGAGCGCCGCGACGGCCGCGCGAGTCATGCTTGAAGGGAGGGGCGGCAGCTTTCATACCACACACACGGCGCATCCATACCACACCGGACATCGTTCGAACGGAACGCCCTGAAGGCTGGATGCAGCGGCTCCTTGGCTCTCCAGGGTCCAGGGTAACGGAATGCGGTTGGGGGCTCATGCAGCCTAGGCTGGGTCTGAGATTGGACCGACTTGGGTCTCCCAACAGCAACCGGGTATGGAGACACGAACCGACCCAGGCTACATACCCGGCGTCTGTTGCATACGGGCGACACCCGGCAGACACGGCCGGTACTCAGCGCTTCGACCCCGCCCGTCCAGGACCTCGATGGTCCTGTCCCACATTGGCTGCGGCTGTTGCTGGGCTGGCCCCGACCCGCCCCGGCGCCCCGGATCCCGTCCCGGATAAGGACACGTCTCGTGCTTTGCTGGTAATATTCATGCTCGCTTCGAATCAGTTTCTACCGACTGCGGAGGGGACAAACTCATGACGTGGAAAGATCGCCTGGCGGGCACGACGGCCCCTGAGCTCGCCCGCGAGATCGACATCTTCGAGACCCAGATAGATCTCAAGAAGCAAGGGAAGGTCGAAGACAGGCTGTTCGCCGAGACTCGCCTGCGCCGCGGCGTGTACGGCCAACGCTACGACAACGGACAGCGCCACGACGGGGTGGGCGTCCGCGCGCTCCGCTTCCCCGCAGAGACACTGACGAAGGGCCCGGAAACGCTGTGGGACGCCCCGGGCATGCAGCGCATCAAGATCCCTTTCGGCGGCTTGACGCCGGAGCAGATGGGCGTGCTGGCCGACATTTCAGAAGAGTACTCCGATGGTATCTGCCATGTGACGACGCGCCAGGACATTCAACTCCACTACGTGCACATCGAGGACACCCCGGACCTCATGCGGCGCCTGGCCGCGGTCGGTATCACGACGCGGGAGGCCTGTGGCAACTCCGTGCGCAACGTGACCGCCTGTCCGATCGCAGGCGTTTGCCGTGAAGAGTCCTTCGACGTGAGCGCCTACGCACGCGCCTGCGCCAAGTTCCTGCTCGGCCATCCCGACACCCAGGACTTCGGCCGCAAGTTCAAGGTCGCCTTCTCGGGCTGTCAGCACCGCGCCTGCGGGCTCGTGAGCATGCACGACCTCGGGTTCATCGCCCGCACCCGTTGGAACGACGGCGTCCCCCAACGTGGGTTCGAGGTCTATGTGGGTGGCGGGCTCGGCGCCGTGCCCTACCAAGCCAAGCTCTTCGACGAGTTCGTGCCCGAGCAAGAGATTTTGCCCCTCGCGCAGGCCATCTCGCGCGTGTTCGCGCGCCTCGGCGAGAAACGCAACCGCGGCCGGGCACGCATCAAGTTCCTCTTGGAGAAGCTCGGTATCGAGGCGTTCCGTGAGCTGGTCCTCGCCGAACGCGCCGCACTGCCCGAAGACGACCGCTGGACTGCCTTGATCCGCGACGCGACGATGCAGGCTCCATCCTCACCGACACCGGCCGGGGTGGGGCCGAGTGACGCGCCGGCCCCCGGCCTTCGGTCCTGGCAGGCGACCAATGTATATGCACAGAAACAGGCGGGCTATGCGGTCGTGACCGTGACCTTGCCGCTCGGCGACGCCACCGCGTGGCAAATGCGCCGCCTTGCCGATCTCGCGCGCCGTTACGCCGGAGGGGACGTGCGCACGACCGTGGAGCAGAACATCGTCCTGCGTTTCGTCGCGGAGCGCGACGTGCCGGCGTTGCACCGAGCGCTCGCCGACATCGGGCTCGGCGAAATCGGCGCGGGCGCCATTTCGGACGTGACCGCCTGCCCGGGCACCGATACCTGCAAGCTCGGCATCGCGTCTTCGCGCGGGCTCGCCGGGGAGCTACGCCAGCGCTTGAGCGCCAAGTTCGAGGGGCTCGATCCGGCCGTCCAGGGTCTGCACATCAAGATCAGCGGCTGCTTCAACTCCTGTGGCCAGCATCACCTGGCCGATCTCGGATTCTACGGCGTCAGTCGCAAGGTGGCCGGGACCACGGTGCCGCACTTCCGCGTGGTCTTGGGCGGGCAATGGGAAAAGAATGCAGGGAGTTACGGGCTGACCATCGGTGCCGTCCCCTCCAAGCGGATCCCCGATCTGGTCGAGCGCCTGACCCAGAAATACCTCTCGGAGCGCGAGGTCCAGGAGCCGTTCCGGGACTTCATCGGCAGGATCGGCAAGCAGGCCCTCAAACCCCTGCTCGACGAGTTGGCCGTGGTTCCCCCTTACCAGGTGGATCGCAGCTTCTATTCGGATTGGCGCGATCCGCGCGAGTTCACCGTGAGCGATATCGGTACCGGTGAGTGTGCCGGACAGGTCGTGTCCCGCATCGACTTCGATTTGCAGTCGGCGGAGCGCCGATACTTCGAATCCCAGCTCCACTACGATCGCGGCGACTATCGTCTCGCCGACGACACCGCATACGCGGCCATGCTCGAGGCGGCCCAGGCACTCATCCGCACGCAGTTCCAGGACATGTCCGGTGAGCCGGACACCGTGGTCGGGGAGTTCCGCGCGCGCTTCTGCGATACGGAGGTCTTTTACGACGTCTATGCCGGCGCGAAGTTCGCCCACTACCTGCTGGCCCGGCACGCCGACCGCGATCGTAGGTACAGTCAGGAGCGGGCTCGATTGCTCATCGAAGAGACTCAACTCTTCATCGAGGCCGCTTATGCCTGCCATACCAGGCTCCTCGAAAAGGGACCGCAGGGCCGTATTCCGAGCATGGCGGCGACACCGGCAGCCCACCCCTAGCTTCGGGCCCCGATGGACCTGCACCGACTCGGCATCAAGGTCTTCTGTGCGGAGCACGGGCCCCTGGACCTCCCTGACCTCATCCCGGTGTTCCACCGGTTCATCCAGGGCAGCAGCCTCGAAGGACTCTTGATAGATGTGGCCGATTACAGCCACGTCCATCACGGACCGGGTATCCTCTTGATCGCGCACGAAGGGAACTACGCCTTGGACGGGTCCGCCGGGCGGCGGGGGCTCGTGTATTACGCCAAGCGCCACAGCGGGGGCACGCTGGCCGAACGACTGGCGACCGTCTGTCGCCGGGCGCTCATGGCTTGCCGAACGCTTGCGGAACAACCCGAGTTTGCCCATCGCCTGGTGTTCTCCGGCGAGGAGATCCAGTTGTTCGCCAACGATCGTCTTCTCGCCCCCAACACGGACCGGACACTTGCGGCCTTACGTCCAGCGCTTGAAGCCCTGTGCGATCGCCTCTATCGCCACCGGACCTGGGGGATCACCCGGAACGGTGCCGAGCCCGAGCGCTTTTCGGTCACCCTGCGCGCGTCGGCCCCGATCGGGATCGACGATCTCCTGACGCACCTGGGCGATTGACGGCCCGGCCGGCGCCGCCTAGGGTCCCGCACCGGGCTCCGGAGCCTGCTCCCCATCGCTTCGGGTGACCACCGGCTGGTCCCAGCCACCGGTCACCCGGTAGCGCCGCTCGAGCATTTTATTGATCCGCTCGGGTAGCCCTGAAAAGACCTGTTGGGCGAGCAGGACGGCTGCCCCGAGCGGCAGGGTGCCGGCGATGGACGGGGTTACGGTCACCCATTGGTCATAGTCACGCCTGACCAGGCCGACACGGCCGCTGATGTCGATCCGGGCCGAGGGCCCTTCCATGACCAGGTCATTAGTGTAGGCATCGCGCCCGGTGATACTGAATGCCCCGCCGATCCGATCGAAGGCGAAGCCCTTGCTGAAGATGTCGCTGAAGTCCAGGCGCAAGCGCCGCTGCAGGGCATGCACGCTGAGCAGACCAAAGAGCCTACCGACCCCCTGATTGACCTCCAGGAAGCGCCCATCGAGCACATCGATCTCGAGCGTCCCTTGCAGACCGCCCAGCGTGAAATCCGCGGGGCTGCCGGGCCAGCGTGCCTGTACCTTGAGGTCGGTCTTGCCGCCCTCCAGGGGCAGGGTATAGCCGAAGGCGCCCAGCACCGTGCCGAGGTCGGGGCCCCGCACCTCGATGTCGAAGCGCGAGCTCGACGCCCCACCGGCGCCCTGCCAAATCCCGACGGCCGCGAGGTCGAAGGCCTCGGCAGCGGCGGCGACGTCGTAGATGCTGAGTCCCTCGGGACCCGGCTGCGTCTTGAGCCGCACCCTCCCAAGCGCGGTGGATCCGAACACGCAATGCCGGCACTCGAAGACGAGCCCCGGCAGACGGCTTGGGTCGAGGGTCTCCAGGGGACCGGCGCTGCCGTCTCGGAACAGGGTCAGGCGCTCGAAGCGCGCCTCGATGGGGACTTGTGGCGAGTGCGGGATCCGCAGGGTCCCGCGGGCTTCCTCGCCATCGAGCGCCACGGTCCAAGCGTCGGCTGCGCGACTCGCACGAATCCCCAAGTGGCCTAAGTGCAGTCCCAGGGCTTCGAAATCCGCCACCTCGATATCGATGAGGGGCAGGGGCCAGGCAAGTCGTTCCTGGGGGCGGCCTTGGGGTTGGGTGACGGGCAGGCCGTCGAGAAACCGTTGCCACTCGCTGAGTGCCAGGCGTGACACCCATCCCCCGACCCAGGATCGCGGGCCGGCCGGAGGCACGCGCTGGTCGCGGCCGAGTCGCACCACGAGACGCTCGAGCTGCGGGCGTTTGGGCGCGGCGCCCATGAGGATCTCCCCGTGCGCGATGTCGGCGTAGCGGAACCGGAACCACCGCCCCCCGGCCTCGGTACGCGTGGTGATCTCGATCGGCCGCACCACACCGGCCGACTTCCCGAGGGGCGGCGGGGCGCGGATGGCAAGCCCCTCGAGGCTCGATCGGATGGTGAGGTCGTCGGGCCCCGTACCCTGTGCCGGCGAGATCTCGGCCGAGGCCTCCAGGTCCGTTTCGCCGTCCAGGATCGTCAACCAGGCCGGGTCTGCAGCGGCCGGGAGGAACTCGGCCATGCGGGCCTGGAGGAAGGCCCGATCGGCCCGCCCGGTGATGCGCACACGTAATGGAATGCCGGCCCCACCGTCAACGGCACCCCCACCGTCAACGTCTATCGTCACCGGGCGGCCGAAGAGCCGCGCCGCAAGCCCCCGCGCGCCCCACCGATGATCGGTGAACGTGAGCTCCCCTGTGACATCCGAGAAGGCGATGTCTTGCGTTCGTATCGTGTTGCCGGAAAAACGCACCTGGCCGGACAGGCGGTGGGGGCGCGAGCCCAGGGGGAGATCGAGCATCAGGTTCACCGTCACGCTACCGTCCGGCGCGAGCTGGCGCATGGCGCCGCCGGCGACTTCCCTGAGGGGGCTGTCCAGTAGAAACTGGCGTCCCGACGTGGCCGGCCCCGTGGCTCGGCCGCGGATCTCCAGGACCGGCTCGCCGGCACCGAGGTCCGCGATGCGCACATGGGTCTCTTCCAGGGTGGCGCCGAGGACCCGGCCCTGGCTGGCGCGGATGTCGAGCGAGCGTCCTTCGAACACCACCCGGGCGGAAATGTCTTCGATACGCGGCCAGCCGGCGGTGTGATCCAGGACGCCCCGTTCGACATCGATCTGCGCCCGGAACCGCCCCTCCCGCGCATCGAATGGAAACCGGTCCAGGGGGCCCTGCAGCTCCATGCCGCCGCCCACGATGCGGCCGGCGACCAGGGCCCGCTCCAGCCACTCACGGAGCGCGCGCGGGCTAGCTCCGGGCAGATATTGCGGCACCCGCGCGACATCGCCATGCGAGAGGCCCACCCGCAGGTCCACGACCGGGGCGAGTCCCGCCACCCAGGTCAGGTGGCCGCTCGCGTGGGCCTCGAAGCCAGGAACGGTGGCCCTGAGATCATGCCCCGTGAAGCGCCAGCCCGATCCCTGCCGTTGCCACGCGATCTCGCCGGCGAGGCGCTCGATCGGCAGCGAGGCAGGGAAGAGCGACCGGCCGCCGAGCTCCAGAGGGGCGCCCGAAAGCGCAAGTCGGCCCCGATCCTGATTCAGCTCCACGGTGGCAATCAAGCCCCGGAACAGGGCATAGCCCGGCACCGGATCGGCCGCGACTCCCCGGAGATCGGCACGCGCATATAGATCGTCCCGCCTCGGGTCGTAGAACACCCGCAGATCGCGGACCTCCCCGCCAGGGGCGGCGCGCTCCAAAAGATCACGGTGCTCGATGGACAGCAGCGAGGGAACGAACGGGAGCACGTCTTCGACGCGCAGGTAGCCGCACTCGGCCAACAAGGACCCCGGGGCGTTCCCCTCGCGAGCGCCCAGGGTGAAACGCAACCGCGTCTCGGGCCAGGTGCCCTTGGGTGTGTGGAGGACCAGGCGATCGAGCGTCAGGCTCGTATCCCCCGCCTCACCGCGCCCGACGCCGAACCACACGTCCCCGCGCAGGACCTCCCAAGCCGCCTTTCCCAAGGGCACTCGCAGGGAGCGGACCCGAAGCCGGCCGGCGGCCCCGGTCATCCGGCCGTCACGCCAGGTGCCCCAGAGCCGCAGTCCCACACGCCCGCTCGCCGCCGCCAGCCCGAGGGTGCGGGCATAATCCAGGAGCAGGCCGGCATCCAGCCCGTGCGCCTCTGCGTACACCTCACCCTGCCAGCCGCTGCCCGCGCCCAGGGTGATCAGATCACCCTTGGCTTCGATCGCGACTTCGATGCGTCGTCCCAGGGGGTGATGCGCCGCGCTCCGCAAACGCAGGCGTCGGATCTCACCGTGGCGTTCGACGTCCAGGCGTGCCTGGGTGAGGGTATAGGGTCCGCGCCCGGCGCGCCGGTCGTGCCACGTCACGCGCTCCGCGGCGAGGCTGATGCGGGGCTGTGCGAGCAGCCAGCGCAGCGCGCGGTCGCTTTGGGCGGCTATCCCCTCGATGGTGATGGCGCCATCCATGAGGCGCACCAGACGGAGCTCCGGGGTCGCGAGCACGAGCGAGTGCGGGCGCAGCGCCGCGTGCCGGAGGCTCGCCGGGCTATCCAGGGAGATACGCGCCTCGGCGAACCGCAGGAGCGGGGTGGAACCGGCATCGTCGAACGCGGTGAAGCCGCGCAGCATCAGATAGGGGGTCCAGCCGGCCCATCCGCCCTGCACCGAATCGATCCGGATCGGCCTGCCGAGAAACCCGCTCACCGCGTCCTGGATCTCGCTCTGGTAGGCCGCGATGCCGGGCAGAGCCAAGCGCACCACCATCCCCAAGACCGCGATGGCCAACAGGAGGCCGCCCAGCCACGGGAGCGAGGCGGCGAGCGCACGGGTCCAGCCGCTAGCGTTCTGGTGCGGCACCGAAACGTCGCCTGGGCGTGTCGGTGGGCTATAGCGGCACCACATCATACTGTTCCGGGCCGTAGGAGGCCTCGGCGCGGACCGTGATGGGCCTCCCGGCCGCGACCTGCATCTCGGCGATCCCGGCCGAGGAGTCGTCCAGGAATCGCTCCGCAACCGCTGGCGGGGCCAGCACCAGGATCTTCTTGGCATCGAACTGCCGGCAGGAGCGCAGGACCTCCCGCGAGATCTCGTAGCAGACCGTCTCCGCGCTCTTGACGGAACCGCGCCCGGCACAGGTCGGGCAGGGCTCGCAGAGCACGTGCTCCAGGCTCTCGCGGGTGCGCTGGCGGGTGATCTGAACCAGGCCGAGGCTCGTGATGTCGCTCATCGAGACCCGCGCGTCGTCCCGCTCCAGGCCCTTCTCCAGCGCCTTCAGCACCTGTCGCTGGTGCTCGGGGTCCGTCATATCGATGAAATCCGCGATGATGATACCGCCCAGGTTGCGCAGGCGTAGTTGCCGGGCGATGGCCTGAGCGGCCTCCAGGTTGGTCTTGAAGATGGTTTCTTCCAGGTTGCGGTGGCCGACGAAGGCGCCGGTATTGACGTCGACCGTGGTCATCGCCTCGGTCTGGTCGATGACCAGGTGGCCCCCGGACTTGAGGTCCACGCGCCGCTCGAGCGCCTTCTGGATCTCGGCTTCCACGGAGTACAGGTCCAGGATGGGCGGCTCGCCACGGTAGTGTTCGATGCGGCCGCAGACATCGGGGAGAAACTCGGAGGCGAATGCGGCCACCTGCTCGAAGGCCTCTCGATCGTCGATCCGGATCCGTTCCACCTCGTCGGCCACCACACTGCGCAGGGTGCGCAGGACCAGCGGGAGGTCTTCGTAGACCACGACGGGCGCCTCCGCGCGCGCCAGGCGCTCCCGAATGCTCGCCCACAAGTGCTGCACGAAGCCGACATCGTCCGCCAGCCGCTCCTCGGACACGCCCTGGGCGGCGGTGCGCAGGATGAACCCGTCGGGCGGGTCCGGTGCGGGCCAGACCGGCCCCTCGGCGCCCGGCTCGAGCGCGGTGCGGAGCGCCGGTTGCCGCGCCAGTATGAACGTCCGCAGGCGCTCGCGTTCGCCCTCGTCGGCGATCTTCTGGGAGATCCCGAGCACCGCCTGGCCGGCCAACAACACCACATAGCGCGAGGGGATAGAGAGCCGTGTGGTCAGGCGGGCGCCCTTCCCGATGAACGGGTCCTTGGTGACCTGGACCACGACCTCCTGACCCTCCGTCAAGAGCCGGTCGATGCCGGGAGCTAGCTCCCCCTCGTCGTTCGGTGCAGTGCTTGCCGCGCCCGGCAGGTTGATGAGATCCGCGACGTGGAGAAAGGCCGCGCGCTCCAGCCCGATGTGCACGAACGCCGCCTGCATGCCGGGCAGGACGCGGGCGACGCGGCCGAGAAAGATGTTGCCGACGTGTCCCTTTTTTTGGTGCCGCTCGATGATGATCGCCTGCAAGACGCCGCTCTCGACTACCGCGATGCGGGTCTCGTGGGGGGTCACGTTGACGAGGAGCTCTTCGGCCATGGCGGAATTTAGGTAAAGGGGGTCTCCACTTAGCTGAAGTGACTACAAGATATTGGGGTCAGGGCTTGGCGATGATGTCCTTGTAAGGTGCCGGAGGCGTGGCGAGCACTTGCTGGATGAGGCGGTAGAAGAGCAGGCCA
>JACCXJ010000029.1 GCA_013697045.1 Gammaproteobacteria bacterium | reverse complement strand
TGCGTTGCTTAACCGTTTTATGAACCCAACACAGGAGGAGTGTATAATCATGACCAACGACGAAATAATCTCCACACTTAATGACTTGATTGAAACCTCCAAGGATGGGGAACATGGTTTTAAGACCTGTGCGGAAGATGTGAAAGACATGGAGCTCAAACAGGTCTTTGCGGTGGCGGCGCAGCGATGTGCCGAAGGCGCCAAGGAGCTGCAAGAACAAGTACGCCTGTTAGGTGGGGATCCGGACAAACGTAGCAGCGTCGCCGGGACCCTCCATCGTGCCTGGGTGGATATCAAAGCCGCAATCACGGGGAAAGACGAACAGAGTGTGCTCGAGGAATGCGAGCGCGGAGAAGATGTGGCGAAAAAAACCTATGAGAAGGCCTTAGCAAAAGGCTTACCGGACAATGTACGGTCTATCGTGCAGCGCCAGCATCAGGGCGTAGTAGAGAATCATGACCGCGTGCGGGATTTGCGCAACCGGTACCGGAACGCGAATTGAGCGGTGCAGCCGACATGGGTCTTGATGGGAAATAGGGGCTATAGCGTGCTGCCCCCGGCGCTGGTCGTAAAGACTACATCCACCCAGTAGCTACTGGCCTGGAATGTATTGGTAGGGAAGTCACCCGCTCCATAGACGTTCTGGGATCACGTGCAAGCCATCCTCGCCACCGCCGGCGTCCCGGGCGGTTCCTGCTCACGGGGATCGCCTTCGGGACGGACGGCCAGGGCGCTCACGCCCTGGTTTACGTACAAGAGGAACGGGGGGGCTTTTACCGCTACTACCTACCGACTGGGGAGAACCAGGAGCACGCCGGCGCGTCCGACTTGCCACGCCTGCCGGCGTCCGAGACTCGATCAGTGCGCGAGTCTCGTAACTCTTTTCCAACTCCCACTGGTCCAGCCTACGAATGCATGTGGCCGTTAGCATGACGGCGCTTGCCAACTGGCTCACGCACCCACATCAACGTTCTCCGCTTTCGCGCGTTTCGGCCGCCGGCCCCTCGACGCGCGCCAGGTTCAGCGCCGTGTTGATCAGCCCAACATGGCTGAAGGCCTGCGGGAAATTCCCGAGCATCCGTCGCGCCGCCGGGTCGTATTCCTCGGAGAGCAGACCGACATCGTTGCAGAGGCCGCGCAGCCGCTCGAAGAGCTGCCGCGCCTCCGCGTAGCGGCCTTGCAAGACGTAGACGTCAGCGAGCCAGAAGCTGCAGGCGATGAAGGCGCCTTCGCCGGCTGGCAGGCCGTCTTTGGTCTCCGTGGTGTGATAGCGCTGCAGGAAGCCGTCTCGGAACAGGCTGCGCTCGATCGCGGCGACGGTTCCGATCACCCGCGGATCCGTGGCGGGCAGGAAGCCGACCAGCGGGATGTGCAGGAGGCTTGCGTCGAACAGCTTCGAGCCGTAGACCTGCACGAAGCTGCCGAGCTCCGGATCATATCCTCGCCGGCATACGTCGGCGTGGATCTCGTCAGCCACTTTGCGCCAGCGGGTGGCGTTGGCGCTGCTGTCGTCGGTGGCTGCCGCGAGTGTCGCCGCGCGATCGAACGCTACCCAGGCCATGACCTTCGAATGCGTGAAGTGCTGGCGTCCACCGCGCACCTCCCACATGCCTTCGTCCGGACGACGCCAGGCATCTTCGAGAAAGCGCATGATTACGTTTCTAAGCGCCGGGGCGCGCGGATGCAGCGGCAGCCCGCCTTTGCGAGCCTGTGTCATCGCATCCGCCACTTCGCCGTAGATGTCGAGCTGGAACTGCTCGGAGGCGGCGTTGCCGACGCGGACCGGCAGCGAGCCCATGAAGCCGGAAAGCCACGGCACCTCCCATTCGGGAAGACGCCGCTCGCCCGCCACGCCGTACATGATTTACATCTGGCCCGGATCGCCGGCGGCCGTGCGCATGAGCCATTCGCGCCAAGCCGCGGCCTCCTCGAAATAGCCGAGATGCATGAAGGCGAGCAGCGTGACCGTGGCGTCGCGCAACCAGCAGATGCGATAGTCCCAGTTGCGCGGACCGCCGATGTGCTCGGGCAGGGACGTCGTCGCTGCGGCAACGATGCCGCCGGTCGGCATGTAGGTGAGCGCCTTCAGTGTGATGAGGGAGCGCTTCACATCGGCAGTCCACGGCCCGACCGGCGGACAGCGATCGGAAAACGCCCTCCAGAACGTCTCCGTTCGCGCCAGCGCCGCTTCCGCGTCCTTCGGCGGCGGCGGCTCGCGGTTCGACGGCAGGTGGGTGAGGGTGAAGGGAATGCGCTCACCGGCGGACACGGTGAACGTGCCGACCGTATGCAAGTCCTCGCCGCACAGCGCGACGGGCGTGCGCAGAACCAGGAGATCCGGGCCGGCGACGGCGGTAAGGGTCTCGTCGTCCACGCGGCTGACCCACGGAACGCTGCGCCCGTAATCGAAACGGATGACGAGGTCGACGTCGAACGCGACACGGCCGCGTTGCCCGACAATCAGCCGAACAATATCCGCCGCATGGTCGCGCGGAGGCATAAAATCAATGAGCGTTGCCGCGCCGTCAGGCGTCTCGAACTGCGTCTCGAGGATCAGCGTGCCGTCGCGATAGCGTCGGCTCGACCGCGTTTGCGGATCCTTGGCAGCAATGCTCCAGCGTCCGTTCTCCGGCGTGCCGAGCAAGGCAGCGAAACACGCCGGTGAATCGAACCGCGGGAAGCAGAGCCAATCGATCGACCCATGAGTCGAGATGAGCGCTGCCGTCTCGCAGTCGCCGATCAGTGCATAATCTTCGATCCTCACGGCCAGACCTTCTTACAGCACCGACAGGGTGCGTCGGACAATGGCCTTTCCCTTTTCCGAGATCCGACCTGCGGGAGGTCCGCGGCTTTTCTCGGGGCGTCCATTCCACGCCCTTCGCGCCAGCACTTAGGATCTGTTACAAAATACCATTTACATCTCATGAAGAATTCGGTTTGATTGCTGATGTTCAAACACATTTGTTAATTAAGTCAGCCAGCGATGCGTCTTGCGAAGTTAATGGCCTCGTGCTCTTTTGACGTCCACCTTGGTATCCACGGGGACGACGCCGCGCCCTTGCCGCGGAACAGGCGGGGCGGCCGATCGGACTTGAGCTCCTTTGCCGGCTGCCGCCCCGCCGGATGGAGCGAGTTCTCGATCTCCCGCAGCGGAGCCGAAGGACCGTCCATCGCAAAGGTCCGCGGCCCGGCTCTGATCGGCCACCACGACCCATTTCTTGTGACATCGTCTTCGCTCCTCGTCTAGGGTGAGCTTAGCACTCTGACCGTGAACCGGGTTGCGGCTCTCGAGGACTAGAACCGGGACGTTGGCGCGTGAAGGGCACGAATGCCACGGGCAGGATCGGTCGGCGATGGGCTCGCCCGGCCGCGGTCTTCTCGATCAGGGTGAGCGTCTGTCCGGCCTGCGGGGCACCGAGGGGTAGGACCAGCCGTCCCCCCGGCTCGAGCTGCTCGATCAGGGCCGGGGGGACCTCCGGGACCGCCGCAGCCACCAATATCGCATCGTAGGGGGCGTGTTCCGGCCAGCCCCCATAGCCATCACCCATCCGCACCTCGACGTTGCGGTAGCCCAATCGGGTCAGCCGCTCGCCCGCCTCGGTCGCCAGCTCGGGGATCACCTCGATGGAGTAGACGTAGCCGGCCAGCTCGGCCAACACGGCTGTCTGATAACCGGACCCTGTGCCGATCTCGAGCACCACGGCGTCCGGCTCCAGGTCCAGGACTTCCGTCATCAAGGCGACGATGTAGGGTTGAGAGATCGTTTGGCCGTGACCGATGGCGAGCGCGGAGTTGATATAGGCGTGCGCCGCCTGGGAGGCCGGTACGAAGCGATGACGCGGCACGCGCGAGAGCGCCGCCATGAGCGGCGCGGAAAACCCTTTCCGGCCGGTGTACCCGGCCGTCGCCAGCGCCTCCGACGCGATGCGCTGTAGCATCGCCTCGTGAGCGGGGGCGTGCATCGATGGCTCGCTCCCTACGGTGGTCGCACCCACGGGCGGGATCCTCAGCGGCTTACCTCGACCACCAGGTTCCGGTCGGTGAGGGATGCCGACGGGTCGCCGGCCCTCTGGATCCTCATCGACGACCCCGACGCTGCCGACGTGATGCCCGCATGAGCTTCGCGACGTCCACGACCGGCGTGTTGCGGCCGGTCGTGACCATCTCCCGATTGCAAATCGTATCGATCCACCGCTTAAAGTTCGGATCTGAGTGCCAAGGCGATCGCGGCTATAGTCAAGGCGGTCATCGGGGGTCGAGCCCCGCAGTCCCGTACTTATCCGATCTTCACAGACCGCCCCACCGCGTCGGCGCAAGGTCTTGACTGCGTCTTTGCTATTCGCCTCCTTCAAGCTTTTCGTCGTCTAGGACAGATGAGTACTGAGCAAGCAGAGTGCTGCACGACCTGATGCGCGGTACTGCCCAATCGAAGGCCGGCGAAACCGCCGAGCCCTCGAGTGCCTCCGGCGATGAGGCTCGCATCCCAAGCGGTCGCGTGCGCCAGGAGGGCCGCTGCGGGTTGACCCTCGAGTTCAACGCGATCGGCCATGATACCGGCCTGCCGGGCCTGCTCGCAGAATCTCGCCAGGAGCGTTGCCGCCGGCTCATGATCCCCCGCGAGTGCATCTACTTCCGCTCCTTTGGCCGCATTCCTGACGTGGGCGAATCGGATCGTGCCGCCGAGGAGTGCGACGAGACCCAAGGACTCGATTCCGGCCCTCTCGCTCTCGGGTGAGCCGTCGAGACCGCAGAGGGTTCGCTCTAGTGGCGTATCACGGACGGCGCCATCTCCCTTGCTTACCAATATCGTGGAGGCGGCGTGTGAGACCACTTTTGTGGCGACGCTTCCCAATAACCAACGCTCAACGCCGCTCAGACCTCGACGGCCCACCACGATCAGCTCGCAGGAACGCTTGGCCGCAATCTCCAAAATAGTATCAGCCGGGTCTCCCTCGAGAATCAACTGCTCCATGGGGAGACCGGTTTCGATCTGAATCCCGGTAAGCAGGGCCCGGGCATCGGCCGCCAACTCGGCCTTGCCCTGGGCACGGTGTATACCGAGTTGAAATACTTGGTGATAGGGGATCACACACAGTCCGAGGACACGCGACGGCAATCGTTTGGCTATCATCGCACCCAGTTTGGCGGCGTGGAGGCTCTCCTCGGAGCCGTCCACGCCACAGAGAATAGTTCGCCAGTCGAGCATGACCTCACCCATCACGTCTGCGCCCAATTTCATCGCCAGAACGAAACGCATATTCCGGCAGTAGTTGCGCGAGGCTCACAGGCCCTTCTGTTCCCTGATTCGACCCTCGGTCGCGGGTGGTCCGGACCAGTGCTGAATGGACGGTTGGACCCCATCGGGTCGGCTGACTGAAACCGTCAAGTAAGGGCTCATCATTTGACAAGGCTACCCGCAGGTGAGCGCCTATGCAAGCGAATGGCGGAGTTGCCGGGGTAGTGCCAGGATCTGCACGCCCTCGAGCAGATGGGCGGTCGTCCTGGACGCCTCACCGGCCTTTTTCTGTGACGAACTGCTCGAGCCGCTCGCGCAGCCGCTTCGACAGGTTCTCTTGCAGATAAGGGGGCAGATCTACGGCGCCGTCCTCGAGCGTGAAGGTCGGAGAGTTGGGCAGTCTGGGTTTACCGCCTGCAGAGCGTCCACAAGAGCCGCGAAGGGACCCGAGCATCCGGATCGCGATGCCGAGTTTCAGCACATCGCCTGGCAGGTGGCGGAATTTTCTGCGGGCCGGCCAGCCGGTCATTTCCGTGGACACCGGCGGCCATCGCCTGCGCGGCCTCGCGGACGGCATGGTGGGTGGCCTCATCCAAGGCCATCGTGCCGTCCGCGGCGCGCCCTCGGGTGCGATCACCTCGGGTGCGCCTTTGGAGCACGCGATGACGCCGCTCCGCTCTTGATGGAGAGTGGTCATGCGTTTGCGCTCGGAGTGGAAGAGCTCACCGATCCGCGGCCAGCGGGTCTCGAGCGTCACGGGATCGAGGCCGGCCTTGGCGGCCGCGACGACCAGCGCCGCCTCGGTGGGATCGCCCTTGACCTCGAAGCCGCCGTCGACCTCGATCAGCGGCGCGTCCGAGCAAAGCGCCGCGGCGCGCAGGCACTCCATCACCGGGAGCGCCGGCCGGATCGCCGCGCCATCGATGGTG
>JACCXJ010000013.1 GCA_013697045.1 Gammaproteobacteria bacterium | reverse complement strand
GCGACTGGCCTGGAAGTGTGGGATACCGGACCCGGTATACCCGAGGCGGATCGGGCCCGGGTGCTGGAGCGCTTCGTACGCCTGGATGCCAGCCGCACCACGCCCGGCAGCGGTCTCGGCCTGAGCCTGGTCGCGGCGGTGGCCAAGCTCCACGGCGCCAGCCTCACCCTCGGCGACAACACCCCGGGCCTCCGCGTGGTCCTGACCTTTGAGGAAGCGGCCGGCGCCGAGGGGTGACGCGCTCGGCCGAGGACAAACGGCACGATAATAAGCAACGGTCCTACCACACGCTCTACCCAACCATGGATCGTGAAGGGGATGAGCTTGACAACCCCCAGAGGAAAATCCGTGACAAGAGTCATTACAAGATGAGTGATAGCCAAGGCGTAGGCAAGCATCGCGGGTATTCCGGTCAACCCGAGAACCGTTGGTGCCTTTCAGATATCGGTCATAACCGAGGGCTTCCCGCGCGCGTGCCGCGCCACCGGCCCCTCATTCCGCCCCGCCAATTGGGTTCAACTAGCCGAGAAGTAACAGCGTCGCCATGATCCCGGTCATGGTCATCGTTGCGGTATAGGGCAGCGCCATCCAGAACATCTCGCGATAGCCCAGCCGGATCAGCGGCGCCAGGGCGGACGTCAGCAAAAACAGGAATGCGGCTTGCCCATTGGGCGTCGCCACACTGGGGACGTTGGTTCCGGTGTTGACACTCACCGCCAGCAAGTCGAATTGCTCGCGCGCGATGAGTCCCGCGTCCAGCGCTGCCTTGACTTCATTGATGTAAACCGTGGCGACGAAGACATTGTCGCTCACCATCGACAACAGGCCATTGGCGGCAAACATCCAGACGAGCTGCTCGCGTCCGCTCTTGGCCAGAACGTAATCGATGACCGGTTTGAACAGGTGCTGCTCATGGATGACTGCGACGATGGCGAAGAACGTCACCAGGAGCGCGGTGAACGGCAGCGCCTCTTCGAAGGCGTGCCCCAATCGCTTCTCTTCGACCACGCCGCTGAGCGCCGTCGCGATCACGATCATGGTAAGACCGATCAGGCCCACCTCGGCGAGATGCAGGGCCAACCCCACGATGAGGAATGTAGCGCTGGCAGCCTGCGCCCAGAGCCGTGCCACGGCGCGCGCATCGCGTTCGGCGGACTGTCGAGCGGCAAATGACTCGATGACCTCGCGCACGGACTCCGGCATGCGCGCGCCGTAACCAAACCAGGCCGTCCGTTCGAGCAGCGCGCAGGTCAGCAGGCCTGCCGCTAGCACGGGCAGCGAAACCGGCGCCACGCGCACAAAGAACTCGCTGAAGGTCCAGCCCGCCACCTGCCCGATCAGCAGGTTCTGGGGCTCCCCGACCAGCGTGCAGACGCCGCCCAGCGCCGTTCCGACGGCGGCGTGCATCAACAGGCTGCGGAGGAACGCCCGAAATGTTTCCAAATCGCCGCGGCGCGGGTCGTGGATCAGGTCGTCGACTTCATGGTCGTGTTCGTCATCGAACCCGCGGCCCGACGCGGCCTTGTGGTAGACGGCGTACAAACCCGAACCGACCGTGAGCACCACGGCGATGACGGTCAGCGCGTCGAGGAAGGCGGAGAGCAGCGCAGACGCGGCGCAGAACGTGAGGGAGATCGCCACCTTCGAGCGGATGCTCACGAGCAAGCGCGTGAAGATGAACAGCAGGAGCTCCCGCAGGAAGTAGACCCCTGCCACCATGAACATCAGGAGTAGCAGAACCGGAAAATTGGCCACCACCTCCCGGTAGACCGACTCTGGGTTGCTCAGTCCCAGGATGATCCCTTCGAGCGCCAGCAGGCCGCCCGGCTGGAGCGGATAGCAGCGGAGGGCCATCGCGAGAGTGAAGATGAACTCGAGCAGCAGAACCCATCCGGCCATAAAGGGGCCCGTTAGCCACAGGAGTGCGGGATTCAAGGCCAGAAACACCACCACGGTGAGCTTGTACCAGCCTGGGGCGTGGCCCAGGAAGTTTTGCACGAAGGCGCGGCGCACAGCGGTCATGGATCGACCTCAAGCCAGTGCGCTACAGGGCTTCGGACCACCGCGGCGATGTGGCGAACGGATCGGCCCACGTGGCCCGCCCGGGACCAGCCCTGCTCCCCTCTGGGCGAAGTCCATAGGCGGCCAATTTTCGGCCCCGACAATTTATGGGGTTACACGTGGACGCATCGAGCAGTTTGATACTATCATTGCTTACCCAAAGGAAACAGTGTGTCGCAAGTGGAGATATCCTTGCACGGCAGTGGCGCAGGCGCCCACGCTTGCTTGGGCAGCGCAAGCCACTTCCGCGCGAGATCGTGGGCGAGCGGCGGGAGTAGCGCGAAGAGACCCGAACCCCTTTATTTGGCTATTTTTTGGCTGAGAGGCGTTCTTCTACCGTCTGCCAATTGAGATTGGAGAAGAAGGCTGCGATATACTTGGGGCGCTCCGCCGGTTTGTAGTCGAGCAGGAACGCGTGCTCCCAGACGTCCATGACGAGCACGGGGATAAAGCCGGACACGTTTCCGACTTCATGCAACGTGATCCAGTGGTTGGACAACTGGCCGTGTAGCGGATCCAGGTAACAAATCGCCCATCCGACCCCGCGCATCTTGCCGACGCTGGTGAAGTCGGTCTTCCAAAGGTCGTAGCTGCCAAAGCTCGATTCGACAGCCTTAAGGAATGCTGAGTTACGTGCCGGATCTTCCCCGCCATCCTTCTTCAAGTTGCTGAAGTAGTATTCATGCAAGA